>CAYWZC010000110.1:0-5233 GCA_964462745.1 uncultured Rhodanobacteraceae bacterium
GTGCTCGCGAACGAGCAGGTCATCGACGGGCGCGGCTGGCGCTCCGGCGCGGTGGTCGAGAAGCGCGAGATTCCGCAATGGTTCCTGCGCATCACCGCCTACGCGCAGGAACTGCTCGACGACCTCGAGCAGCTGCCGGGTTGGCCGGATTCGGTCAAGACCATGCAGCGCAACTGGATCGGGCGCTCCGAGGGTCTGGACATCCGCTTCGCGGTGCAAGGCTCGGACGCGACCCTGACCGTGTTCACCACGCGCCCCGACACCCTCATGGGCGTAACCTTCCTGTCGATCGCCGCCGAGCATCCGCTTGCGCTGGAAGCGGCGAAATCCGACCCACGCATCGCGGCGTTCATCGAGGAGTGCCGCCACGGCGGCACCGCCGAGGCCGATCTCGAAACCCAGGAAAAGAAGGGCATCGACACCGGCATCCGCGCGATCCACCCGATCAGCGGTGAAACCGTGCCGGTCTGGATCGCGAACTTCGTGCTGATGACCTACGGCACCGGCGCGGTCATGGCGGTACCCGCGCACGACCAGCGCGACTGGGAGTTCGCGACCCGCTACAGCCTGCCCAAGCGCATGGTCATCGTCAGCGAAGCGGTGCGCGACGCGATCCGCGAGCTGGACCGCGACGCGACCGCGAACCGCGCGCCGATGGACGTCGCGCTCGGCGGCGGCGACGGCATCGACGTGTTCGAGCCGGTGCCGGCGTTCTCCGTGGTCGACGAGTTCCGGCGCGGCATCGACGAGGTCGGCGCGTGGACCGAACACGGATATCTCGTCGAGTCGGGCGAGTTCGACGGCCTCGATTTCGATGCGGCGTTCGAAGCGATTGCCGCGCGCCTCGAGCGCGACGGCAACGGCGCGCGCCGGGTCAATTTTCGTCTGCGCGACTGGGGCGTGTCGCGCCAGCGCTACTGGGGTTGCCCGATCCCGATCGTGTACTGCGCGAAGTGCGACGCGGTGCCGGTACCCGAGGACCAGTTGCCCGTGGTCCTGCCCGAGGACGTCGAGTTCACCGGGGTCAAGTCGCCGATCAAGGCCGATCCGGAATGGCGCAAGACGACCTGCCCGAAGTGCGGTGGCCCGGCCGAGCGCGAAACCGACACCTTCGACACGTTCATGGAATCGTCCTGGTACTACGCGCGCTACACGAGTCCCGGCGCGGCCGAACAGGTCGATGCGCGCGCGAACTACTGGCTGCCGGTCGACCAGTACATCGGTGGCATCGAGCACGCGATCCTGCACCTGCTGTACTTCCGCTTCTACCACAAGCTGCTGCGCGACGCGGGCCTCGTCGATTCGGACGAGCCGGCGACCCACCTGTTGTGCCAGGGCATGGTCGTCGCGGAGACGTTCTACCGCGAAGCCGCGAACGGCCAGCGCGAATGGATCAATCCGGCCGATGTCGAGGTGCAAAAGGACGCGCGCGGCAAGATCACCGGCGCCGTCTTGCGCAGCGACGGCAAGCCGGTCGCGATCGGCAATACCGAAAAGATGGCCAAGTCGAAGAACAACGGGGTCGACCCGCAGACCATGGTCGATCGCTACGGCGCGGACACCGTGCGCCTGTTCTCGATGTTCGCATCGCCACCGGACCAGTCGCTGGAGTGGAACGAGGCCGGCGTCGAAGGCATGTCGCGATTCCTGAAGCGCCTGTGGCGCGACGTGGCGGCGCATGCCGCGCAACCCGCTCCCGGCCCTCAGCCCTCGGCCCTCAGCCCCGAACAAAAGGCGATGCGCCGCCAGGTCCACGAGACGATCCGCAAAGTCAGCGACGATTTCGGCCGGCGCCATGCATTCAACACCGCGATCGCGGCGCTCATGGAGCTGCTCAATGCGCTGGGCCGATTCAGCGACACGAGCGAGGCGGGCCGCGCGGTGCGTCACGAAGCGCTCGAGGCGCTGGTGCTGTTGCTGAACCCGGTCACGCCGCACGCGAGCCACGCACTGTGGCAGATGCTCGGTCACGCCGAAACCCTGATCGAGGACCAACCGTGGCCGGTGGTCGACGAATCGGCCCTGGTGCGCGATACCGCGACGCTCGCGGTGCAGGTCAACGGCAAGCTGCGTGCGACGATCGAGGCGCCGGTAGCCGCCGCGCGCGCCGACATCGAGGCGCTCGCGCTCGCCGAACCGAAAGTCGTCGCGCAACTCGCGGGCGCCGCGCCGAAGAAGGTCATCGTCGTGCCCGGCAAGATCGTCAACATCGTCATCTGACCGCAGGACGTGCGATGCCGCTGCTCTATTGCCACCACGAATCGGGTCACAGTTACAAGGTCGCGCTCGCGCTGACCCTGATGCGGGTGCCGTTCGAGCAGCGCACGGTCGATCTCAACCTGCCGCGCGAGCAGCGGCAGGCGGATTTCCGGCGCGTGTCGCTGTTCGGCGAGGTGCCGGTGCTGGTCGAGGACGACGGCCTCGCGGTGTGCCAGTCGAATGCGATCCTCGACCATCTCGCGCGCCGCCACGGCCAGCTCGATGGCGCGACGCCCGCGGCCCGGACGCAGGTACGCGTGTGGCTCGCGTGGGAGGCGAACCGGCTCGCGATGAGCCTGCCGCACCTGCGCTTCTCGCGACGTTTCACCACCGCTGGCCCGGCGCTCGACGCATGGTTCGAAGCGCGCATGCTGGCCGATTTCGATCGGCTCGACCGCGCATTGCGCGAATCGCCGTTCCTCGTCGGTGATGCGATCACGATCGCCGATGTATCCTGTTGCGGCTACCTGTTCTGGGCGGACCAGGCGGCGGTCGATCCGGCCGGCTGGCCCGCGATCGACGCATGGCTCGACCGGATCCGCTCGCAGCCGCTCTGGCAGGCGCCGTACGATCTGCTCGAGCCAGGCCCTCCCATCCTCGCCGGAACCCGAACATGATCCTGCGCACCTCGTCCGTCCTGCTCGCGAGCCTGTTCGTCGCCGTTTGCGCCGGCTGCGGCTTCCATCTGCGCCAGGAGGCATCCTTGCCGGCGAGCATGCAGCGCATGCACATCGAGATCGGCGATCCGCTGGGCGCGCTCGGCCGGGATCTCGCCAAGGCGCTGCCGCGGTCGGGCGTGGTGGTCGTGGACGAAGTCGAGCCCGGCGTCGCGGTGCTCGCGATCACCGCGAATACCTTCCACACCGACGTGCTGTCGGTCAGCGGCCGCGCGCGCGCGAACGAATACACGATCCGCTACCACGTCGAGTTCAACGTGACCGACGCGGCCGGCACGATCCTCGTGCCTCCGCAGGTCATCGAACTCACGCGCAACTTCACGTTCGACGCGAGCCAGGCGCTCGGCATCTCCGCCGAAACCGATCTCCTGACCGCCGAACTCGAACGCGACATGGTCCAGACCCTGCTGCGCCGCCTCGAGGCGGTCAGCAAGGCGCGCTCGCGCACGCCCTGACGCGTGTGATGTAGGTCCGATCAGGGCCGTAGGTCGGCTCAAGGCCCAAAGGGCCGGAGCCGACGACGCCCGAAGTCCGACGATGTTCATGCAAGGTATCGCGCACCGCCCCGCCGTCGGTTCCGTGGCTGCGCCGCTTGAATCGACCTACGGCCCTTGAGCCGGCGTGTGGCCCCACGGCGTCGAGGTGGTCCGCGTACAATCCCGGCATGCCCACGAACCTCGCCCAGTTCCACCGGCAACTTGCCGCGGATGCGCTGAAGCCGGCGTACCTGATCGCGGGTGCGGAGCATCTGCTCGTGCTCGAGGCGGCCGATGCGCTGCGCGCGCGTGCGCGGGAAGTCGGCTATGCCGAGCGCGAGGTGCTCGACGTCGAGGCGCATTTCGACTGGAACCGGCTCGCCGAGGCGGGCAGTGCGATGTCGCTGTTCTCGACCCTGCGCCTCGTCGACCTGCGCCTGCCGACCGGCAAGCCGGGCAAGGACGGCAGTGCCGCGATCGTCGCGTTCTGCGAAGCGCAGGTGCCGGATACGGTGCTGCTGGTCACCGCGAACGATTGGAGCAGCAAGCATGCCGGCGCATGGGTCAACGCGATCGAGCGCGTCGGCACCTTTGTTCCGGTCTGGCCGCTGAAACGCGAGGAGCAGCCGGCCTGGCTCGCGGCGCGCGCGAAATCGCGCGGTGTCGAGATCAGCCGCGACGCGATCGCCTTCCTCGCCGAACGCGTCGAGGGCAACCTGCTCGCGGCCGCGCAGGAGATCGACAAGCTCGCGCTGCTGCCCGCCGGCACGCCGATCGATATCGCCGAGCTCGAGGCGAACGTGGCCGGTGATGCGCGTTTCGACGTGTTCCGCCTGACCGATGCCGCGATCGGCGGCGACGCGGCGCGTGCGCTGCGCATCGTCGCCGGATTGCGATCGGAAGGCGCCGAACCGATCCCGCTGCTCGGCTGGATCCTCAATCAGCTGCGCGTGCTGCTGCGCGTCGCGAGCGCGGGTCGCAACGTCGATGCGGCGTTGCGCGCCGAGTACATCCGACCGGCGCAGCGCGAATCGTTGTTCCGCCGCGCGCTCGGCCAGGCCGGCCGCGAACACTGGGAAGCGTGCCTGGTCCAGGCCGGCTACATCGATCGCATCGCGAAGGGCCGCGCGGCCGGCGACGCATGGCGCGAGCTGGAACGCCTGATCGCCGCGATCGCCGCGCCGCGTCGTGCGCGGGACCTGCTCGCATGAATCGGTTCGCGCCGTCGTCGCGACCGCTCGCGATCCTCGGCGGCACCTTCGATCCGGTCCACAACGGCCACCTGCGTGCGGCCTGGGAAGCGGCCGAACTGCTCGGCGCCGAGGTGCGCCTGGTCCCGGCCCATGTGCCGCCGCATCGCGCAACCCCGGTTGCAAGCCCCGCGCAGCGCGTCGCGCTGCTGCGCGCCGCCCTCGAGGGCCAGCGCAACCTGGTTCTCGACGACCGGGAATTGCGCCGCGAAGGGCCGTCGTACACGATCGACACCTTGCTCGGGCTGCGCGAGGAAATCGGCCCGGAGCGACCGCTGGTGCTGTTGCTCGGCATCGACGCGTTCCACGGTTTGCCTGACTGGCATCGCTGGCGCGAGCTGTTCGATTTTGCCCACATCGGCGTGCTGACCCGGCCCGGCCACGAACTCCAGCCCGGCGCGTCGTTGCGCATCAAGATCGCGTCGCGCCGCTGCACCGCGCCGCAGGCGCTGCGCGAATCGCCGGCCGGCCGCGTGTTGCCGATCGCGATCACGCCGCTCGAGATCTCCGCGAGCCGTATCCGCGAACTGCTCGCCGCGGGGCGCCAGCCGCGCTTCCTCGTTCCAGCGGC
>CAYWZC010000110.1:5333-8665 GCA_964462745.1 uncultured Rhodanobacteraceae bacterium
GTCGTCGAGCAGTTGCAGCAATCGGTGATGCGCGCCCTGGACGACATGAAGGCGCGCGAGGTGAATGCGATCGACGTGCGCGGCAAGACCTCGGTCGCCGACACCCTGGTCGTCGCGAGCGGCACCTCGAGCCGGCACGTCAAGTCGATCGCGGACGAAGTCGTGCGCCAGGCCAAGCGCCTCGGCCTGCCGCCGATCGGGGTCGAGGGTGAACGCGAGGGCGAATGGGTGCTCGTCGACCTCGGCGACGTCATCGTGCACATCATGCTGCCGCGCACGCGCGAGTTCTACGGGCTCGAACGCCTGTGGACGGTCGGCGACGACGAACCCGCGTTCGCCGACGCGGGCTGAGCCTTGCGTGGCGGTGTTCCCGGACGCTTCCTCCCACCGCGTCCCTTTCCCGGGATCGGGGAGGGAGAACAGCGGTTCGGCGACGTGAATCCGCCCTGCGTGGCATCCCAGGTCCCGACCCGATGCGCGCGCGGCTGATCGCGGTCGGCGAGCGCATGCCAGCCTGGGTCGCGAGCGGTTTTGCCGAGTACGCGAAACGCTTGTCGCACGCGTTGCCACTCGAACTCGTCGAGATTGCGCCCGGCGTACGCGGCAAGGGCCGCAGCACGGATCGCGCGATCGCCGCCGAAGGCGAGGCGGTTCGCGCCGCGATCCCGCGCGACACGCAGGTGATCGCGCTCGACGAGCGCGGCGCGTCGTGGAGCAGCGAGCAACTTGCGCGCGAACTCGCGAACTGGCGTATGCAGGGCCGCGACCTCGCGTTCGTGATCGGCGGCGCGGACGGACACGCGGCCGAAGTGCTTGCGCTTGCCGCGCAGCGCTGGTCGCTCGGTCCGCTGACCCTGCCGCACATGCTGGTCCGCGTCATCGTCGCCGAGCAGTTGTATCGTGCGACCAGCCTGCTCGCGGGTCATCCCTACCACCGCGCATGAGCCACGCTCGACGAATCGGGAACGACGATGAATGACGCACACGACAGCGTCCGCGCCATCCGCTGGCAGGGCGATCGCCTCGACCTGCTCGACCAGCGCCGCCTGCCGTTCGACGAGGCGTGGGTCGAATGTCGCAGTGCGACGCAAGTCGCCGATGCGATCCGCGACCTCGTCGTGCGCGGCGCGCCCGCGATCGGCATTGCCGCGGCCTGGGCCGTCGTGCTCGCCGCGCAGGACGATTCGGCGTCGCTCGCGGATGCGCTCGCGGAACTGCGCACCGCGCGACCGACCGCGGTGAACCTCATGTGGGCGCTCGATCGCATGAAACGCGCGATCGAGCGCGGGGCCGATGCGGCGTCGCTCGCGTGCGAGGCGCAGGCGATCGCCGACGAGGATCTCGCTGCGAACCGGCACATGGGCGAACTCGGCGCGGCCCTCCTCGATGACGATGTCGGCGTCCTGACCCATTGCAACACCGGATCGCTCGCCACCGCGGGCTACGGCACCGCACTCGGCGTGGTACGCGCGGGCTACGCGGCCGGCAAGATCACGCGCGTGTTCGCGGGCGAGACGCGGCCGTGGCTGCAGGGCGCGCGCCTGACCATGTGGGAGCTGCTGCGCGACGGCATCCCCGCGCGCCTCATCGCGGATTCCGCCGCGGCGCACCTCATGAAAACCGGCGACGTGCAATGGCTCGTCGTCGGCGCGGACCGGATCGCCGCGAATGGCGATGTCGCGAACAAGATCGGCACCTACCAGCTCGCGATTGCGGCGCGTTTCCACGGCGTGCGCACGATGGTCGTCGCACCCGCATCGACCGTCGACATGGCGACCGCGAGCGGCGAGGACATCGAGATCGAGCTGCGCGCGGCCGACGAACTGCTGATGCACGCCGGCCAGCGCACGGTCGTTGCGGGAGCCGACGCATGGAACCCGGTGTTCGACGTGACCCCGGCGCAGCTCGTCGACGCGATCGTGACCGAGCGCGGCGTCGTGCGCACGCCCGATGTGGACGCGATGGCGGCGCTGTTCGGAAACCGGTCGCAATGAACCGCGCGCTGCGGCGCGAACTGCTCCTGTTCTGCGTCAGCGGCGTCATCGGTTTCGCGATCGATGCCGCGATCGTGCAATGGCTGGTGCGCTTGCACGGCGTCGATCCGTACGTTGCGCGACTCGCGTCGTTCCTCGCCGCGGTGTGCGCAACGTGGAACTTCAACCGCCGCTACACGTTCGCAGGCAAGCGCCGCTATGGCAGCCGACGCGGCGAGCTGCTGCGTTATCTCGCCGCGATGGCCGGCGGCTTCGCGCTCAACTATGGCGCGTATGCGGTGTGCGTGTGGCTGTTCCCGCTGGTCCGCGAATGGCCCGCGATCGGCGTCGCCATCGGTTCCGTAGCGGGTGCGCTGTGCAACTACCTGAGCTCGCGCTACTGGATCTTCAACGCCCCGCCCGGGGCCGGCGCCGACACACACAAGCATCACGGCTGAAGCCGGTTCCTGCAGCGCGATACCGGCGCTTTTGCTTTTTGTAGGAGCCAGCTTCAGCTGCGATGCCGTTGGCTTCGATGTAGCGCGACGCAAAACATCACGGCTGAAGCCGGTTCCTACAACGGCATGCCCGCGCTTTCTTTTAGGAGCCAGCTTCAGCTGCGAGGCCTTTGGTTTCGATGTAGCGCGACGCAAGAAGCATCACGGCTGAAGCCGGTTCCTACGGGCTGGTTTCTGCGGCATTGCGGGGCGCGGGAACGTCTCCATCGGGCGATTTTCCTACGCGGGATCGCGGGCTTGGCCGGTCGCGTGGAAGGGTCCGGATCGCGAGACTGCGACGATGGATCGTAAGAAACTCCCGAAAGCCGGCCGATCGGCACTCCGGCGTGGGCGCTGGGACGAAGCCGGGCGCGTGTATCTCGTGACCTTCGGAACGGTCGCACGGGACCCTGTGTTCGCTTGCGCCGATACGGCGGTCGCTGCGATCCGGGCCGCTCGCCCGAAGCATTTGTGGCGCGCCTCGGAAGTCCTGTGCTGGGTATTGATGCCCGATCACTGGCACGGCCTCATCCAGCTCGGCGAGTGCGATACGCTGTCGGGCTTGGTCGGCCGCATCAAGGGTGCGATGGCGCACGCGGCGAACATGGCAGGGCACCGGCGCGGCGCCGTCTGGGCGCCCGGTTTCCACGATCACGCATTGCGAACGGACGAGGATCTCCATGGAATCGCGCGGTACATCGTGATGAATCCGGTTCGTGCCGGGCTCGTGACCCGCGTCGGTTCGTATCCGTTCTGGGACGCGATCTGGCTCGACGATCCGAGCTCCGCGGCGCAAGAGCATCACGGCTGAAGCCGGTTCCTACGGTGGCATACCGGCGCTTTTTGTAGGAGCCAGCTTCAG
>CAYWZC010000111.1:0-2574 GCA_964462745.1 uncultured Rhodanobacteraceae bacterium
TTCCGCATCGCCGACACCTTCACCGACAGCCTCGCGCGCCTGACCGGCGACGAACAGAAGGCGGTCAAGACGACGGCGTTCGACTTGCAGATGAACCCGGCCAATCCGGGTATGAGCTTCCACAAGCTCGACAAGGCGAAGGACAAGAACTTCTGGTCCGTGCGTGTGGGCAGTGATATCCGCCTGATCGTGCACCGCACCGAGGGGAGCCTGCTGCTCTGCTACGTGGATCACCACGACAAGGCCTACCAGTGGGCCGAGCGGCGCAAACTGGAAACCCATCCGAAGACGGGTGCGGCGCAGTTGGTGGAAGTCCGCGAACGGATCGAGGAAATTGCGATCCCGAAGTACGTGGAGGTCGAGCAGCCGGCGCCGGCCAGGCCGCGACTGCTGGCGGGTGTCGCCGATGGAGACTTGCTGGCGTATGGCGTCCCCGAGGAGTGGTTGGCAGATGTACGCGCGGCCGACGAAGACACGCTGCTCGAACTGACGGATCACCTGCCATCCGAGGCAGCCGAGGCCTTGCTGGAATTGGCCACGGGTGGCACGCCGGCACCGGCTGTCGTGGCAACGGACGACGTCGGGCCGTTCGATCACCCGGATGCGCAACGCCGGTTCCGCGTGATGACCAATGTCGAGGAACTCGAACGCGCACTGGAGTACCCATGGGACAAGTGGACGATCTTCCTGCACCCGGCGCAGCGCGAGTGGGTGGAGAAGGACTACAGCGGTCCAGCGCGGGTATCCGGTTCGGCCGGCACCGGCAAGACCATCGTGGCGCTGCATCGCGCGGTGCATCTGGCGCGCATACATCCGCAGGGTCGGGTCCTGGTCGCGACATTCTCCGATACGCTGGCCAACGCGCTGCGCGTGAAGTTGCGACGCCTTATCGGCAACGAGCCGAGGCTGGGTGAGCGCATCGATGTCTATGCGATGGATGCCATTGGAGATCGACTGTACGGTCAGGCGTTCGGTCCGCTCCACGTGGCGTCGCGCGAGGAACAGCGGGATTTGGTGCAAGCCGCGGCAACGGCTCATCCCGGGCATGGGTTCAGCGCGAGCTTCCTTTGGTCCGAGTGGGAAAACGTGGTGGACGGTTGGCAGTTGACGTCATGGGAGGCATACCGTGACGTGCAGCGCTTGGGCCGCAAGACCCGGTTGCCGGAATCCCGACGCGCGCTCTTGTGGGCGATCTGCGAGAATGTCCGCGCGGAGTTGCGGCGACAGGGCAAGTTGACCCGTGCCGGCATGTTTGCCCGGCTCGCTGACGAATTGCCCACGCGCCGAAATCCTCCGTTCGATTTTGCCGTGATCGATGAGGCGCAGGACGTCAGTGTCGCGCAACTGCGATTCCTTGCCGCGCTGGGCGGGGATCGTCCGAATGCACTGTTCTTTGCCGGCGATCTCGGCCAGCGCATCTTCCAGCAACCGTTCTCGTGGAAGTCGCTGGGCGTCGATATTCGCGGTCGCTCGCGCACCCTGCACATCAACTACCGAACCTCGCATCAGATTCGCATGCAGGCCGATCGCTTGCTGGCACCGGAAGTGACCGACGTGGACGGCAATGTCGAGGAGCGCCGTGGCACCGTATCGGTATTCAATGGTCCGCTGCCGGATATTCAATCCTTCGGGACTGCGGGCCTTGAATCGACCGCGGTCGGCGCATGGCTGCGCCGCTGTGTGGACGACGGCATGATGCCGCACGAGTTGGGTGCGTTCGTGCGATCGCCGGATCAACTCGATCGTTGCCGCGCCGCGCTGGCCGCGGCCGATCTGCCGTTCCAGGTACTCGATGACGCGACACCGCCGCTGCCGGGCCACGTGGCAATCAGCACGATGCATCGGGCCAAGGGCCTCGAGTTTCGAGCGGTGGCCGTGATGGCCTGCGACGACGAGGTGATTCCGTCGCAGCAGCGCATCGAATCGGTGGGCGACGATGCCGACCTCGAAGAGATCTACGACACCGAGCGTCACTTGCTCTACGTCGCTTGCACGCGTGCGCGCGACCGCCTGTTCGTTTCCGGCGTGACGCCCGCATCGGAGTTTCTCGACGACCTGCTTTGAGTGCAGGGGCTTTTGCGACATCATGCAAGCCGCTCTGCGCTGTCGAGATACCACGGCAGATTGGAGCCAGAGGCATCGCGGCTGAAGCCGGCTCCTACAAGCTGGATGCTTAGAGATTTGGTAGGAACCGGCTTCAGCCGTGATGCGGTTCGTGTTGCGCTACCGCTCCAGCACCGGATACAGGATCTCGCCGAAGTCCGCGTCCGGATGGTCGAGCATGAGGTCGACGACGACCGGGACGATCGCGAGCAGCAGGTTCGCGCCGTCGCGGACTTGTGCGCGGTTCACGCGGCCGGACCAGGTCGCGCCGCCGTGCACGAGTTGGTTGCGCAGCACGTAGAGGCGGTCGAACACCACCGACAACACGCAGCCGGTATCGCCGTCGAGCACGGCGCGCAGCGCGCGCCGGTGGCTCGTGTTGAGCTTTCGTTCCCAGCCGTCGCTGGAGTCGTGTTCGCGCAGCGCCTTCCAGAACGGCTCGAACACGTAGCGGTTCGCGACGAGGGTGCG
>CAYWZC010000111.1:2674-6767 GCA_964462745.1 uncultured Rhodanobacteraceae bacterium
CGCGCAGCGCCTTCCAGAACGGCTCGAACACGTAGCGGTTCGCGACGAGGGTGCGAATCGGTCCGGAGAATCGGCTCAGCATGAGGTCGGCGAGGCGCCGTTCGCGATCGAACGACAGCAGTTGCGCGAAGAATCCCGCGAGCTGGTCGCGCGCATTCTTCTCGAAGCCGAATTCGCGCGCGTAGGCCGCGTTGAACGCGATCCACAGGAACACGAAGCGCGCGTCCGGGTCGTCGGATTCGGTCTCGGCGCGCGCGAACCAGCTGATCGCGCGGTGCAGGCGGATGCGGGTGGATTCGGGCGTATCGGCAGGCGCGGCCTTGAGCCTGGCCTTGAGGCGCGGGGCCTGGCGGCCGTCCGGCGCGATCCGTTTTCCACGGCGCATTCGAATCCCCCTGCGGCTTCGCGCCGCGCGTGCCTGCTTCGCTGATCGTTCCCCTCACGGGGACGATCGCAGCTTAGCGCAGTCCTCTATGCGAGCGGCAAGACGCGGTCGCGGCGCGTCGGGTCCGGTGGGAGCGTTGGCGCGCGGACCTCAGCGCCGCGCGTCAGCCACTTCGACAGCCTCTTCTCGGTCGTGCTCGCGTGCTACCCGCGCGAGTTCCTCTGCGACCGAAGTCTCGGCGCGCGACTTGTCCTTGTACGCGCGGTTCGGGCACAGGCTTTCCATGTAGTCGGCGTCGAGGTTGAGGCGTTCGACGAGGAAGTCGACGAATGCGCGCACCTTGGGCGAGGTCACCTGGCCGCGCGGGAACAGCGCGTTGAGTTCGAGTTCCGGACCGGCCCAACCCGCGAGTACGCGCCGCACGTGGCCGTTCTCGGCGTACGCGCGCACCATGATGTCGCTGGCCAGCATCAGGCCCTCTCCGCACAACAGCGCGCCGCGCACCGCGGCGGGATCGTTCGCGACCATGATCGGGTCGATGCGGTATTCGACCGTTTGCTCGCCGTCGCTGAGCGGCCAGTAGTAATGCCCGTTGCGCATCATCTTCTGCATGCCGAACGTGCGATGGTGTTGCAGGTCGTCCGGGTGCAGCGGTTCGCCGTGGCGTTCGAGGTAGGCCGGGCTGCCGTACACCTGGGTGCGCAGCACCGACAGGCGGCGCGCGACGAGGTTCGAATCGGGCAGGTTGCCGACCCGCAGCGCGACATCGATTTCCTTGTCGATGAGGTCGAGCGGTTCGTTGCTGAGCAGCATCTCGATGCGCACCTCGGGATGGCGCGCATGGAACTGACCGAGCAGCGGCGCGAGGCGTTCGATGCCGAGCGAGTATGGCGCGGTGACGCGCAGCCAGCCGCGCGGGCCGCCCTGCAACTGGCCGACCGCGCTTTCTGCCTCGTCGAGTTCGCGCGCGATGCGCTGGCAATGTTCGTAATAGATGTTGCCGGCCTCGGTCAGGCCGAGCTTGCGTGTGGTCCGGTGCAGCAATTGCGCGCCGAGGCGGGTTTCGAGTTCCTGCACCTTGCGGCTGACCGTGGTCTTGGGCAGGCGCAGGATCCTGGCGGCGGCGATGAAGCTGCCGTGTTCGACCACTTTCACGAAGATCAGGGTGTCGTTGAGATCGCGGGCCATGAGGGGCTCCTGGAAGGACGCGAGCCATTGGCCCGCAAGCGGGACAATTATTCCCCGATTCGGGGACTAATCAAGTCCCGATTGCAGACCTACTCTGTGCGCAGGTTCCCCGCACGGACTTCCGATGTTCCCGCAACAATCCCAACTTGACCCGTTTCGGCGCGCCCACGGAGTGGCAGCGGAAGATCGCGATTTGACGCCGTTCCCGGCCTTGTATCCGGCGAAATCCGCAACGATTTCCGAGGTTTCGCGCGAGTCGGTGCAATTGCCGACCCTTGACGCGACCACCGGGTTCGATGCTGCGCCGGCGCAACTGCGACACGGGTCCACTTGCGCCTCCGGTTCCGGCATTGTCCCGAATTCGGGACGGATAATCCCGGAATTGGGAGAAAGCCACCGCAGGGCGTCCTTCCCGCGAACGCGGGAATCCACTTTCGCTGTTGCGCCCGGCCCGAAGCGCCAATGGATTCCCGCTTCCGCGGGAATGACGTCCGCGGACGGGTTGTGGGGCTGCGCGGGAACGATGTTGGGTGACCGTCCCGAACCCGCACGTGGCCGCGCGCGAACGCCATCTGGCGGTACCCAAATGCCATCGCAGGTGGCGCCATGACGCCCGCGATCGTCGTTCTCGGCGCGACCGGCGTGATCGGCTCCGGCGTCGTCCATGCCGCGCTCGATGCGGGCCGCACGGTGATCGCGGTCGCGCGTGATGCGGCCCGGCTCGACGCGTTGTTCGCGCGTGACGTCGCGAATCACGGCGTCGATCGGCATGATGCCGGTGGGCTCGGCATCGAGCACGGCGTCGAGCGGCGCACCGGCGACCTGCACCGCTTGCGCGGTTCGGTCGCGGGCGATGCCGATGCCGCGGCGCTCGCCGGTGCACTGCGTGAACTCCATCGTCCGATCGCGGGCATCGTCGCCTGCCTGTGCGGCCCGGTCGCGCGCGGGCGGATTCTCGACCAGCCGGTCGAGGCGCTGCGCCGGGAACTCGACGAGGACCTCGCGCCGCATTTCGCCGCCGCGCGTCACCTGTTGCCGTTGCTCGCCGAATCCGATCGCGGTTCGAGTTACGTCCTCATCGGCGGCCCAGGCGGCGAGCACCCGTGGGCCGGCTACGGGCATCGCTCGGTGTGCAGCGCGGCATTGCGCATGCTCGCGCGCGTGCTGCACGACGAGGCGCGCGCATGGTCGGTGCGCGTGCAGATGCTCGCGGTCGATTCGCCGGTGCGCACCGAATGCAATCGCGACCACGCCGCGACGTGCTGGCCGAGCGCGCTCGATGTCGGTCGGCGCGCGCTCGCGCTGGTCGATCGCACCGATGCCTCCAGCGCGATCGTGCGCCATGCCGGCGCTGCCGCGCCCGCCGGCAACGCGCCGCAAACGACGCGCGCGCCGCCGCCGCCGGTACCGCAGCGCGACCCGAGCCTGCTGCCAGCACGTTGTCAGCACGACGCCGGCAAGCTGCTGCGCTCGCTGATCGCGCCGCTGTCGCCTTCCACTCCTTCGCCGTCTTCCCATCCCAACCAGGAATTCCCGTCGCCATGAACGCCAACCATCCCTCGCTTCGTCATTCGTACCTGCCCGCGCCGTATCAGGTCGGTCCGCTTCACGCAGGTCCGTTCCAGATCCATCGCTACGCGCCGCAGTTGCGGCGTTCCATCCTCGCCCTGGTCGGCATCGCCGCGATCACGCTGGTCGTGCTCGGCCTCGGTGGCTGCGGCAGCCGCACCGCGACCGGCCAGACCGCGCCGCCCGCGCCCGCGGTCGACGTGGCCAAGGTCGTTACGCGCGATGTCAGCCTGTGGGACGGTTTCACCGGCCGGGTCGCCGCAGTCGAGACGGTCGAACTGCGTCCGCGCGTCACCGGCTACGTCGAACGCGTCGCGTACGAGGAAGGCCAGGAAGTCGCGAAAGGCGACCTGCTGTTCGTGATCGACCAGCGCAGCTACCAGGCCGAACTCGATCGCGCCGAGGCCGAACTCGAGCGCGCGCGCAGCGAGGCACGCCTCGCGAGGACCCAGGTCGAGCGTGCGCAAACCCTCGCCGCCGCGAAGGCGATCTCGCGCGAGGAACTCGACACGCGCGTCGCCGCGACCGCGCAGACTGCGGCCGCGGTGCACGCGGCCGAGGCGGCCGTCGCGACCGCGAAGCTCAACCTCAAGTTCACCGAGGTGCGCTCGCCGATCGACGGCCAGGCCGGCCGCGCACTGGTCACGGTCGGCAATCTTGCCCAGGCCGACGCGACCCTGCTGACCACCGTGGTTTCGCTCGATCCGATGCACGTGTATTTCTCGATCGACGAACAGAGTTCGCTGCGGTATGGCGCGCTCGCGCGCGACGGCGAACGGGATCGCACGGACACTCCGGTGCGCGTCGGCCTCGCCGACGAAACCGGTTTCCCGCATGAAGGCGTGGTCGATTTCATCGACAACCACGTCGATCCCGACACCGGAACGGTCAGCGCGCGAGCGGTGTTGCCGAATGCCGACCGCGTGTTCAAGCCGGGCCTGTTCGCACGCG
>CAYWZC010000111.1:6867-8375 GCA_964462745.1 uncultured Rhodanobacteraceae bacterium
CGAGCGGTGTTGCCGAATGCCGACCGCGTGTTCAAGCCGGGCCTGTTCGCACGCGTGGAGCTGCGCGGCGGCGACGAATTCCCCGCCCTGCTCATCGACGACAAGGCGGTGTTGACCGACCAGGACCGCACCTACGTGTACGTGGTCGGCGCCGACAACAAGGCGCAGCGCAAGGATGTCGAACTCGGCCGCGCGACCGATGGCCTGCGCGTGGTGCGCTCGGGCCTCGGCGCGCAGGACCGGGTCATCGTCAACGGCGTGCAGAAGGTGTTCTTCCCGGGCATGCCGGTCGATCCGACCCTCGTCGCGATGGACGGCGCGCCCGCGCCGGTCGTGCCCGGTCGCGAAGTGGCGAGCAGCAAGGGAGCCGACTGATGGACTTTTCCCGTTTCTTCATCGACCGGCCGATCTTCGCGGCGGTGCTGTCGATCGTGATCTTCGCGGCCGGCCTGATCGCGATCCCGCTGCTGCCGGTCAGCGAATATCCCGACGTCGTGCCGCCGAGTGTGCAGGTGCGCGCGGTGTATCCGGGCGCCAACCCCAAGGTCATCGCCGAGACCGTCGCGACACCGCTCGAGGAAGCGATCAACGGCGTCGAGGACATGATGTACATGAAGTCGGTGGCCGGTTCCGACGGCGTGCTGGTCACGACCGTCACGTTCCGTCCGGGCACCGATCCGGACGACGCGCAGGTGCAGGTGCAGAACCGCGTGAGCCAGGCACTCGCGCGCCTGCCCGAGGACGTGCGCCGGCAGGGCGTGACGACGCAGAAGCAATCGCCGACCCTGACTATGGTCGTGCACCTGATTTCGCCGGATGGCAAGTACGACTCGCTGTACCTGCGCAACTACGCGACGCTCAAGGTCAAGGATGAACTCGCGCGCATCCCGGGCGTCGGCCAGGCGATGCTGTTCGGTTCCGGCGACTACGCGATGCGCCTGTGGCTCGATCCCGACAAGATCGCCGCGCGCGGCCTGACCGCGGGCGACGTGGTGCGTGCGGTGCGCGAGCAGAACGTGCAGGTCTCGGCCGGCCAGCTCGGTGCGGAACCGATCCCGGGCGGCAGCGACTTCCTGCTGTCGATCAACGCGAAGGGACGCCTGGCGACCGAACAGGAGTTCGGCGACATCGTGATCGAAACCGGCGCCGACGGTGAAATCGTGCGTCTCGCCGACGTGGCGCGCGTCGAACTCGGGGCCGGCGACTACACGCTGCGCGCGCAACTCGACAACAAGGATGCGGTCGCGATCCCGATCTTCGAGGCGCCCGGCGCGAACTCGATCGAACTGTCCGATGCGGTGCGCGCGAAGATGGCCGAACTCGCGACGCGCTTTCCGGAGGGCCTGACGTACGACGTCGTCTACGACCCGACCGTGTTCGTGCGCGATTCGATCAAGGCGGTCGTGACCACCCTGCTCGAAGCGGTGCTGCTCGTGGTGCTGGTCGTGATCCTGTTCCTGCAGACCTGGCGCGCGTCGATCATCCCGCTGCTCGCGGTGCCGGTATCG
>CAYWZC010000112.1:0-3713 GCA_964462745.1 uncultured Rhodanobacteraceae bacterium
CCGATGCGCGGGTGTCGACGCTGCGCCTGTCGCGCAATTTCGGCAAGGAACTCGCACTGACCGCGGGTCTCGACCATGTCGACGCGGATGCGGTCGTCGTGATCGACGCCGACCTCCAGGACCCGCCCGAGCTGATCGCGGAGTTCGTCCGACGCTGGCGGGAAGGTTTCGACGTGGTATACGGCACGCGTGCGTCACGCGCCGGCGAAAGCGGATTCAAGAAGTTCACCGCGTCCCTCTTCTATCGCGTGATCGGACGCCTGTCCGACACCCCGGTGCCGCGCGACACCGGCGACTTCCGCCTGCTGTCTCGGCGCGCGCTGGACGCATTGAAGCAGGTGCGCGAACGCCAGCGCTTCATGAAGGGATTGTTCACCTGGGTCGGCTTCCGCCAGACCGCAGTCGTGTATCACCGCGATCCGCGCCACGCGGGCGAGACGAAGTGGAACTACTGGCGCCTGTGGAACTTCGCGCTGGAAGGCATCACCTCGTTCTCCAGCGCCCCCTTGCGTATTGCGACCTATGTCGGTCTCGCCACATCGGTCCTCGCGTTCGGTTTCGGCGTGTGGGTGCTCGGCAAGGCCCTGCTGTTCGGCGATCCGGTACGCGGCTATCCGTCGCTGATGCTCGTGATCCTGTTTCTCGGCGGCGTGCAACTCATGGCACTCGGCATGATCGGCGAGTACCTCGGCCGGCTTTACCTCGAAGCCAAGCAGCGCCCGCTGTACCTGGTTGACGAATACCATCCGCCATCCGGCGGAAACTGAATCCGGCAGGGTTGGGGAGACCATGAACAAGACGATTGCGGCTTTCGCGAGTGTCGCGGCATTCGCCGGCGTCGCCTGGGCGATCACGCATTTCCTGCCCGCGCAACGCGCAACAGGCCTGCACGGCAGCCGGGAGGAATTCGAGGAACAAGAACACCGCGGCCCACCAAAGGGCGACTACTGGGCACTGCGCGTTGCGTGGGGCGGTGATTCGGCGAACCTGCGTTTCGAGCCGCGCTGGCTGCTGGCAGCAGCGGAGCAGGACCGGCGCATCACGAGCGGCATCCCGGCCGGCAACAAGAGCTGGCGCCGCTCGTCGCAATCACCGCTCGAGCTCGACCCGTTCGCGTTCACCGAACTCGGTCCGAAACCGCTGCTCGGCGAAGGCTTCGGCATCGGCAGCAACGCCGGTCGCGTCAATGCCATCGTGTCCGACCCGGACGACCCGGCGACCGCATGGCTCGCATCCAATGGTGGCGGAGTCTGGAAAACGACCAACTGCTGCACGCCCGCGACGACCTGGACGGTCAAGACCGACATCCCCGAAATCGCGAGCATGGCGATCGGCGACCTCGTGATGGACCCGAATGACCATGACGTGCTGTATGCCGGCACCGGTGACCTGCGCTACGGTTCGTTCTCGTTCGGCGCGGCAGGCGTTCTCAAGAGCACCGACAAGGGCGAGACCTGGACCCTGCTCGGCGCCGACGTGTTCAATCCGTTCTACGGCCCGTCGCAAGGCGGCTTCCCGCAATACCAGGCGATCGGCAAGATCGTGGTCGATCCGAACGACTCGGCCAACGTCATCGTCGGTACCAAGACCGGCGTGTTCTTTTCCGGGGACGCGGGAATCAGCTGGACCGGGCCTTGTCACACCAATGGCTTCGCGGACGGCGCCAGTGCGCAGCGCCAGGACACGACCGGCTTGCTCGCCCTCGACCAGGGCGGAACGACCGTGCTGTACGTCGCGATCGGCACGCGCGGCGCACCGACACCGGTGCAGCCCGATCTGGGTCGGAATGGCGCGAACGCCGTGTATCGCGCGACGATGCCGGCACCCGGCACCTGTCCTGCGCTCGCGGACTGGACCCTGCTCGCCGATCACTGGCCCGCGGCAACCGGCAACGGCGTCGCCGGCGCCACCCAGATCGGCCGCATCGAGCTTGCGGCCGCGCCAGGCGATGCGCAGACGCTGTATGCGATGGTTTCCAGCACCAATCTCGGCGCCGGCGTGCTCGGGATCTGGAAGACGGTGAACGGCGGCGATACCTGGACGCAGGTTGGTAGCAACGGCAGCTTCCCGGGAGGCGCGGGTGGCCAGATGTGGTACGACGCGGGCCTCAGCGTTTCGCCGACGGACCCGGACACCGTGTTCGCCAGCACCATCGACCTGTTCCGCTCGACCAACGGCGGCGCAAGCTTCAGCAACCTCACGTTCGCGTATTCCGGTGGTGACGTGCATCCGGACAATCACGCGCGCGCGTTCGTGAACGGCGACCCGAACCGCTTGCTCAATGGCACCGATGGTGGTGTCTACTACACCGCCAACGCGCTCGCGGCTTCGCCGGACTGGATTTCGCTCAATGACACGCTCGCGACGATCGAGGTCTACCACGGCGACATCGGCGCCGACTTCGCGATCTCGCCGAACCCCGGAGCCACCGCAGGCTTCCAGGACAACGGCAGCGCCACGGTGGTATTCGGCGGCGATCCGCAGGCCACCGCGTGGAACTCGACCTTTGGCGGCGACGGCATCGTGTCGCGCATCGAACCGGTGCTCGGCCAGCGCTGGTACTACTCCAGCCAGAACGGCAATGTCGTGGTCAGTACCAACGGGCCGGACGATGCGGACACTGACGCGTCCGGCAACTGGTTCGGCGACAACCTGAGTTTCATCTTCCCGTTCGACATCTACCGCTACGGGGAGCTGGACGTGCCCGGCAGTGGCTGCAGCTCGACGAATGGCTGCACGCATCTCGTGGCGGGCTCGACTCGCGTATGGGAAACCACCACGGGCGGTGTCAACGGCAGCGGCTGGGCACCGAAAACCGGCAACCTGACCAAGGGAACCCTGGTGCTCGGCGGCGACGACCGTTCGTTCATCAACAACTTGCACTATGCGGTCAGCGATCCGTCCGTAGCGATCGTCGGAACGAACGACGGCAACGTGCAATACGTGTTCGGCCTAGGCACGAGTGGAACTGCCACCGCGATCGATATAACAGGCGGCAACCAGGTGCTGCCGAACCGGCCGATCATGGACGTCGCGACCGACCCGCTCGACCCGCTGGTCGGCTATGCCGCCGTCGCGGGGTTCGATGCGAACTCGCCCGCGACGCCAGGCCACGTGTTCCAGGTCACCTGCAACGCGCAGTGCGCAAGCTTCTCCTGGGCCGACAAGAGCGGCAACCTGCCGGACATCCCGGCCAACGCGATCATCGTCAACCCGCACATTCCGCAGCAGGTCTTCGTCGGCACCGACTGGGGGCTGTACTACACCGACGACATCGGCGCCGCCGAACCGCTCTGGCAGCGTTTCGAAAGCCTGCCGCACGTGATGATCTGGTCGATGAGCATCGATCGCGGCTTCACGACCCTGGCGGTGTTCACGCGTTCGCGCGGCGCGTGGGCATGGCCGTTGCCGGAATCGGCCGGGCCGGACAGGGCCGACCTCGCCGTTTCGATCGATGCGCCGGCACAGGTCGCGCGCGGCACGCGATTCGCCTACACGATCAACGTACGCAACGAGGGCCCCGACGCGGCCAGCGACGTGGCCGTCGACAGCATGCTCCCGCGCGGCCTCGAGTTCTCGCACAACGGCGGCGATTGCACCGGTCCGTTTCCGTGCGGGTTCGCGGACCTGGCGGCAGGCGCGGCGCGCATGATCACCAGCACGGTGTGTATCCCGGCCGGGTACTCGGGCAGCGATCCGATCCCGCTGGAAGC
>CAYWZC010000112.1:3813-8337 GCA_964462745.1 uncultured Rhodanobacteraceae bacterium
CGACCAACTCGCGGGCATCGTTTCCGAACGCGACTATGCGCGCAACATCATCCTGAAGGGACGCTCGTCCGCGGACACACCGGTGCGCGACATCATGGTGGCCGATGTCGTGACGGTCGCTCCGACCGACAGCGTGGAAACCTGCATGCGCCTTTGCACGGAACATCGCGTGCGTCATCTGCCGGTGCTCGAGGACGGCAAGGTGATCGGCGTGCTGTCGATCGGCGATCTCGTCAAGGCCGTGATCAGCGAACAATCCGCGCAGATCGAGCACTTGCAGCGCTACATCGCGGGCTGACCGGCTCGCGCCCGCGACGGCTGGAAGCCGGCGGGACCCGGCTGCCCTCGATCCAACCTACGGTGATGGCGCCGGCGCGTCCGGCTGGTTCTCCGGACGCGCGGCATCGAATTCCGGCAATTCCCGGCAGGCGGCTTCGATGCGCCGGATGATCGGGTACGGATCGAGATCGACATTGAACCGGCGCGCGTTGTAGAGCTGCGGTACCAGGCACACGTCGGCGAGACTCGGTGCGTCGCCATGGCAGAAGCGTCCGGTCGACGCGCTGGCGTCGAGCAAGTGCTCGCAGGCATCGAAGCCGATCGCCATCCAGTGCCGCGACCATGCGTCGCGCGCGTCCTTGTCGACACCGAGTTCGCGCTCGAGGTACTGCATGACGCGCAGGTTGTTGAGCGGATGAATGTCGCATGCGACGAGCTGGGCGAGCGCGCGGACCTGCGCGCGTTCGCGCGCGCCGACCGGCAGCAGTGGCCGGGTGTCCGGATACAGCTCGTCGAGGTACTCGGCGATCGCGAGCGACTGGTGGATCACGCGCCGGCCATCGACCAGGACCGGCACGAGCTCCTGCGGATTCAGGGTCCAGAAATCCGAGCTGTGCTGTTGTCCGCCGCCCTCGACGAGGTGGATCGGAACCTGCGAGTAAACCAGCCCCTTGAGATTCAACGCGATGCGCACGCGATACGCCGCGCTCGAACGCCAGTACCCGTACAAGGTCATGTCGTGTTTCATGGCCATCCCCCCGTTTTCGTGCGTCACGCCTCGTGCAACGAGACCACATCCTGTTCGATGGCGCCGAAGATGCTCGTGCCGTGCGCATCGAACACGTCGATCCGCACCCGATCGCCGAATTTCAGGAACGGCGTCGTCGGCTTGCCGTCGCGCAGCGTTTCGACGGTGCGCTGCTCGGCGAGGCAGGAGGCTCCCTTCGACGTGTCCTGGTTTGCGATCGTGCCCGAGCCGACGATCGTACCCGCGGTCAGCGGCCGGGTCCGCGCCACGTGCGCGACCAGTTGCGCGAAATCGAACTGCATGTCCACGCCGCATTCGGCTTCGCCGAACCACTGGCCGTTGATCCAGGTGCGCATCGGCAGATGCAGCTTGTTGCCGCGCCAGGCGTCGCCGAGTTCGTCCGGCGTGACCAGCACCGGCGACAGCGCCGAGCGCGGCTTCGATTGCAGGAAGCCGAAGCCCTTGGCGAGTTCGGCCGGGATCAGGCCGCGCAGGCTGACGTCGTTGACCAGGCCGACGAGCTGGATATGGCTCGCCGCGCGTTCGGCCGACGCCGCCATCGGCACGTCGTCGGTGACCACGACCACCTCGGCTTCGAGATCGATGCCGTAGTCCTCGCTCGGCACGACGATCGGATCGCGCGGGCCGAGAAAGCCGGCGCTGGTCGCCTGGTACATGAGCGGGTCGGTGTAGAAGGTCTCCGGCACGGTCGCGCCGCGTGCGCGGCGCACGCGTTCCACGTGCGGCAGGTACGCGCTGCCATCGACGAACTCGTAGGCGCGCGGAAACGGCGAGGCGAGCGCGTTCATGTCGAGATCGAACACCCCGTCGGCGTCGCCCGCATCCAGGGATTCCGACAGCGCATTGAGTCGCGGCGCGGTGTTCGACCAGTCATCGAGCGCCGCTTGCAGGGTCGCCGCGATGCCGTGTGCGCGGACTGCGCGGCGCAGGTCGCGGCTGACCACGATCAGGGTACCGTCCCGGCCACCCTCCTTGAGACTTGCGAGTTTCATTGGCTGTCCTTCATGCGGGAATCAGTTCCGCGACATCATCGTGCAGCGCCGCGAGGCCTCGATCCAGCGTGGCGAGGCGACCGCGGTGCCGTCGCGCGAGCGCGGCGAGACAGGCATCGGTGACCTGGCGATGGCCGAGAACACCATCCCAGCGCACGGCGCGGTAATCCAGATCGTCGGGCCAGAAGCGATGCGCCGGGTGTGCGACGAACAGCCGCAGGATGCCGAGCGCGTCGTCGATTGCCGCAGGCGCGCGTCGCAGCAGGATACGCAGCAACGCGCCTTGCGTGATCGGACACGTGGCGAACGGCTGGTCACCGCGCTGGCGGAACCATCGCCGCGTGGCCTCGTGATGGACGTGGCCGCGGTCGCCGAGCGCAATCAATACATTGGCATCAAGCAAATGGACCATGGCGATCCAGATCCTCGTCTTCCAGCGCCTTGATGTCGTCGCCGGTGATGACGCGACCGGAATCGAACACGGGCAGCCCGGTTTCGGGGTCGACCTCGTACCCGGCCTTCGCCTCTGCCACCGACGTCGGTGGCTTCAGGCCACGCAGGGCGAGTTCCACGACCAGTCTGCTGAGGCTGATGCCGCGATCGCGCGCCAGTGTGGTGAACAGCGCATGCTCGCGCTCGGGGATGTCGAGAGTGGTGCGCATGTCCGGGGAAGCGTCAGCCCGCCCATATCGCGGGCGTGCATCGTGATGCAATGATGCATTGATGTCAATCGGGCGGCGTGAACCGACGCGACAGGCCCCGCCAGCAGTCCTGATAATCCACCTGCAATTGCGGTGATTCCAGCGCCTGGCGGGTCGGATGGAGCACCGCACGGGTCTCGAACATGAAGGCCATGGTGTCGACGACGTGCTGCGGCCTGGCCGTATCCACGTCGAGCGCCTTCGCGAAACTGGCCGCGTCGGGGCCGTGCCCGGACATGCAGTTGTGCAACGACGCACCGCCCGGCACGAAGCCGCCGCCACTGCTCTGGTCCTTGGCGTCGTACTCGCCATGCACCAGGCCCATGAACTCGCTCGCGACATTGCGATGGAACCACGGTGGCCGGAACGTGTCCTCGGCGACCAACCAGCGCGGCGGGAAGATCGCGAAGTCCATGTTCGCCGTACCCGGCGTTTCGCTCGCGGAGGTCAGCACGGTGAAGATCGACGGATCCGGATGGTCGTAGCTGATCGAACCGATCGTGTTGAAGCGGCGCAGGTCGTAGCGGTACGGCGCGTAGTTGCCGTGCCAGGCGACGACGTCGAGCGGGGAATGGTCGATGCACGCCGTCCAGAGACGGCCCTGGAACTTCGCAACGAGCTCGAAATCGCCCTCGACATCCTCGAACGCGGCGCGCGGCGTCTCGAAATCCCGCGCATTCGCGAGGCAGTTGGAGCCGATCGGCCCGAGTTCGGGCAGGCGCAGCAAGGCGCCGAAGTTCTCGCACACGTAACCACGCGCCGCGCCGTCCGGCAATTCGACGCGAAACCGCAGCCCGCGCGGGATCACCGCGATCTGCTGCGGTTCGACCTCGATCACGCCGAGTTCGGTCGGGATGCGCAGCCGGCCCTGCTGCGGCACGACCAGCAACTCGCCATCGGCGTCGTAGAAATGGCGCCCCGCCATGTCGCGGTTGGCCACATACAGGTGGATGCCGACGCCGTGCTGGCCCGCGGCACCGCCATTGCCGGCAACCGTCCACAAGCCGTCGAGGAAGTCGGTCGGCGCCTGCGGCAGCGCGAACGGACTCCAGCGCAACTGGTTCGGCGACGCCGGCACCTCGTCGAAACGGTTGTGGAAGGTCGGATGCACGAGCGGTTCGAACGCGCCGTGCATCGCCGCCGGACGAATGCGATACAACCAGCTGCGCCGGTTCAGGTGGCGCGGGGCGGTGAACGCGGTGCCGGAGAGTTGTTCCGCGTACAGGCCGTGCGCGACCTGCTGCGGCGAGTTGCGGCCGATCGGCAAGCTGCCGGGAATCGCCTCGCTCGCGAACTCGTTGCCGAAACCGGATTGGTAGCCGCTGGATGCCATGCGAATGCGTCCGATGTGTTCCTACAATACGCCGCGTTTCATCTGGTCGCGTTCGATCGACTCGAACAGGGCCTGGAAATTGCCCTCTCCGAAGCCCTGGTTGCCCTTGCGCTGGATGATCTCGAAGAAGATCGGCCCGATGCAGTTCTGGGTGAAGATCTGCAACAGCAGCTTCTTCTTCGTCTCCATGTCGGCATCGATGAGGATCTTGTTGCGCGCGAGCCGCGGCACGTCCTCGCCGTGGTTGGGTATGCGTTCGTCGATGAGTTCGAAATAGGTATCCGGCGTGTCGAGGAACTCGACGCCGGCTTCGCGCATCGCTTCGACCGTTGCGTAGATGTCGTCGGTGAAGCACGCGATGTGCTGGATGCCCTCGCCCTTGTACTCGTCGAGATACTCGTTGATCTGGCTCTTCGGGTCGGACGATTCGTTGAGCGGGATGCGCACCAT
>CAYWZC010000113.1:0-1636 GCA_964462745.1 uncultured Rhodanobacteraceae bacterium
TGCTCAAGGCCAAGATCCACCGCGCGACGGTGACCCATGCCGAACTCCATTACGAGGGTTCGTGCGCGATCGACGGCAGCCTGCTCGATCTCGCGGGGATTCGCGAGTACGAGCAGATCCATCTCTACAACATCAACAACGGCGAGCGCTTCTCGACCTATGCGATTCGCGCCGAGTCGGGTTCGGGCACGATCTCGATCAATGGCGCCGCCGCGCATCGCGCGCAGCCGGGCGACCTCGTCATCATCTGCGCCTATGCGACGCTCGACGAGGCGGAGCTTGCGAGGTTCCAGCCGACCCTGGTGTACGTCGATGCGCAGAACCGGCTGACCCACACGAACCGCTCGATTCCGCAGCAGGCGGCTTAGCGGCGGCGTCATCGCGGCCGGAGCAATGTGCAGGAGCCAGCATCGGCTGCGATGCTCTTTTGCAACATCGCTGAAAGCATCACGGCTGTAGCCGGTTCCTACAGGCGGTTTCTTGCATCCTGTTGCTGCGACTCGTGGCGTGCCAGCGCCCACGCGACGTGTTCGCGCACGAGTTCCGAAGGATGTGCGGCGCGCGCGTGCAACCCGGTGACGACGTCGTTGCTGGTCGGGGCATTGCCGAGCGCGACCGCGATATTGCGCAACCAACCGACGTAACCGGTGCGGCGAATCGCCATGCCTTCGGTACGGTGCAGGAATTCCTCCTCTTCCCACGCGAACAGTTCGACCAGGGCCGCACCGTCGAGTCCGTGGCGCGGCGCGAAATCCGCTTGCGTCGAGACCCGCGCAAACTTGTTCCACGGGCACACGAGCTGGCAGTCGTCGCAGCCGAAGATGCGATTGCCGATCGCGGGACGCAGTTCGGCCGGTATCGACCCGCGTGATTCGATCGTGAGGTAGGAGATGCAGCGCCGCGCGTCGAGTTCATACGGCGCGACGATCGCATGCGTCGGGCACACGTCGATGCAGCGCGTGCAGGTCCCGCAGTGCGCGCCGACCTCGGAATCGACCGGCAGAGGCAGGTCGGTGTACAGCTCGCCGAGGAAGAAGTACGAACCCGCGTCGCGACTGAGCAGCAGGGTGTGCTTGCCGATCCAGCCGAGTCCCGCGTTGCGCGCGAGCGCCTTCTCGAGTACCGGCGCGGAATCGGTGAACGCGCGGTAGGCAAACTCGCCGGCAACCGTCGCGATGCGCTCCGCGAGGCGTTGCAGGCGCGGCCGGATCAGCCGGTGGTAGTCCCGTCCGAGCGCGTAGCGCGACACGTAACCGAGGTTCGCGTCACCGAGCACGTCCCAGGCGGTGTCGATGTCGGGCGGAGCGTAATCCATGCGTGCCGAGATCACGCGCACGGTGCCGGGCTGGAGTTCGGCCGGGCGGCTGCGTCGGCGGCCGTGCCGTGCCATGTACTCCATTTCGCCATGGCGACCGGCATCGAGCCAGTTGAGCAGGTGCGCCTCGTCGGCTTCGAGTTCGATTCCCGCAATGCCGATCCGGTCGAAGCCGAGTTCCGAACCCCAGCGCCGGATGTCGGCGGCGAGCGCGTGGTAGTCGATGGCGGGCATGATTGAATGGGAATCGGGAATCGGGAATCGGTGAGCAGTGAGCAGTGAGCAGTGAGCAGTGAGCGGAAAGCGGTGAGCGGGGAGCGG
>CAYWZC010000113.1:1736-8118 GCA_964462745.1 uncultured Rhodanobacteraceae bacterium
GAGCGGGGAGCGGTAAGCGGTAAGCGGTAAGCGGGGGGCTTTCGTCTCGATGCGTAGATCGGGACGGGACATCGATGCCGGGATACGGGTTTTCTCCAGGGCGCTCCTATAATCGCACGATGACCGCTCTCTACACTGCCGCCGCCGTGCGCCGCATCGACCGGGCGGCGATCGAGCGTTGCGCGATTCCGGGATTCGTCCTCATGCAGCGCGCGGCCGATGCAGCCTTCGCGTCGCTCGAGCGGCGCTGGCCCGCGGCGCGGCGCGTGCTGGTGCTGGCCGGCATCGGAAACAATGGCGGCGACGCGTTGCTGGTTGCCGAGCGGGTGCTGCGCGGTGGCTTCGAGGTCGACGTCATCGGCTTGCCCGGCGAGCGGCGCGGCGACGCCTTGCGCGCGCAGGATCGATTCCGTGCGGCGGGTGGCGTCGTTCGTGACGCGGCAAACGATGCACCGCTCCCCCGTGCGGACGTCGTGGTGGACGGTCTGTTCGGCATCGGGCTTGCGCGGCCGCTCGATGGACTCGCGGCGCGGCTCGTCGAGCGATTGAATGATGGTTGCATGCCGGTACTCGCGCTCGACGTGCCGTCCGGCCTCGATGCCGATACCGGCATGCCGCGCGGCGAATGCGTCCGCGCGGACGCGACGATCACGTTTGTCGCGTGGAAGCGCGGCCTGTTCACCGGCGATGCGTTCGACTGCTGTGGCGAAACGGAACTTGCATCGCTCGACGTTCCGGCTGATGCGTTTGCGGGAGTCGCAGCCGATTCGGAATTCATCGAAGCGTGCATCTTCGATCGACTGCCGCCGCGTCGCCGCAACGCCCACAAGGGCCTGTTCGGCCACGTGCTCGCGGTCGGCGGCGATCACGGCATGGGCGGCGCGGTGCGCCTGTGCGGCGAGGCGGCGCTGCGGTGCGGAGCGGGCCTCGTCAGTGTCGCGACGCGAGCCGCGCACGTCATCGCGCTCCATGCGGCGCGGCCCGAGCTCATGGCGCATGGTGTCGAGGATGCCGAAGCGATCGCGCCGCTGCTCGAGCGCGCGGATGTCGTCGCGCTCGGTCCGGGGCTCGGGCGTGGTGATTGGGCGCGCGCGCTGTGGGATGCCGCACTCGACCGCGCGAAGCCGACGGTCGTCGACGCGGATGCGCTCAACCTGCTCGCCGCATCGCCGCGCGCGCTGCCCGCGAACAGCGTGCTGACACCGCATCCGGGCGAAGCCGCGCGGCTGCTCGGTTGCACGATCGCGCAGGTGCAGGCGGATCGCTTCGCGGCCGCGCGCGAACTCGCATCGCGCCATGCGGCCGTCGTCGTGCTCAAGGGCGCCGGCAGCCTGGTGGCCGCGCCGGATGGTCGAGTTGCGGTCTGCCGCGGCGGCAATCCGGGCATGGCCTCGGCCGGCATGGGGGATGTGTTGACCGGGGTCGTCGCGGCGCTGCTCGCGCAGGGGCTGGATGCATGGGACGCGGCTCGCCTGGGTGTCGCGGTGCATGCAAAAGCGGGCGATCTCGCGGCCGGATCGGCGCCGCGCGGCCTGCTCGCTGGCGACCTGTTCGATCCGTTGCGACACCTGCTCAATGGCGGCGGTCATGACTGAAACCAGGCGTGCGTTCCGCGCGCTCGACGAGGCCGCGCTGGTCGCTCTCGCCACCGACCTCGCCGGCCGGACCCACGACGGTGGCGTGATCTTCCTCGAGGGCGAACTCGGCGCGGGCAAGACCACCTTTGCGCGTGCGCTGCTGCGTGCACGGGGCGTCGGCGAGCGAGTCAAGAGCCCGACCTACAGCCTGATCGAGAGCTATTCCGGCAGCGGACATCCCGCCCATCACCTCGATCTCTACCGGATCGCGGATCCGGGCGAGCTGGAATGGCTGGGTCTCGCGGATCTGGTGACGCCGGGTGCACTCCTGCTCGTGGAATGGCCCGAGCGGGGTGCGGGCGTGCTGCCGCCGCCCGACCTGACCCTGCGCCTGGCCCACGCCGGTGCGGGCCGCCACCTGGAGGCCATCGCGAACACGCCGCTCGGCGCGAAGTGGCTCGCGGCCTGGCCCGTATGCCCTTGATCTTCAGCAAGTTACAGCTGATATGCTGGATCGGTGGTGAGGTAAATCGGGCAGATCGCGGATTTGCAAGCAAAAAAGCTTGAAATTCACGGCAATATTGCAGTTCAATACCCGCCATGTGCGATCGCGCCCGTCGAAAACGCCGGTTTGCAGCGCTTGCGATCGGCTTCCTCGCAACTTCCGGCATCGTATCGGCCGCCGAAGTGGAGGCCCTGCGCGTCTGGGCCGGGCCCGACCACACGCGGGCCGTGTTCGACGTATCCGGCCCGATCGACTACAAGCTGTTCCAGCTCGATGATCCGGACCGCATCGTGCTCGACCTCGATGCCAGTCGACTCGGCGACGGATTCCAGGTGCCGGCGACCGATGGCCTGCTCGAACGCGTGCGCAGCGGCAAGCATGGCAAGGACGGCGTGCGCATCGTGCTCGATCTCGACGCCAAGGCGCGGCCGAAGAGTTTCCTGCTGAAGCCGGCCGACAAGTTCGGCTACCGCCTCGTCGTCGACCTGTATCCGAAGGATCGCAAGGCGCCGGTCCGCACCATCGACGAGGTCCTGCCGGGTACGCCGCGCAACGTCATCGTCGCGCTCGATGCGGGCCACGGCGGCGACGATCCCGGCGCGATCGGCGCGACCGGCACGCGCGAAAAGGTCATCACCCTCGCGGTTGCGCGTGCGCTCAAGGAACGCATCGATCGCGAGCCGGGCATGAGCGCGGTGCTGATCCGAGACGGTGACTATTTCATTCCGCTCAAGGAGCGGTACCACAAGGCGCGCGAACAGAAGGCGGATTTGTTCATCTCGATCCATGCCGACGCGTTCACGTCGAGCGACGCGCGTGGTTCGTCGGTCTGGGTGCTGTCACCGCGCGGCGCGACCAGCGAGGCGGCGCGCTGGCTCGCCGATCGCGAGAACCGCGCCGACCTGGTCGGCGGCGTGTCGCTGGACGACAAGGACGATACGCTCGCCGCAGTCCTGCTCGACCTGTCGCAGGGCGCGACGCTGAGCGCGAGCAACGCGCTCGCGCGTGACGTGTTCGCGTCATTGCGCAAGCTGGGCAAGACCCATCGCCAGCACGTGGAGCGCGCGAACTTCGTCGTGCTGCGCTCGCCGGACGTACCCTCGATCCTCGTCGAAACCGCGTTCATCACCAATCCCGCCGAGGAAAAGCGCCTCAAGGATCCGCGCGAGCGCGGCAAGATCGCCGATGCGGTTTTCGCTGGCATCCGCACCCACGTGACGACCAACCCGCCGCCGCGCACCTGGTTCGCGGTGGCCGCCGCGAAGGGCATGACGGTCACCGAGGCGCGTGCCGCAATGCACAACCGCGCGGACACGAGCGAGGCGCTTGCGCAGGCGAAATCGGGCGATGATCGCGGCCTGCGCGACCTGCATCGCGTGGCTCGCGGTGAAACGCTGAGCGGGATCGCGCAGCTGTACGGGGTCAGCATGAGTTCGCTGCGCAATGCCAATCGCCTGTCCGACGATGGTTACCTGCGCGCCGGCGACATCCTGCAGATCCCGTCGACCTGACACGCCCGCGACGCCGGCGCGCTTGTCCGCTCCTGCAATCAGCGGGTCCGGTCGGCCACGAAACGCGCGAGGTCGGCAAGATCGGGATTCGCGGCAATCCGTTCCGGCACCACGGCGAGCGCTTCCGCGGTCAGCCCGGCCAGCCGTCGGCGGGATTCGTCGAGACCGAGGATCGCGGGATAGGTCGGTTTTGCCTGCGCCTCGTCCTTGCCCGCGGTCTTGCCGAGTTCGGTCGAGTCGCCTTCGACATCGAGGATGTCGTCGCGGATCTGGAACGCGAGGCCGATGCAATGGGCATAGCGATCGAGCGCGGCGAGCGTCGCTTCGTCGTCGCATCCCGCCGCGAGCGCACCGAGTCGCACCGACGCGCGAATCAGGGCACCGGTCTTGTACACGTGCATGCGTTCGAGCTGGTCGACGCGGATGCGTTGGCCGACCGCGGCGAGGTCGAACGCCTGGCCGCCGGCCATGCCTTGCGAGCCGCACGCGGCCGCCAGCACGCGCAGCATCGCGACGCGGACCGCAGGTTCGGCGTCGAGGTGGGCGTCCTGTGCGAGGCATTCGAATGCGAGTGCCTGCAACGCGTCGCCGGCGAGGATCGCCATGGCCTCGCCGAACGCGACGTGGCAGGTCGGTTGGCCGCGGCGCAGTTCGTCGTCGTCCATTGCCGGCAGGTCGTCATGCACGAGCGAGTAGGCGTGGATGATCTCGACCGCGCAGGCCGCCGCGTCGAGGCGCTCGAGCGCGCCACCGCAGGCCCGGCCGGCGGCGTACACGAGCAACGCGCGCAATCGCTTGCCGCCTCCGAGCACCGCGTAGCGCATCGCGCGGTGCAGTTCGATCGGCGCCACGTCGTCGCGCGGCAACGCCTGCGCAAGTGCGCGCTCGGCGCGTTCGCGCAACGCGGCCAGCGCGGCGGTCAGCTCAGGGCGTGGCGGGGTCAAAGGGCTGGGCGGAATCGGGTGCGGCCGGATCGGCAAGTTGGCGGACCTTGAACTCGGCCTGCTCCAGCGTGTTCTGGCAATCGCGATACAGCGCGATGCCGCGCTCGAACGACTTCAGTGAATCGTCGAGGCTCATGTCGCCCTGTTCCATGCGCGCGACCAGGGATTCGAGTTCGTCGAGCGACTTCTCGAACTCGGCGACGTCGGCGGGCTTCGTGGCGGTGGTCTCGGGCGGCATGACGCGAAACCTAACCCAGCGACGTGACAAGATCAATGCGCGCCGGTTCGCCAGTCCAGCCGGCATCGCATGCGTTCGAACAGGCTTTGTGCTTCGGCCCCGATCCAGTACCCGGCGACCGCGATGACCTCGCCGTCGGGATCGAGGAGGATCGGCAGGCGATCGCGTTGCCACGGCGGCACGCCGGCCTGCTGGAACAGGTCGCGCAGCTCACTGCGGTGCGCGCGGTCGGGCAGGCGCAGGCGTTCACCGCCGCGGCGGAAGCGCACGTACAAACCGGGTGATACACGCACCGGCTGGTCCCTTGCATCGACGAGACCCAATGTGCCGAGGTCGCACGGCAATGGCAGCGGCGTGCCGTCGAACGGGCGTTGCCAGTCGCGCGGCATCGGCGCGAGCGGCGCCATCGCGTGCATGTATTCGCGGTAGCGGCGCAGTTCGGCACCGGGCCAGGCCACGAGCGGTATGCGATCGCGGTGCGCGGCAGAGAGCTGGCGCGCGAGCTCGGATGCCTGGTCCCGGGTCGGCGCGGGCAGGCCGAGTTCGCGCAGCCAGCGGCGCAGCACAGCGTCGCGCAGCGCTGGCGAAAGTGCGTGCCACGCCGCGATCGGCAGGCTTGCCGGATCGGTTCCGCGCAGGGCGGAGAGTGCCGCGCGCGCATCGGCCTCGATGACATCGGCGGCTTCGCTGGCGCGTGCGGCAGCCTGCGCGAGGTTTGCATCGGTGGCCGGCCAGCGCTCGCGCAGGCGCGGAAGGAGTTCGAGGCGCAGGAAATTGCGATCGTGCGCCAGCGCCGAGTTGGACGGATCCTCGATCCACGCGAGGCCGCGTCGCATCGCGTGCTCATGCAAGTCGCTGCGCGGCACGTCGAGCAGCGGACGCCACAGCCAGCCGCCACCGCAGCGGCGAAGGCGGCGCATCGCGCCGAGCCCTTCGGGTGCCGCACCGCGCAGGAGTTTCAGCAGTACCGTTTCGACCTGGTCGTCACGGTGCTGGGCAAGCGCCACGATACCGCCATCGACGAGATGTCCTTCGAACACCGCATGACGCGCCGCGCGCGCTGCGGCTTCGAGGCCGAGGCCGCTGCCCCGATCGACATGTACCGGTACCACGGTGATCGGCACGTCGAGCGCGTCCGCTACCTTTCGGCAATGCGTCGCCCAATGCGGACTGTCGGCATGCAGGCCGTGATCGACGTGCAGCGCATGCAGGCCGCGCGCACGCACAGCCTGCGAAGCCGCGAGCAGGTCGAGCAGGACGCTGGAGTCCAGCCCGCCGCTGAATGCGACATGCAACCTGCCGCCGGGCAAATCCTGCAACGCGGCTTCGACGCGACCGGCCAGCAAATCGAAGGTCATGGCTGCGCGGCGATGGTCCGTCAGGAGCGCGCCGCAACGCGTCGTCCGCGAAGCGATCCGCTCATGGCACGGCCGTCAGTTCCACGAACACACGACCTTGCCGCACTGGCCCGATTCCATGAGATCGAAACCCTTCTGGAAATCGTCGACATGGATCTGGTGGGTCAGCACCTTCTGCAACGGGAAGCCGGTCAGCAGCATCTGGGTCATCTTGTACCAGGTCTCGTACATGCGCCGGCCGTAGATGCC
>CAYWZC010000114.1:0-7937 GCA_964462745.1 uncultured Rhodanobacteraceae bacterium
CCATCGCTGCCGACCGGCAACTGCTCGACCTCCTGCCCGCCGCCGATCGCGCGCGCCTGCACCAGGCCGTGGCGCAGGTCTATCATCCCGACCCGGCTGCGCGGCGCCTCAAGTTGAAGGCGGCCGAGAAGCTGCGTCGGACTTCGCGGATCGATGCCGAGGACGCGCTGCTCGACGCGACCGGCATTCGCGCGTTGCGGCGCAAGCCGGTGTTCACGACGCCGAACGTGTTTCCACCGCAAGGTTTCGAGCCGCGCGATGTCGATGGCATCGGCGCGGAATCGCCGCGTGAATCCCTCGATCCGCGCCACTGCTACGTCTGCAAGCAGAAATATTCGGCGATCCATCATTTCTACGACCAGCTCTGCCCGGCCTGCGCCGAGTTCAATTTCGCCAAGCGCGGCGAACTCGCGGACCTGCGCGGTCGCGTCGCGTTGCTGACCGGTGGGCGGGTCAAGATCGGTTACCAGGCCGGGCTCAAGCTGTTGCGCGCGGGCGCGGAACTCATCGTGACCACGCGTTTCCCGCGCGATTCGGCGGCGCGCTACGCGGCCGAACCGGATTTCGGCGAATGGGGCCATCGCCTGCAGGTCTTCGGTCTGGATCTGCGCCACACGCCGAGCGTCGAGGCGTTTTGCGCACACCTCGTCGCGACCCGGCCGCGCCTCGATTTCGTCATCAACAACGCGTGCCAGACCGTGCGGCGCCCGCCGGATTTCTACGCGCACATGATGGACGGCGAAACCGCCGCGCTGCACGACATGCCCGCACACGTGCGCGGCCTGCTCGGCGATTACGAAGGCCTGCGCGGTGCGCACATTCTTCCCGAGGGACCCGGAGGCGGCTTCGCCGCAACCGGTGACACATCGATCGCATCCACGAGCCGCGATGCGCACCTGCCCGGCCTGACCCGTGCCGCGGAGCTGTCGCAGCTCGCCCTGCTACCCGAGGAACGACTCGCGCAGAAGCACCTGTTCCCCGAAGGTCGCCTCGACCAGGATTTGCAGCAGGTCGACTTGCGCACCCGCAACTCCTGGCGCCTGCTGCTCGCCGAAGTGCCGACCGTCGAACTGCTCGAAGTGCAACTGGTCAACGCGATCGCGCCGTTCCTCATCAATGCGCGGCTGAAACCGCTGATGCTGCGCACACCCGAACGCGACAAGCACATCGTCAACGTGTCGGCGATGGAAGGCCAGTTCTACCGCAACTTCAAGACCACGCGCCATCCGCACACCAACATGGCCAAGGCCGCGCTCAACATGATGACGCGCACCTCGGCGACCGATTACCACAACGACGGCATCCACATGAACAGCGTCGATACCGGCTGGGTAACCGACGAAGACCCGGCCGAACTCGCCGCGCGCAAGGTCGCCGAGGAACGCTTCCACCCACCGCTCGACATCGTCGACGGCGCCGCGCGCATCGTCGACCCGATCATCAGCGGCATCAACAGCGGCGAGCACATGTGGGGCCAGTTCCTCAAGGATTACCGACCGACGGACTGGTAAACATCGAAGGCGCGCACCCTTCCGGGTTGGCTTCGGCTTCCTGTCTTCGCCATCGGGCATCTTCTCCGCGCTGCGCGGAGCGAAGGACAGCCGTCTATTCCTTCTCCCCGTGTCAACGGGGAGAAGGTGGCGCGCAGCGCCGGATGAGGGGCACGGGCGCGACGGCGTGCGAGGATGACGGTGGCAATCAGATCCTTTCCCGCAGCGAGCACGCCACACGGCCGGAGGTAAATCGGCTTGCCGAGGTTTCCGCTTCCACGCGAACGTGCGGGAAGCATCGACCGGATTTGCGGCTGACTTGCCGCGTGGCGACAATGGCCGCGCTTGCCGACGAGCGCGAAGGGAGAACGAAATGTCAGGTGGCGGCGGCGGGACGTGGTGGCGGTGGGGATTGCCGGTCGGTATCGGCATCGTGCTCGCGGCGATGGCCCTCGAACATTCCGCCGCGCATCCGGTGTTGGTCAACGTGCTGCTCGCGGCCGGTGGGCTGCTGGCGATCGCCGGCTCCTGCGAGGTGATGATCCTCGCGGTCGAGGGCCTTGCCGGCAAGCTGCGCTGGAACGAATACGTCGCGGGCGTCATCGCCGGCCTGGCCTCGAACCTGCCGGAAATCGCGATGCTCGCATTCGTGGTCGCGGCCGACGTGCGCATCGCGTTCGTCGTCACCCTGCTGACCCTGCACATCAACGCACTGGTGTTCTCGATCTTCTGCGTGTTGCTGCCGCGCGACGAGCGCGGCCACGCGTCGCTGCCGAAGGCGATCGGCGTGCTCGGTACCGACATGCTCGCCTGCGCGACGGGACTCCTGATCGCACTCGGCTTCCTGATGATCGCGATGTCCTCGTTCGACGCGGGCGAGCATGCGGGCGAAGGCCTCGGCCTGTGGGACCTGGTGATGATCGCGATCGCGCTGCTGGTCGTCATGGGCATCTACCTGCGCGGCCTGGTCCGGCGCTTTGCCGGCACCTCGGCCGAAGCTGGCGCCGAGCAGGCCGAAGGCGACGCCGCGCGCCCGTCGTCATCCTGGGCAATGATCGCGTTCCACGGTGGACTCGGCAGCGTCGGCGCGTTGGTCGGCGGGCACGCGGTCGGCGATTTCGCGGACCATCTCGTCGCGTCCCTGCGCAACGCCGGCTACTCGGAAATGATCGGTGCGATCACGGTTGCATTCCTCGCCGGCATGCCCGCCTACATCCTCGTGACCAGCGCGCACCTCAAGGGCAAGACCCAGCTCGCGTTGTCCAACGTGTTCGGCGGCATCGTGCAGGTGCCGTTCGTGGTCCTGCCCGGGGTGTTGCTGCTCGCGGCGTTGCTGTCGATCCTCGGCGTGGTGCCGCTGCTACCCGAAGGCGGCATCCTGCCGATCGACCTCGAGACCGTGTCGGTGATCCTGTTCGGCTTCCCCACCCTCTTGATCCTGTGGAAATCGATCGGCGACGACGGCGCCGTCAACCAGCTCGAAACCACGATCATGCTGGTCCTGTTCGCGTTGATGCTGTATTTCCTTGCGATGCATGGGTGAGGGCCGAGGTCCAAGGGCCGAGAAAGTCACTTGCGGAACGGTCGGCGAGCCGAACCCGTGCTCATTCCTCGACTGCCTCGATGCCACGTTGCGCGAGGCTCTCCAGATGCTCGTGCATTTCCCTGAGCCGATCGGGCGCATGCCCCTGCCAATCCGCAACCTCGCCGATGACGCGAAACGGATGCCGGGAACGGTATGACTTGGTGGGATTGCCGGGAAATCGCCGGTTCGTGAGGTTCGGATCGTCTTCGATCCATCCGGTGGGCTCCACGATGTAGACCCGGCCACGCCCCGCGCCAACAGCCAGTTCGGCTCCCCAGATCGCCGCATCCAGCGTCGCGGCCAGGTAAACGAACGCGGCCTGCTTGCGCTTCCCGTAGTTGGAGGCATGACCCGGCTCGACGAGGTCGCCGATTCCCAGGTTGGCCTTCGTGCCGTGGTAGTACGTAGGCGAATCTTCCATCACACCGCTCCGGTTTCCTGCCATCTCGACAGGCCGGCGATGCTGCATCGCGCACGGGGCCTTGCCGCAAGCCCCCACGTCTTGTATACATTGATCGTGGGGAGGCGCGCGGCGCCTCCCTTTTTTCGTTTGGGCTGCTATTCGGAACTTGCCGGCGCGCGAGCAGTGAGGCTGGCGCAGTTGATCGCTGATACACCGAAGCGTGCCTCTTTGCCCGGCGCGTCGCAGGGCAACTCCAGGCACGTGAAGCGACCGTCCGGGCTTTCGTTCATGGCTCCCCGTAGCGAAGCTTGTAGATGAGGCGCCGTAGCCCGGTATTGCCGAGGACGAGACCGATGCCTGCCACCAACTCGAACACCATCGCGGTAACTGCAGCAATCCTTTCGGGACTCCACCAATAGAAGTCCTCTGGCGTGGTCACGTGCTTGGTCCACAGAATCAGATTGATCCAGTAAACGGCTTCGATGGCGCCCTGCGCCATGAACCACACGCCGATGAGCGTGAGCCCGAGCGACAGTCCGACCGCCGCGTCGATCGCGTTTTCGGACCGTGGCTCCTTCATCACGGGCAACAGCTTGCGCGCGACGGTCAGCGGGAAAAACCACAGGAACGCGCAGACGCCGAGGCTTGCGAGAAGCAGCAGCGCATAAAACCCTGTCCAGGCGGGGTCCGGTTCGTTCTGGAGAAGCGGGACAGCCTGTGGAATCTGCTGAACCGTATTCATCGCAATGTACACCGCTACCAAGCGGGCCGCGATCGCAACATAGTCCTCTCGACTCACGATTGTCCTCCCCTCAGATTGCTGTACCTTCTCCTCCCCGGGACAAGCGCCGGGTAGCGCGAGCGCCGAAGCAATAACCCCAAGCTGCTTCCGGGTGCGCTCGCCCAACCCTATTTCCGAAGCTTGCCCCGCGGGGGCATTACTCTTGAGAGCAGTTTGCAAAACCCTCTCGCGTAACGCCGCGAGTCGGATCGCATTGATGTAGTCTTGAGGCAGGATTTCCATGCGAGTGACGGGGATGAAGCAACGACCGTTGGGCCTGTTCGATCAGGACGTGCGCTACCGCAAGCTGGAGTCGCTGGGCGATCCGCTGGTTACGTTGAATCGGATCGTTCCGTGGTCGATCTTCCGCGAGCCACTGGAGGCGGCACGCGGTACGCCGCGTGATCCGCGCAAGGGTGGACGGCCGGCCTATGACGCGATCCTGATGTTCAAGATTCTGGTGCTGCGCGAGATGTACGCGCTGTCGGACGAGCAGGTGGAGTACCAGGTGGCCGACCGGCTCTCGTTCCAGCGTTTTCTCGGCATCGGCATTGAACACCCGGTGCCGGATTACTCGGCGGTGTGGCGCTTTCGCGAGAAGCTCAAGGGTGGTGTGATCGAGGAATTGTTCGAGAACCTCGGCGCCTACATCGATGTGGCCGGTTTCGAGGCGAAGAAGGGCCAGATGCTGGACGCGAGCCTGGTGGAGAAGCCGCGTACGCGCAAGCCGGCACAGCCCAGGGAAGGCGAGGCGAACCTCACGCCGATGCAGGCGGCCCATCGGGATGCCGATGCGGACTGGACGAAGAAGCATGGGCGCAGCTACTTCGGCTACAAGAATCATGTCAACGCGGATGTCGAACACGGCTTCATTCGGGCCTTTGCGACCAGCACCGCTTCGGTCCACGACCCGCAACGCAGCGAGGCGCTGCTCGACATCACCCGCGAGGGGGAGCCCGTATACGCGGACTCGGCCTATCGTTCGGCCGCGATGACGCGACGCTGCGAGAACTTCGATCTCAAGGACCGTACGATGCACAAGGCGCAGTGCAACCGGCCCTTGACGGCACGCCAGCAAGCATCCAACAAGGCACGCGCGAAGATCCGTGCGCGCATCGACCAGTTTCGCCACGGCAAACGACTGCGCTGCACGGGCCTCGGACGCGCCCATGTCTGTATCGGCCTGATCAACATCGTGCACAACCTCCGCCGCCTGCTGACCAAGTGGCCCAATGAGCCGGCAACGGCGTGAATCGGAGCGGGAACGGACCGAGTAGCGCTTCCACCCTGCGCGCGCGTTCCTCCATGACGCTGCCCTCATCGGCAATTCCCGACCGCAACAACATCCTTCTTCGTCAAAATCTCGCGCAAACCCTGCCGTTCGCCGGTGGAGGGTTGTTCAAACTGCTCTGTTGTGGTCATGTTCACGTCCCGGGCACCAAAGTACGCCGTGACGGATCCGAAGTAAAGCCGTCGGCGCGCTGAATCCGTCACAATTTGCCCGCCCTGCGGCAAGGGTGAGAACGCCGCGAAAGCAGAGCTTGCTCTGCCGCATTGATCGTCCCGAAGCCGAGCAAGCTCGGCTCTACGTCCGGAAACGCGAAAGCCCCCCCCGGGTGGCGGGCTTTCGGGCGCGCCCCCTAGGGAGATGAGGAGCTATCTCAGCCGGCGGGGGGCTGTTGGGTTCGGATGCGGCCCCACTCGAACCCGTTTGCGAACACGCGGTCGGTCGGCTGCATCGTGTTGAGCAGGCGCACGGCAGCGAAGTCGACGATCGGCGAATCGGCGGAGCGCATCGCGCGGCCGGCGACGACGATCTTGCCGTCGGCTTGCAGGGTCATCGCGCTGGAGTCGTTGTACACGCCATCCGGCGCGGCATCGGCGAGAAACACCCCCGCGTCGGCGAAGTCCGGATCGAGTTGGCCGTCGGCCGTCGCACGGACCGCGAAGAACAACTGCTTCTCCGCCGCGTAATAGCTTGCCGACACGAGCAGCTTGCCGTCCGGCTGCACGACCAGCGCGTTGGGATTGACGGTCTGCGCAGTCGGCAGCACCGGCGGGGCGAAATAGCCGGCGGAGTTCGGGTCGCCGAAGGTGGGGTCGGTCGAGCCGTCCGCTTCGAGCCGGCCGAGCACGAGCCCGGTCAGGTTTTCGCCGGATGCATGCGCGCCCGCGAACACGATGCGATGTTCCGGCGTCAGCGCGAGCCGGTAGATGCGATTGCTGTTCGAGGTTTCGGCCGGATCGTGGAACACGCGCCAGCCGGATTCGGCAAAGTTCGTATCGAACGCGCCGCTCGCGTCGAGGCGCGCGATCGCGAAATCGCTGCCGAAGCCGTTGCCATACGCTTCAAACCCGCCGCCCACGATCACGCCGTCGTCCGGCATCACCATCAGGTCGAACAGGTAGCCGGATACGGTCGGGTCGGACCACGCGATCGCGACTTCGCCCGCGTCGCCGAACGTCGCGTCGAGCGCTCCCTCTTCCGTTACCCGCGCGACGAGGCTCGTGTTCACGTAAGTACCCGTATCGATGCGTTCGCCCGCGACGATCGCGCGTCCCTGGCTGTCGAGCCCGACCGCATGCAGATAGGTTTCCGGCAGCAACAGGACGCCCTGGTCGGCGAAGCTGGTGTCGAGCGTGCCGTCGGCGAGCAGTTTGAACACGGTGCCGTTGAGCGGGCCGTTCACCATGCTCGTGCCGACCGCGATGATCGAGCCGTCATCCATGCGCGCCATCGATTCGATGCCCTGCATGCGCGTGGCGGCTAGGTCCGGCACCTCGGCAAGCCCGGGGATCGAGGTGCTGCCGAAGCTCGCGTCGGCGCTGCCGTCCGCGTTGAGCCGCACCAGCGCCGCGCGGATCTGTGGTTCGTACCACGGCGTGCCGTCGAGGATCTTGTTGCGCGTGCCGCCGAACAGCAGCTTGCCGTCGGGGAGTTCCAGCGCGACGACCGGCATGATCTCGCGCGCACCGATGTCGTCCGGCGTGACGTAGGCGAAGCCGCCGACGCCGAAGCCGGGATCGAGGTCGCCGTCGGCGGCGAAGCACGGGGCCGCGAGGCAGATGCCGAGGCACGCGGCGGCGGGAATCAGGTTTTTCAGCACGATCTATCTCCTTTCGGGCATTCGGGCGGGTCGGCGTGAAAGCCTGCCGCCGCGTCGCGCTTCGTGCATGCAGGTTCGATCAGGTCGGCGTTCGTTTTTCATCAGGTGGTGTGACGGAGTTCTCGTTCTTCTTCTCCCGGAGAGTGCTTTATCCCCCTTCTCCCCGCTCGCGGGGAGAAGGAAAAGAGCATGTATCCCGCTCGCGGGGGAGAAGGGGAAGAGCATGCACCCCGTCGCGGGGAGAAGAAATAAAGAACGTACACCGCGCTCGCGGGGAAATTTCTTCTATGTCCTTCTCCCCGCTTGCGGGGAGAAGGTGGCGCGTAGCGCCGGATGAGGGGCCGGGGCGTCGCGACATGCGAGGTCGTGTGATTCTGGGTCTGGCGGATCGGACCGTGGTTGCCAGCTTGCAAGCTCGACGCGAAAAGCGCCCCTCATCCGCCTGCGGCACCTTCTCCCCGCTCGCGGGGAGAAGGAAAAGAGCACGCCCCCGCTCGCGGGGAGAAGGAAAAGAACATTGAACTTGTCCCGCTGCAACGGACGCCAGGAAGCGATACTTTGATCGCAACCC
>CAYWZC010000115.1:0-4434 GCA_964462745.1 uncultured Rhodanobacteraceae bacterium
CGCCAAGGCGCGCGCGACCGGCAACGAGCAGCTCATGGTCTGCGAGCGCGGCGCGAGCTTCGGCTACAACAACCTCGTGTCCGACATGCGCAGCCTCGCGGTGATGCGCGACACCGGCTGCCCGGTCGTGTTCGACGCGACCCATTCGGTGCAGTTGCCGGGCGGTGCGGACGGCAAGTCCGGCGGCCAGCGCGAGTTCGTGCCGGTGCTCGCGCGCGCGGCCGTCGCGGTCGGCGTCGCGGGCATCTTCATGGAAACGCATCCGGACCCGGACAAGGCACTCAGTGATGGGCCGAATGCTTGGCCACTCAATAAGATGGCGAAATTACTTGAAGTCTTGCTCGAGATCGACGCCTTGATCAAGGGCCGCAAGATCGAATGGATGTAGTGGACAGCGATTTTGCGATCTACCGCCGCTTCACGCGTGATCCGCTGCCGTTGATTCCGTATCGCGGCAAGGTACGCGAGCCGGATTCCGATTACGACGGGTCGCCCGTCGAACACGCCATTACCGATCCCCCCGTTTCCATGGAATCACCATGACCACGATCAGCAAAGTGCACGCCCGCGAAATCCTCGATTCGCGCGGCAATCCGACCCTCGAAGCCGAAGTCACGTTGTCCGATGGCGCGGTCGGGCGCGCCGCGGTGCCGTCCGGTGCCTCGACCGGCTCGCGCGAGGCGGTCGAGCTTCGCGATGGCGACAAGGCACGTTATCTCGGCAAGGGCGTGCGCAACGCGGTCGCGAACGTGAACACGGCGATCGCGGATGCGCTCGCGGGATTCGATGCGTCCGACCAGCGCGGGCTCGACGAGAAACTCATCGCGCTCGACGGCACGCCGAACAAGGGCCGGCTCGGCGCGAATGCGCTGCTCGGCGTTTCGCTGGCGAACGCGCATGCAATGGCGGCGTCGAACAAGCAACCGTTGTGGCGCTATCTCGTCTCCCGTCTCTCGTCTCCCGTCTCCCCGCTGTTGCCGGTTCCGATGATGAACATCATCAACGGCGGCGCGCACGCCGACAACAACGTCGACATGCAGGAATTCATGATCCTGCCGGCTGGCTTGCCGAGCTTCGCCGAGGCATTGCGTGCGGGCACCGAGATCTTCCACGCGTTGAAGTCCGTGTTGAAGGGCCGCGGGCTCAACACCGCGGTCGGTGACGAGGGTGGCTTCGCCCCGAATCTCCGTTCCAACGAGGAAGCGGTCGAAACGATCCTCGAAGCGGTCTCCGCGGCCGGTTACGCAATCGGCCGGGATGTCTGGCTCGGCCTCGACGTTGCCAGTTCCGAGTTCTTCAAGGACGGCGCCTACCATCTCGACGGCGAGGGCAAGGTACTTTCTTCCGCGCAGTTCGCCGACTTCCTGGCCGGCTGGTGCGCGAAGTATCCGATCGTCACGATCGAGGACGGCATGGCCGAGGACGACTGGGATGGCTGGAAGCTGCTGACCGAAAGGCTCGGCGATCGCGTGCAACTGGTCGGTGACGACTTGTTCGTGACCAATACCGCGATCCTTGCCGAAGGCATCGAGCGGCACATCGCGAACGCGATCCTCATCAAGGTCAACCAGATCGGCACGTTGACCGAGACACTCGATGCGATCGCGATGGCGCATGCGGCGAACTACGCGGCCGTCATTTCGCATCGTTCGGGGGAGACCGAGGACACCACGATCGCCGATCTCGCGGTCGCGACCACCGCGACCCAGATCAAGACCGGTTCGCTGTGCCGCTCCGATCGCGTTGCGAAGTACAACCAGTTGCTGCGCATCGAGGAGGCGCTCGGTGCGGACGCGCGCTACGCGGGCCGCGACGCGTTCCCGAACCTGCCCGGATTCGCGCGCTGAGGATCATCCACGGCCATGCTGCGCTATGTCGCGCTGATCCTCCTGATCGTGCTGATCGCGTTGCAGGTCAAGCTGTGGACCGGCCACGGCGGGCTGCGCGACGTGCTGCGCCTGGAGCAGAGCGTCGCCGAGCAGAAGGCGGAGAACGAGAAACTGCGCGCACGCAATGCCGCGTTGCAGGCGGAAGTCGAGGACTTGAAGCACGGCGACGAGGCGATCGAGGAGCGCGCGCGCTCCGAACTCGGCCTGGTCAAGCCCGGCGAGACGTTCTACCAGGTCGTCGAACCGCCGGACAAGCCGGGGAAAGACGATGACCACTGACGGCTTGTGGTGCATCGTGCCGGCGGCCGGACGCGGGCTGCGATTCGGCGGCGATCGGCCCAAGCAGTACACCGAAGTTGCCGGCAAGCCGCTGCTGCTGTGGACCCTGGAAGGAATCGCGAATCTGCCCGGCATCGCAGGCCTGGTCGTCGCGATCGCGGCGGACGATCGCTGGTGGCCGGGTCTGGAAACCGTCGAGGGCAAGTCGGTGCGTGTCGTGACCGGTGGCGGCGAACGCGCCGATTCGGTGCGTGCGGGACTCGATGCGCTTGCAACCGACGTTCCGCATGACGCGTTCGTCCTCGTCCACGACGCGGTGCGGCCGTGCGTGGGCCGCGAGGACGTGGCGCGTCTCATCGATCTCGGCATCCCGGCCGGCGGCGCCTTGCTCGCGGCGCCGTTGCGCGACACGCTGAAGCGCGCGGACGCGGAGGGTCGCGTGATCGCGACCGAACCCCGCGAGCGGCGCTGGCGCGCGCTCACCCCGCAACTGTTCCGCCGCGGCGAACTCGACCGCGCGCTCGCGGAAGCGCAGGCCCATGGCGTCCAGCCGACGGACGAGGCGATGGCGATGGAACGCGCCGGCCATCGACCCCTGCTCGTCGAAGGCCGCGAAGACAACATCAAGGTCACCACGTCGGCGGACATCGCATTCGTGGAGTATCTTCTGTGTCGGGAATCGGGAATCGGGAGCCGATAGCCGGAGTTCGATTAAAGTTCCCCGTCTTGCCATTCCCGTCTCCCGTCTCCCGTCTCTCGTCCCCCCATTTCCAAGCATGCGCATCGGCCAAGGCATCGACATCCACGCATTCGGACCCGGCGACCACGTCGTGCTCGGCGGGGTCCGGATCGCGCACGAGTGCGGCCTGGTGGCGCATTCGGACGGCGATGTCGTCATCCACGCGTTGTGCGACGCGATCCTCGGTGCGCTCGCGCTCGGCGACATCGGTCGGCATTTCCCGCCTTCGGATGCGCGCTGGAAGGATGCCGACAGCCGCGAGTTCCTGCGCCACTGCGCGCGCCTGATGGCGGATTCCGGATTCGAGATCGGCAACGCCGATGTGACGATCCTGTGCGAGACACCGAAAGTCGGTCCGCACGCGCACGCGATGCGCGAGCACCTCGCCGCGGACCTCGGCTGCGCGCTGGCCGATGTCGGGGTCAAGGCGACCACCACGGAGCGACTCGGGTTCATCGGCCGCGGCGAGGGCATCGCGGCGAGCGCGGTCGTCCTGTTGCGCGCGCACGCCACGGCGAAACGCGGTTGAACGAGGCCGGTATGGCCGTGCCTGCGCACGGTGGCCCTGCGCTGCACGCGCGCCTGCGTGCCGAAGCCGCGGATTTCGTGGTCGAAGAGCGGCTCGGCTTCGTGCCGACCGGTTCGGGCGAGCACGCGTTCCTCAGCGTCGAGAAGATCGGCGCCAATACCGACTGGCTGGCCGGCCAGATCGCGCGGTTCGCGAACGTCGCGCCGCTGGCGGTCGGATATTCCGGGCTCAAGGACCGTCATGCGATCACCCGCCAGTCCTTCACCGTGCACCTGCCGGGCCGGCCGGATCCGGACTGGGCGGGCCTGGCGCTGGATGGCGTGCGCATCCTCGACGCGACACGCCACAACCGCAAGCTGAAGCGGGGCAGCCATCGCGGCAACCGGTTCACGATCCGCTTGCGCGGAGTCCGCGGAGATCGCGGGCTTGCGGAACGACGCATCGCGGCGATTCGCGAACACGGCGTGCCGAACTATTTCGGCGAGCAGCGATTCGGTCGCGACGGCGGCAACATCGAGCTGGCGCGTGCGCTGTTCGCGGGGCGCCGGCTTGGTCGTGCGCAACGTGGTATCGCGTTGTCCGCGGCGCGATCGCAGTTGTTCAATGCAGTGCTCGCGCGACGCGTCACGGACGGAACCTGGAATCGTGTGCTCGAAGGCGAGGTCTGGATGCTGGCCGGTTCGCACGCGATCTTCGGTCCCGTGCCGATCGACGAGGACATCACCACACGACTTGCTGCTCACGCGATCCATCCGACCGGTCCGCTGTGGGGCGCGGGCGAGTTGCGCAGCGAATCCGTGGTGCGCGTGCTCGAGGAATCGACCGCGGATCTCTGGAGCGACCTGGCCATCGGGCTCGCGGCGAACGGCCTGAAGCAGGAACGCCGTTCCCTGCGCCTGCTGGTCGAAGACCTCGCGTATCGCTGGATCGACGAGGATTCGCTGCAACTCGATTTCTCGCTGCCTGCCGGTGCCTACGCGACCACGGTGCTCGGGGAA
>CAYWZC010000115.1:4534-7865 GCA_964462745.1 uncultured Rhodanobacteraceae bacterium
GGCAGCGCAGGAGCATCGCAGCTGAAGCTTGCTCCTACGACGTCGAGCTCGCGCCTGGTAGGAACCGGCTTCAGCCGTGATGCTCTCCTCTCCATGCGAGGCAGCGGATGATCACCGCGGAAACTTGCACCGACGAGTGGTGCGTCTAGTCGCGCTGCAAAAGCACCACGACCGCACCGGTACCGCCTTGCGCCGGGCGCGCCGAGGCGTAGGCGAGCACGTCCTTGCGGCGTGCGAGCAAGGTTGCGGTCAGTCGCTTGAGGACCGGACCGGTATTGCGCGATCGCAGTCCCTTTCCGTGCACGATGCGCACGCAGAACTCGTGGTTGCGCAGGCAATCGTCGAGGAACGCGTGGGTCGCGACGCGCGCGACCGCGGCGCTCATTTCGTGCAGGTCGATTTCGGCACGGACACTGAAATCGCCGCGCCGCAACCTGCGCAGCAGGGATGCGGGCTGGCCGGCCTTGAGCCAGCAGATCTCGTCGCCGAATTCGATTGCCGCCGGATCGAACGGCAGGTCCAGCAGTTCGTCGCGCACGCGTGCTTCGTCGCGCAGGAACTGTTCGGGGACAGGACTCGGCGGCATCGACGACGGAGCCGACGCGCCCGCATCGGCCAGCGGTCGCACGCATCCGATGGCCTCGCGAAACAATAGTGCGTCGTCGGCGCTCACCTCGACACGGCGTTGCCTGTTGCGTGGTTTGCCGGAATCAATCGCCATGAGCCTCGGGATGAAGGCGAGCTTGCATGGATGATGCGGACATCGGGCCAGTGTAGCGCGCGATCCGGTATCATGGGACCGCACACCGATTGTCGCGCGTGGCCCGCGTTTTCCGGCGCCACGCTCCGACTCGCACGGCGTGCAGGCAACTGTCGATCGGTGCAGGAATGCACCATGCAACCCGTCGCGATCACTTCCCGGAAGGACATTCGAAACCCGCATGCGCGTCCTGGTCAGCAATGATGACGGTGTCGAAGCTGCGGGGATTCGCGTGCTCGCTCAGCGTCTCGCCGAAGTCGGCGAGGTCACCGTGGTCGCGCCGGATCGTGACCGTTCCGGCGCGAGCAACTCGTTGACCCTCGACCAGCCGATCCGCGCGGAGCGTCTCGCCGACAACCGGTTCCGGGTATTCGGCACGCCAACCGATTGCGTGCACCTGGCCCTGTCCGGCCTGCTCGACGAGGATCCGGACATCGTGGTGTCCGGCATCAACAACTCGGCCAATCTCGGCGACGACGTGATCTACTCGGGCACCGTATCGGCTGCGATGGAAGGGCGGTTCCTCGGTTTTCCGGCGATCGCGGTCTCGCTCGCGAGCGAGAACCACGACGGTCACCATTACGACAGTGCGGCGAATGCGGTGTTGTTGCTGATGCGCCGCCTGCTGGTCGATCCGCTGCCGGCCGACACGATCCTCAACGTGAACGTGCCGGATTTGCCATGGGACGAGTTGCGCGGGTTTTCGGTGACACGCCTCGGCCGGCGCCATCGCTCGGCGCCGTGCATCGCGCAGCACGATCCGCGCGGTCGCCGGTTCTGGTGGATCGGCCCGGCCGGCGAGGCCGAGGACGCGGGGCCGGGCACCGACTTCCACGCGGTGCACGAGAATCGCATTTCGATCACCCCGATCCACGTCGACCTGACGCGGTACGAGGCGCTGGAGAAGGTCAGCGGCTGGGTGCGCTCGCTGGAAAGCCGGATCGACCTGCCCGCATGAGGTGGCGATGATCGACTTTTCGCGCCTTGCGGGTTCGCGTGGTCTCGGCATGACTTCGCAACGTGCGCGCGACCGCCTGGTCGAGCGCCTTGCGGCCGAGGGCATTCGCGACGCACGCGTGCTCGATGTCATGCGGCGCCTGCCGCGTCACCTGTTTCTCGACGAGGCGCTGGATTCACGCGCCTACGAAGACACCGCGTTGCCGATCGGCAAGGGCCAGACAATCTCCCAGCCGTGGGTCGTCGCGCGCATGACCGAAGCGCTGATCGAGTCCGGCGTCCCGGACCGGGTACTCGAAGTCGGAACCGGGTCGGGGTACCAGGCCGCGGTGCTCGCGCATCTCGTCGGACGCGTGTACACCGTCGAGCGCATCGACGAGCTGTTGCGCCATGCGCGACGCCGCTTCCGGCGTCTCGGCATCGACAACATCCGTTCCCGGCACGCCGATGGCCGCGCGGGCTGGCCCGAAGAAGCGCCATTCGACGCGATCATCGTGACCGCTGCCGGCGCCCAGGTCGAACCCGCCTTGCTGGACCAGCTCGATCCTCGCGGCGTGCTGGTCGCGCCGGTCGGGCCGGCCGGCGCGCAAACCCTTTTGCGCTTGCGCGCGGGCGAGACGGGTTGGCTTGCGGAATCGCTCGGCGGCGTGAGTTTCGTGCCCCTGCTGGGCGGGCTCGAATGACGCGCCGGGCCGCATGAAACTGTTCACGCCGCTGTACGAACGGGCGTTGCGCTGGGCGCGACACCGGCATGCGCGCTGGTACCTCGCGGTCCTGAGCTTCTTCGAGGCGTTCATCTTTCCGATTCCGCCGGAAGTCATGCTCGCGCCGATGACGCTTGCGCGACCGCTGCACTGGTTGCGGCTTGCGAGCTGGAGCCTCGCGTTTTCCCTGCTCGGATCGCTGGTCGGCTACGCACTCGGCCATTGGGCTTACCAGGGCTTGCAACCGCTGCTGAGTCCGCACATGCAGGAGGTGATCACGACCTGGGTCGATGCGCTGCGCGCGGACATGGACGCGCACTGGTTCGCGATGCTCGGCGCGCTGATGCTCGCGGCGCTGCAACCGGTGATCCCGATGAAATTCGTGACCTGGGCGGCCGGTATCGTCGGTGTCCCGATCCTGCCATTCCTTGCGTGCATGGCCGTCGGGCGCGGCAAGCGCGTCTACCTGCTGGGCGGGGCGATCCGCATCGGTGGCGCGCGCGCGGAAGCCGCGTTGCACAAGTACATCGAATGGATCGGCTGGATCGTACTCGCGATCCTGGCATTGCTGCTACTCTACTGGTGGTGGCGCCACTGAAAACATGCGTGAGCGGACCGACGTGAGAGGACAGGGACTCGAACGTTGCCCGGGCGTGCTGTCCGGGCTCCTGTTGCTGCTTGCCGGTTGCGCGTCGACCGGTCCCGCGCCGGTGCGCGATCTGGGTCTCGGTGGCGAGGCCCCGGAGGTTGCGCGCGAAACCACGTCGGCGCCACAGGTCGCTCCCGGACATCACCGGGTGCAACGCGGCGACACCCTGTACAGCATCGCATTCCGCAACGGACTCGATTACCGCGACATCGCCGCGTGGAACGGCATTGCCGCGCCGTACACGATCCGCGTCGGCGAGGA
>CAYWZC010000116.1:0-7820 GCA_964462745.1 uncultured Rhodanobacteraceae bacterium
CCGACGTGCTCGACCCGGCGCTGCTGCGCCCGGGCCGCTTCGACCGCCAGGTCGTCGTGCCGCTGCCGGACGTGCGCGGCCGCGAGCAAATCCTAAAGGTGCACATGCGCAAGGTCCCCGTCGACGGCGACGTGAAGCCCGCGATCATCGCGCGCGGCACGCCCGGATTCTCGGGCGCCGATCTCGCGAACCTCGTCAACGAGGCCGCGCTGTTCGCCGCGCGTGCGAACCGGCGCGAGGTCCACATGGACCATTTCGAGCGCGCCAAGGACAAGATCATGATGGGCGCCGAGCGGCGTTCGATGATCATGAGCGAGGACGAGAAGAAGCTGACCGCGTTCCACGAGGCGGGCCATGCGATCGTCGGCCTGTCGGTGCCCGAGCACGATCCGGTGCACAAGGTCACGATCATCCCGCGCGGGCGTGCGCTCGGCGTGACCATGTTCCTGCCCGAGGCGGACCGCTACAGCCACAGCAAGTCCTCGCTGGAAAGCCGCCTCGCGAGCCTGTACGGCGGCCGGGTCGCGGAAGAGCTGATCTTCGGCAAGGATCAGGTCACTACCGGGGCGTCGAACGACATCCAGCGCGCGACCCAGATCGCGCGCGACATGGTCACCAAGTACGGCCTGTCCGACGAACTCGGCCCGATGACCTACGCGAACGAGGAGGACGAGGTGTTCCTCGGCCGCTCGGTCACCCAGCACAAGAACGTGTCGGAGGATACCGCGCGACGCATCGACGAGGTCGTGCGTGAGGTCATCGACCGCGCCCACGAGCGCGCGCGGGAAATCCTGACCACGAACATGTCCAAGCTCGAGGCGATGGCCGGCGCGCTGCTCCAGTACGAAACCATCGATCGCGAGCAGATCGCCGACATCATGGCCGGCAAGGCGCCGCGTCCGCCGAAGGACTGGCAGGCCGAATCGTCCTCGTCCGGTCCCGGCACCGGCGGCGGCAACCGCCCCGCCGAAAGCCCGATTGGTGGCCCGGCGGCGCAGACACGGGTAGCTGCGCCACAGCGTTGAGACGCCGGACGAGCTCCGGACAGGTCCGCCATCTAGCTGATACCAGCCGAGCAAGCTCGGCTCTACGAACCCCGTAGAGCGGAGCTTGTTCCGCTGCCTTGGCTCCGTGCCGCAGCAGGCTCCGGACAGCCGAGCAAGCTCGGCTTTACCAGATCCTCGCGACCGCAACACGGCTACTCCAGCACGATTTCGCACGGCTCGCGAGGCGCGGACCTTGGTCCGCCCACGCGGCCGGTGATAGGGTGGCCGGCATGGGTGAAGTCACCATGCTCCTCCAGCGCTGGTCGACCGGCGACAAGCAGGCGTTCGATCGCCTGTTGCCGCTGGTCTACGAGGAGTTGCGCCGCGTCGCGACGCGGCAGTTGTGGGCCGAGCGCCACGACCACACGCTGCAGGTCACGGCGCTGGTCAACGAGGCCTATCTGCGCCTCGCCGGCCAGGACCACACGCGCTGGGCGGACCACCGCCAGTTCCTGCTCATTGCGGCAACCATGATGCGTCGCGTGCTGGTCGACCACGCACGCCGCCAGGCCGCCGACAAGCGCCCGCCCGCCGACGCGCGCATGTCGATCGACGGCCTCGACGTGCCGATCGATTCCGACCCGGACGTGCTCGCGCTCGATGCGGCCCTGAACCGCCTCGCGGTGCTCGATCCGCGCCAGGCCGAGGTCGTGGAATTGCGCTACTTCACCGGCCTCGACATCGAGGAAACCGCGCGCACGCTCGGCCTGTCGGTATCCACCGTCACCCGCGAATGGCGCATGGCGCGCGCGTGGCTGCGGCGCGAACTCGCGAACTGACCTTCGTCCCCGGTCATTCGAGCAGGTGACGCATCACCGGGCGGGCCGCGATCGGCGTTGGCGCGGCATCGACACCGCCCAGACGCTCGCGCAGTGCGTCCGCACGGCGGCGGCGTTCGTGGTCGGGCGGCAGGGGCCGGTTGAGCGCGTCGAGGCGATCCAGGGTCCGACGTGCATCCGCGTGGCGTCCGAGTCGTAACTGGCTCGCGGCGAGGCCCTCGAATATTTCGGCGCGGATTTCCGGGTAGGCGCCGGAGTCGACTTCGGCGAGTTGCTGTTCCGCGCGTGCATAGAGGTCGATGGCGGCGAGCGGGTCGCCGAGCTGCGCGGTGCTCGCAGCCAGCGTGTCCAGCGCGGCGGCGTAGTTGACCCGGTTCATGCCGCTGCCGGACGCGGCCTGCGCGGCGAAGCTCGGCATGACGTCCTCGATCAATGCCTTTGCCTTGCGTGGCTGGCCGTCGCGGCTGTACAGGGTGGCGAGGTTCGAGATCGCGACGAGATAGGTCCGGTGTTCGCGGCCTGCGGCTGCGAGCGCAATATCCGCGGCGCGCCGGTACACGGCGATGCCCTGCTTCAGGTGGCCGAGTTCCGAGAGCAGGATGCCCTGGTTGTTCAGCAGGCTCGCGAGGCCGATGCCCGGGCCGATGATCCGCTCGTAGTCCGCCGCGAGCGCCTCGTACAACCGGGCCGCCTGTGCGGTGTCGACGTTGCGCATCGCGGTGGCCAATGCGTTGCGGTTGGGCAGGATGCGCGGGTCGTTCGGCGCGTACAGGCGCTCGGCGATCGCGAGCGCGTGGCGCGCCATCTCGACCGCCTCGCGACCATCGCTCTGGTCGCCGTACGCGGCGGCGAGCGCACGATAGGTTTGCAGCAGCAAGGTATCGGGTGGGTCCGTGCGTGCCTTGAGTTCAGCAAGGATCGTGCGCAACTGTTCGCGCGCATCGGCGAGCGGGATGTCGAGCAGGTTGACGTGGTTCTGCAGCACGCGAATGCGCAGGCGGGTGATTTCGTCGTCGTGGTCGCCGGGCGCGCCGCGCAGCAGTTCGATCGCGTCGCGGTCCGCGGCAATCGATGCCGCGGCGTCGCGCCGCGTGCTGTAGGCCGCGGCGAGTTCGGCCAGCACCGCCGCACGTTCCACCGCGCTGCCATCGTCCGGCCCGAGCAGCGCGCGCGCCGATTGCAGCAGCGGCAGGGCCTGGTCGCCGAGGCCGAGCGCGTTGTACGCGCGGCCCATCGCGAACAGCAGGGCGCTGCGCTCGGCCGGCGAGAGGCCGCGCCGGTCGACGAGTTCGCGTGCGCCGCGGTCGAGCATCTCGCGCACGGTGACCTCGTTGCCGCGTGAACGCAGCGAGTCCGCGTTCTCGAACAGGTCGCTCATGAACGCGACCAGCGCCTGGGCCCGGTCGCGCTGCTCGGCGACGCGTTCGAGTTGCACCTGTCGATCCAGCCCGAAACCGGCCAGCAGCGCGACGATCGTGACTCCGGCGCCCAGCGCCCAGCGCCAGCGCCACGCGAAGCGCCGCGCGTGGTACGGCCAGCGTCCGCGCCGTGCGAGCACCGGTCGCGAGGCGAGGAAGCGACGCAGGTCGTCGGCGAGCTCCGCGACCGACGCGTAGCGTTGCGCAGGTTCGCGACGCAGCGCCTTCAGGATGATCGCATCGACGTCGGCGGGCACGTGCCATCGCATCGGACGTTGCGCGGAGCGGTCCGGCAGGTTCGCCTTCCCTGCGCGTTCTCCGGACGTCGACGCTCCGGTACGCAGGCCCGATGGGTCCGGATCGCGCGCATGGCGGCGCGTCTGGCGGCTCGGCGGCGTGATCTCGCCGGACACGATCGCAATCGACAACCGGTGCGCCGATTCGAGGTGATCGAACGGTCGCGCGCCGGTCACCAGCTGGTAGAGCACGATGCCGAGCGAATAGACGTCCGTCGCGGTACCGAGCGGCGCGCCCTCGATTTGCTCCGGGCTCGCGTAGGCGAGGGTCAGCGCACGCAAACCGGTTTCGGTGCGGGTGTTCGATGCGTCGTCGTCGAGCAGGCGCGCGATGCCGAAGTCGAGCAGCTTCGGCTCGCCGTCCGCCGTGACGAGGATGTTGGCCGGCTTGATGTCGCGATGGATGACTAGGTGCCGGTGTGCGTACTCGACCGCCGCACAGACCTTGAGGAACAGTTCGATGCGTTGCTTGAGCGAGGTCTCGCGGCTCGCGCACCAGGCGTCGATGCGTTCGCCATCGACGTACTCCATGGCCAGGAATGGCCGGCCTTCCGCGCTGATGCCCGCATCGACGAGGTGCGCGATGTTCGGGTGCACGAGTCCGGCGAGGATGCGTCGTTCCGACGCGAAGCGCCGCGCCAACAGCCGATCCGGATCGCCATTCGTGCTGAGCAGCTTGAGTGCGACCCGCTGGCCGAGATCCCCGTCCGTGCGCTCGGCGAGGTACACGACGCCCATGCCGCCTTCGCCGAGCAGGCCGAGCAGGCGGTAGTTGCTCGGCGTGGACGACTCGACGCCGAGACCCGCGGCCTGGATCGCGCGCAACGGCAGTTCGGGGGCGTCGTCGAGCGCGCTGCTCTGCATGGCGTCGAGCAGCCACTGCGCTTCCTCGTGCAACGCCTCGTCGCCTGCGCATTCGGCGCGCAGGAACGCGGATCGCGCCTCGGGCGCGAGTTCCAGCGCCGCGCAGGCCAGCGTTTTCGCGCGACGGTAGCGATCGGATGCCTCGATGCTCACCGGCCGCTCCGCCGTGTTCTCGATGTCGCCAACGGAAACCACCTATCGGATCGGCCGGGCATCGTACTACGCGATGACCAGAATCGCCGGTGTCCTGCGCGTTAGGGAATATCGGCGGCGCCGTTGCGCGCCTCGAGCCTCCACATGGAATCACGCGGATCCCGGGTTGGCCCGTGACGGATATCCGCGAAATCATACGGGCATTGCCGGAGCGTGACATGCAACGTGGTACAGGGCGAAACGGCGCGAGCCGGTGGATGACGGGATTTCTGGTGTTGCTCGGCGCGTGCCTCGCCGTGTCGTTCGGCAGCGCGCTTGCGCAGGCACCGTCGCGCGACGCATCCGTGCTCGGCGCGACCCTGCTGCCAGCCGTTGGCGGCGCCGAAGGCTCGCAACTGGCGGTGAGCTGGTCCGGCGAGGCGGACGTGCACCTGTCCGTGAGCCTGCAACGAGCGGGCGGATCGGCACTCCCGCTGATCACCGATCGCGCGCTGGACACCGGCGTGAACCTGGTGCCACTCGCGCTCGATTCGAATGCAGGAGGCCATCTCGCGCTGCGCGCCGTGAACGCTGCCGGCCACACCGTGGCCGAGTGGAGTCGCGGGCTCGACGAACTGCGCGGCGCATCCTCGTTCGCGTGGGAAGCGGCTTTCCACGGTCCCGGCGTCGATGACGGCGACTCGGTCCTGAGTGGCGGCGTGAGTTCGATGCTGGTCTGGGATGACGGCAACGGCCCGGCCTTGTACGTCGGCGGCGGCTTCATCACCGCCGGCAGCGAACAGGTCACGCGCATCGCGCGCTGGGATGGCACGGCATGGACCGCACTGGCCGGGCCGAACGGCACCGGCGTCGAAATCGCGGGCGCGGCGCAGGCGAGCGTGAAGGCACTGGCCGTGTTCGATGGCAAGCTGATCGTCGCGGGATTTTTCGATACGGCGGGTGGTAACGCCGCAAGCAACATCGCGAGCTGGGACGGCGAGTCGTGGGCGCCGCTCGGCGCGGGCCTCGAAGGCGGCATCGGCGTCGAAAGCCTGATCGTGTACGACAACGCGCTGGTCGCGGGCGGCACGTTCAGCGAATCCGGCGGCGAGATCGTCAACCGCATCGCGCGCTGGGACGGCCTCGCGTGGTCCGGAGTCGGCGGTGGAGTCAGCGAGGCGGAGTTCAGCCAGACCGTGCGCGTAGACGCGCTCGCCGAATACCAGGGCGAGCTCGTCGTGGGCGGCAACTTCCTCATGGCGGGCGACACCGCGGTGCAGCGCATCGCGCGCTGGGACGGCAGCACCTGGGCAGCGCTCGGCAGCGGCGTCGATGACGCGAGCAATCCGACGTCGGAGTTGCCGAGCGTGCGCGCGTTGCGGGTGTTCGGCAGCGACCTCGTCGTCGGCGGCAATTTCACCACCGCGGGTGGCCAGCCCGCGCGTCTCGTCGCGCGTTGGGACGGCAGCGCGTGGTCGTCACTCGGCAGCGGCCTCGACGGCGACGGCAATCCGTCGGTACGCGTGCTCGCCGTGCACGGCGGCGCGCTGATCGCGGGCGGCAACTTCAGCCAGGCCGGCGCGGTGACCGCGAACAACATCGCGCGCTGGGACGGAACCGCATGGAGCGGACTGTCGGGTTCGTCCGGCAATGGCGTCAGTTCCGGCGTGTCGAGTCTCGCGTCGTTCGGGGGCGATCTCGTCGTCGGCGGTCGCAGTTTCCATTCCGCCGGCGGCGTCGTCGCGCGCTCGATCGCGCGCTGGGATGGCAGCGAATGGGCGACGCTGAGCGGGCAGCCCGGCACCGGCTTGCCGGGACCCGGCATTCCCGCACAGGTCAATGCAATGACGCTGTACGACGGCGACCTCGTTGTTGGCGGGATGTTCGGGCTCGCCGGTTCGGCGACCGTTTACAACGTTGCGCGCTGGGATGGCGTCGCCTGGTCGGCGCTCGGCGATCCGCCGGGGGTCGACGGCCTGCCGGGCGGCGGCGTGTCACCGAGCGTCGATGCGCTCGCGGTGTACAACGGCGATCTCATCGTCGGCGGCCGATTCCTCGTCGCCGGCAATACCCTGGTCAAGCACATCGCGCGCTGGGACGGTGTCGCGTGGTCGGGACTGCAAGGCCCGGGTTCCGGCGTCGAGAACAGCGCCGGCTCGGTTGGCGTCAACGCCCTGTTCGTGGACGGAACGGGTCTCGTCGTCGCCGGGCAGTTCAGCGAAGCCGACGGTGTCGGCGTCGCGAATATCGCGCGCTGGAACGGCAGTACGTGGTCGGGCCTCGGCAGCGGGACGAACGGCGCGGTCGAGACGCTGGTGGCATTCGACGGCGCACTGGTTGCGGGTGGCTCGTTCGGCACGGCCGGCGGCATATCCGCCAACCGGGTGGCACGCTGGGACGGCGGTTCGTGGTCGGCGCTTGCGGGTGGTCTCAATGGTCCGGTGTACGCGCTCGCCGAATACGACGGGCAGTTGGTCGCGGGCGGCAACTTCTCGCGCGCGAACGGTCATCTCGCCGCGCGCATCGCGCGCTGGGACGGCAGCGACTGGTTCGCGATGGGCGCCGGAGTGGACGGCAACATCGATGCACTCGCAGTGTACGCGGGCGAACTCGTCGCCGGTGGCCGCTTCGAGAACGCAGGTGGCGAACCGGTCCACGCGATCGCGCGCTGGAACGGCGCGACGTGGTCGCCACTCGCGGGGCCGGAGGGAATCGGCATGGGCGGCTACTTCTCCCCGGAGGTCGCCGCGCTCGCCACCTTCGACGCCGACGGCGCCGGACCCGAGCCGGAGAAGCTGGTCGCGGGCGGGCAGTTCAATCTTTCCGGCGGCATTGCTGCATGGAGTCTCGCGTTGTATGCGCCGACCGCACCGCAGGGCAACCTGGCCGTGGCGCCGCGCGATGTCGATTTCGGTTCGATCTACGTCACCGACAGCGCCCCGCCGCGCACGGTGACCCTGGCCAGTCTCGGCAACACCGCGGTCACGGTGACGTCGATCGATGCCGCGAATGCGCCGTTCCTGCGCAGCGGCGGCGATTGTCCGGCGGCGCCGTTCCCGCTCGCACCGACCGAATCCTGCACGATCGAGTACGGCTTCGCACCGGTTGCGGCCGGCGATTTCGCGCAGGCGGTGACCATCGCGACCGACGGCGGACCGATCGTCGTCGACCTGTCCGGCACCGGCGAGCCGTTGCCGCCGCCATTCATCGACCTCGACCCGGAAAGCGTCTCGCTGGCCCTCGTGCATGGCACGCAGGGCGGCGCTTCGCTGACGATCTCGAACA
>CAYWZC010000117.1:0-7780 GCA_964462745.1 uncultured Rhodanobacteraceae bacterium
CGTGATGCCCTTGCCGTACGCCGCGAAAAGCATCGCAGCTGAAGCTGGCTCCTACGGTTTCTTCTCGCGATCAACTGCCGGGGCCGATGCCGCCGGTGCCGTCGAAACCGTCGATGAGGATGACCTCGGCGGGGTTGACGACGACCGTCACATCGACCGGTACCGAAATCAGCGGATTGGCCGGATCGTTGCTGTGCAGGCACACGAACGCCGAATACGAACCCGCGGCCAGCTCCGTCGCATCGACGTCGACCGTCGCCATGCTGGTCGCGCCCGACGCGACTTCACCCGATGCCGGGCTCGCATCGAGCCAAGCCACCGCCCCGGGCGCGTCGCACGAGGTCGGCGCCACGTCGAGGGTGAACTCGAGCACGCTGCCGGCGCCGCCGGTGTTCTGGATGCCGAACAGGCCGGTGGTCGATTCGCCCTGCGCGACGACGGCCACGACGTTGCCCGGATCGACCGCCGCACCCGGTTCGACCGGCACGCTTTCGACCCACGGGCCGAATGGAACGATCGTCGGGCCGGCCTTCTTGCAGACCATCGAATCCTGCGGAATGCAGTCGTCGCCGGTGCATCCGGGCGGCCAGTCATCGTGGGTCGAATCACGCACCGCCACGGTGTAGTACAACGCGACATTCGTATTGGCGAGGCTTTCGCTGTTGACCAGTGCGCCGTCGTCCATCGCGCATGCGCCGAGCGGATTGTCCGAACGGTCGCCGTATTCGTTGTTGTGCTGCTGGGTCGCCATGAAATCGACCATGTGGAAACCGCGACCGGATTCGTTGGTCGGGACGTCGTAATCGGCGGCGCCCGGAACCAGCTTGTAGCCGTTGCCGGTAACCGGATTGCGGACTTCCCAGGTGCGCGCTTCGCCACCCGGACCGCCGTTCGCGTCGCGCAACGCGGAAAACTCGCTGGACTTGTCCACGCCGTTCTCGCTGACCGTGTTCACGTCATCGTCGATCGCGAACTCCATGCGCCAGTAGTTGTGGTGCCAGTGGGTCGTTTCGTTGCCGGTGCCGTCGTTGTTGCCGAAACCGAACTCCGGCTGCATGCGGCCATCGGCCCAGAACGTCCAGCGCGAGGTGTACTGGTACCACGCCGCGGAATACTGCGTGGTCAGGGTCACGTGGTCGCCACCGTCCTCGATGCTGACGCCGGAATCGCATTTCGGCGTGTTGCCCGGATAGCCGTCCAGCTGGAACGGGCAGTTGCCGAAGGCCTGGGTCGGCGCCTGCGAACGGTCGCAGGACGTGATCGCCTGTTGCGGATCGACCGGGATGCCGAGCTGGTTCTGCACGGCCTCGTCGGCAAGGAAGCGTGCGTCGGCATCCTTCCAGTCGCGATAACAGGTTCCGCTCCGGTACTCCGCGAACAGCATCGGCGCATGCGCGCGGCGCATGACGAGATGGCCTTTCCAGTACACCTGGCGCAATTCCATGCCGGAGCCGTCGGTGGCGGCGCTGTCGCTCGGGCGCAGCCAGCACATCTCCCAGATCGGGTTCGTCGCGGGCCAGCTGAGCAGCGTCTCGTTGGGCCCGTCGCAGGTGGGCGACCCCGCGTGCGCGGACACGCTGAAACCACCGCACAGCAGCAGCACCGGCAACAACAGTTTCTTCTTCGTCGACATCGTCAGTTCCCCGCTTGAGATTTCGAGGTGGGTTTCTTGTAGCCGGCGCGCGATTCCGGATCGAAATCCGGATAGACGACCCGATCACGTTGCAGGTCGACGATCGCGCGCACGATCGGTGTGAATCCGTTGTCCTTGGACAGGGTCGCGTAGATGCAACGCGTGCCCTTGTCGCAATAGCGATCGCCCGGGATGCGCATCACGAAGCCGCCGGCCCAGATCACGACATCCGGCTTGTTCGCGATGTCCTTCAGGGTCGGATAGCCACGCACGAGATCCTTGACGCGTTCATTCTCCTGTTCCGTGAGACGCATTTCCGCACCGGGCAGGTCTTCGGTCGTCAGGAGATTGCCCTGCATGTCGTAGGTGCGGCGGATCGCGGTGCCGCGGTCGTAATCCCAGGCGAGCTGGATCTTGCGACGTACTTCCTCGCCATCGATGAGGAACACGTCTCCGTAGCTGCGGTTCAGCACGATGCCGTGCATGCGTCCGGACTCGGGCACGTCGCTCGCGATCAGTTCCGGCGCAGGCGCGGCGGCCTGCGGTCGGTAGGTCGCACAACCGGTCATCGCGGCAGCGACGAACACGGCCGCAACGAGGAAGAAGGGGTTCATGGGCGACGGCAGTCTGCGTTGTTCGGAAATGGGTTTATGTGACGCGCTGCGCCCTTTCATCGCGAAGTCACCGCCGTAGCCATTCCGACCGCCTCCGGCGGCGACTTGCCATAGGCGGGATCGCTCCACAACGCATGCACGAACGCACCGCGCGAGAGATCCTGCGGTCCGACCTCGAATGGCCGGTCCGGACCGGCGGCACACAGCGTGTTTTCCGCGGGGATCGCGTTGTCCAGCGCCTCGTCGCGCAGGAACTCGATGTACTCGCGGCTCGACACCTGATGATACAGGGTCGCACTCGCGGTCAATGTGCCGTTGGTACCGGGTGGCACGGCGAAGGTGTACTGCGCGATGTCGGTGTTGACCAGCACGCCCGAGCCCGGGAAGGTTTCCGGATAGCTCGCGCCGACCGGACGCACCTCGTAGCCATTCGGATCGTCCGCGGTCGCCGGATGGAAGCCGAACGGCGGGATGCGCGTATCCTTCGCGACGCAGTTGTTGAGCACGAAGTGGAACTGCTTCCTGCCCGCCTGATCGGTTTCGCAGGTTTGGCTGGCGTCGTTCCAGATGCCCTGCATGACCTCGTAGACGCGCGCTTGCGGATCCTCGGTCAGGAGCGCGGTGGCCGCATCGTAGGCGCCGCTTTCCGCGACCAGCTGGTTCGCGCCGTCGCGCACCTGCACGTTGAGCCACATGCGCCGGCCTTCCGAGTAACCGGTCGGCAACTTGTGACCGCTGAGGTTGGTCACCCGGACTTCGAGCGCGAGCGAACCCGGAGTCGTGCCGGACGGCGGCGTGTAGGCGGTGATCGCTGTTTCGATCGCGACGCTCGCCGCGAGCATGTCGCGCGCGGCCTGGATCGTGCGGTCGTAATCGGCTGGTTCCTGCAACAGGTCGGCGCCGTATTCGGTCTTGATGATCTTCGGAATCCAGGTGTTTCCGCCTGCGAACTGGTGGACCGGCAGGTTGCCGCTGCGCGAGCCAGGCGGGTTCATCGTGCACGCCTTTGCGTCGGGATCGTCCGAACTGCGCATGTGGCAACCCTGGCATGGCTCGGCCTTCGCGAGCGCGGGGACGCCGGGCGGCGCCTCGCCGAGGCCGTCGCGGAAGATCGCGTCCGCGAACAGGCTGCGCTTCCATTCGGTATAGGTGCGTTCGATCGGGAACGGTCGGCCGGTGTCCGTGCCGTCGTCGAGCACGAGCGTGCGCAGCGGTCCCTCGTCGGTATCCGGCGTGGTCACGTCGTGACAGGAACCGCACAGGTCCGAATTTTCGTGGTACGGCGAATACGCCCAGCCATGCGGCGCCTCCAGCGGATCGCCCTTGGCATAGTGATACGGCCCGCGCCGGCAGGGGCCGAAGAAGCCGGGCGACGATTCGCATTCGGTGGAGTCGTCGAGCCAGACATTCGCGTTGCCGATGAGGTTCGGTTCGCCGTTCGGCCCGTCGCGCATCAGGCGGTGGCAGAAATGGCAATCGACGCCCGAGTAATCGCTGAGCTTGCGGTCCTTGGCCGCATAGTCACCATTGAGCTGGCAACCGCTCTCGCCTCCTTCACCCGTAGTGCCGCCGAATCCGTCCTTGACGACGCGCCCGCCGAACCAGCCGCGCGGCGTATGGCAGCGCAGGCAATAGTCGCCGACGCCGGGCTTGCCGATGCTCTCGGCATCGTTGTTCGCGACATCGAGCGCGGCCCAGAACAGTGGATCGCGCAGTGCATTCGCCATCATCGAACCACCCCAGGTCGAATGCGGCATGAACTCGGCTGCGCCCGCGTCCGACTTCGGATGGCGATGGCAGTCGACGCAGTTGCTGACCGGCGTGAGCGACGCGATCAAGCCCGGCTGGGTGCCGTGCGGCGTGTAGTCGAGCGCATGCGCGAGGCCCGCACATCCGAACAGCAACGCGCCCGCGGCGAACACGCGCGCAGCGCAGCCCATGATGCGGGTCGCCATCACGGCGCCGTAATCGCCGTCGAGACCTGCATCAGCTCGGGCGGCGACTTGCCGTAGTTGCGGCGCGCCTGTTCGCTGTCGAAGCCGTGCGCGAACAGGGTGTCGTCGTTCCACAACTGGTACATGTACTCGCCGCGGCTGCGGTCCTGAGGGCCGACCACGAACGGCCGGTTCGGTTCGCCACTGCACATCTGGTTCTCGCCCGCGAAACCGTTGTCGATCGCCTGGTCGCGCAGGAACTCGATGTATTCGCGGCTCGAGGTCTGGTAGTAGAGCCGCGCGGTGGCGCTGAGCGGCAGCGGCGTACCGGCCGGCACGTCGAGCGTGTAGGCCGCGTTGTCGTAGTTGACGAGGATGCCCGAACCCGGCGAGGTTTCCGGATAGGTCGCGCCGACCGGACGCAGTTCGTAGCCGTTCGGATCGGTCGCCGTGGCGGGTTCGAAGCCGAGCGGCGGGATGCGGTTGTCCTTCGCGATGCAGTCGCTGAGCGCGAAGTGGAACAGCGGATCGCCGTCGCCGTCGATGACGTCGCAGGTGTTGGTGCCGTTGTGGTTGAAGATGCCTTGCAGGGTCTCGTACACGCGCGCCTGCGCATCGACGGTGAGGATCGCGGTCGCCGCATCGTAGGCGCCGCTCTCGAACACCAGCGCGCCGTTCGCGTCGCGCACCTGCACGTTGAGCCACATGCGGCGGCCTTCGCTGTAACCACTCGGCAACTTGTGGCCGGACAGGTTGGTGACCTTGACGTTGACGTTCATCGTGCCGGCGCTCGATCCGGTCGGCGGCGTGAACGCGGTGATCGTGGTGTCGAGCGCGGCCGCGTTGCCGAGCAGTTCGCGCGCCCACTCGACGGTCTGGTCGAACGAATCCTCGCGGCCGATGCCGCCGAACGCGCCGGGTATGTCCGAGGTGTCGCTGAATTCGCCTTTGATGATGCCCGGAATCCAGGTGTTGCCGCCGACGAACGCATGGACCGGCAGGTTGCCGGTGCGGTTGGAACCGAACGAGCACGCGCTCGCGTCCGGGTCCTCGCTGATCGGCATGTGGCAGGACTGGCAGGTCTGCGCGGACGGGCTGCCGGTATCCGCGTAATCGCTCTGCGCCCATTCGCTGTAGGTGCGCTCGATCGGGAACGGGATGCCGGTGTCGGTGCCGTCGGCGAGCTTCAGCGTCTTCAATGGGCCGGCGTCGGTATCCGGCGTGGTCACGTCGTGGCACAGGCCGCAGATCGCACTCTGCGTGTGGTATTCGGAATATTGCCACGCATGCGGCGGCTGGCCGGCACCGTCGGTGTAGTCGTACGGGCCGCGTCGGCACGGTTCGCTGTCGCCGGGACAGGCTTCGTCATCGAGCCACGCGTTCGCATTGCCGATCGGGGTCGGTTCGCCGCCCGGGCCTTCTGGCGACAGCCGGTGGCAGAAGTGGCACGGCAAACCGCCGTAATCGTTGTCGGTATTGTCGACGCGATCCGGGGTCCCGGCGAGCAGGCAACCGGCGGCGCCGAGCGTCACGTCGTTGTTCGGCCCGCCGAACCCGGATTTCACGACGCGCCCGCCGTACCAGCCGCGCGAGGTGTGGCAGCGCAGGCAGTAGTCGCCGACGCCGGGCACGTCGTGGTTGGCGACATCGAGCGCGGCCCAGAACAGCGGATCGCGCGTCGCGTTGGCCATCATCGAGCCGGCCCAGGTCGGGTACGGCCGGAAATCCTCGCCGATGTCGCCGGTTGCGCCGTGACAGCCGCTGCACGCCTGCGCGGTTTCGAGGCCGTGGAACAGGCCGGGCTGGGTGCCGTGCGGGGTGAAATCGATGGCGGCGCCGGTCGGGCCGAGATGGCTGGAGACATCCAGCCATTCGAGGGTCGAAACGGCCGACGCAAGGCCGGGCAGGATCAGGAAGAGGCTGGCAAGGAGGAGCGCGAGCAGGTGTCGCGCGCGGCGGCAAGGCGGCATGGATCGGGCATCCGGTGGTGATCCGGCGATCCTTCGCCGATTGTGACAGCCAGGGTATCCGGGCGGTGCGTTTTCTCGTCATCCCGGCGAAAGCCGGGATCCATCTCTACGGCGGCTGGCCGAAAAATCTGGATTCCGGCCCCGGATCGGAGTCCGGGGTGACGTTCTTTCACCGGAATGACGGAGCCTTCGCGGACCGCACTGGTTCGGCGTTCCCCAGGGAACAACAAGTTGCGGAAATTACCACACTCGCGCGTTCAGGTTCACGTGCCGAGCAGGCGTTCGGCGATTTCGCGGTACAGCGCCGGCAGGCGTTCGAGTTCGTCGAGCGCGATCGATTCGTCGATCTTGTGGATGCTCGCGTTGCGCGGGCCGACCTCGACCACCTCGACGCCGAGCGGAGCGATGAAGCGTCCGTCCGAGGTACCGCCGCCGGTGTCGGCGACCGGTTCGACGCCGCATTGCGCGCGAATCGCGGCGCTCGCGGCCTCGCGCAGCGCGCCCGCGCGGGTCAGGAACGGTGCGCCGGACTGCCACCATTCGATCGTGAAATCGAGGCCGTGGCGGGCGAGGATCGCCTCGCTGCGCTCACGCAGTTGCGCCTCGCTGCTCGCGAGGCCATGGCGGAAATTGAAGGTCGCGCGCAGCTCGCCGGGGATCACGTTGTCCGCGCCGGTGCCCGAGGCGAGGTTGGACAACTGGAACGAGGTCGGCGGGAACGCGTCGTCGCCGTCGTCCCAGCGCGTCGCGGCGAGTTCGGCGAGCGCGGGCAGCGCGGCATGGATCGGGTTGCTCGCGCGATCCGGATACGCGACGTGGCCCTGCACGCCCGCGACGCGCAGGCGCCCGGTCAGCGAACCGCGCCGGCCGACGCGCATGAGATCGCCGAGCCGGTCGATCGAGGACGGTTCGCCGACCACGCACCAATCGAGCCGCTCACCGCGCGCGCGGAACGTCTCGGCGACACGGCGCACGCCGTCCTTCGCGGCGCCCTCCTCGTCGCTGGTCAGCAGCAACGCGACGCGCCCGGCATGATCCGGGTGCGCGGCGACGAAGGATTCGAGCGCGAGGACCATCGCGGCGACGCCGGATTTCATGTCCGCCGCACCACGGCCGTACAGATGGCCGTCGCGGATCGTCGGCTCGAATGGCGGACTGGTCCACGCCTCGACCGGGCCACTCGGCACCACGTCGGTGTGGCCGAGGAATGCGAGCACCGGCCCGTCGCCGCCGTGCGTCGCCCACAGGTTGTCGACCGCGCCATGACGCAGATGCTCGATCGCGAATCCCGCGCGCTCCAGCCGCCCCGCGACGAGCGCCTGGCAACCGGCATCATCCGGCGTCACCGAGACGCGGCGGATGAGTTCACGGGTTAGGTCGAGGATGTCGGACATGGATATCTGGGCTTCATGCATACCGGGAAGCGGCGAAACCCCCGATCCTTGCGGCTGGGGATCTCATGATGTAGTTCTCCCGCAAACGGGGGCGTCTCTCTTTTCCGTCTCCCGCGAGCGCGGGAAGTGTCTCTCCCTTCCTTCTTCCCGCGAGCGGGGACGTCTCTCTTTCCCTTCTCCCCGCAAGCGGGGAACACCTCTCTTTCCCTTCTCCCCGCGAGCGGGGAACACCTCT
>CAYWZC010000118.1:0-3471 GCA_964462745.1 uncultured Rhodanobacteraceae bacterium
GATGAGGTGTCGGATTCGCGATCAATCCTGCGCCGGGATCTCCGGAAAGCGCCAGATGACGACGATGACAACCAGCGCGATCGCCGCGACCAGCACGGCGAGCCAGACGCGTTCGTGCAGGAACCAGATCGAACCCGCGATCGACGGCAGCAGCAGCACGGTCACGAGCAACTTGACCTTGCGCGGCACCGCGCGGTGGCGTTCCCATTGCTCGAGCATCGGGCCGACACGCGGTTGTGCGTGCAGCCAGCGGTGCAGGCGCGGCGACGCTCGCGACCAGCACGCCGCCGCCAGCAGCACGAACGGCGTGGTCGGGAACACCGGCAGGAACAGGCCGAGCACGCCGAGGAACAGCGACACGCCGCCCGCGACCACGAGGACGATGCGCGTCGCGGGCCGCAATGGGGCGTGGGGATCGCTCATGCGGACCTCGTCGCGCCGTGCGCTCAGAACCAGCGCCGATCCTCGCCCGTGCCTTCGACGTTGTCGATGCAGCGACCGCAGATTTCCGGGTGCTCCGGATTCGCGCCGACGTCGGCGACGTGGTGCCAGCAGCGGATGCACTTGGTCGCCTCGCTCGCGCGCGCCGCGATCCAGACTTCGGCGCCCACGGCTTCCGCACGCACCGCATCGGCGGGGCGTGCATCCACGTCCGCGAAGTCGAATTTCGAGGTGATGAAGAAGAAGCGCAGTTCGTCCGCGACCTCGGCGTAGCGTGCGCGCGTCGCGGCATCCGCGTACACGGTGACCTCGGCCTGCAACGACGAGCCGAGCGCGCCGGCATTGCGCATGCCTTCGAGCAGGCGCGCGACATCCGAACGCAGGCCGAGCAGGTCGGCCCAGAAGCTGCGTTGCTCGGCTGTCGCCTGGGTCGCGGCGAGATCCGCGTACCAGGTCTCGAACAGCACCGATTCGCCGTGCTCACCCGGGATGTGCCGCCAGATTTCCTCGGCGGTGAAGCTCAGGATCGGCGCGAGCCAGCGTGCCATTGCCTCGACGACATGTGCCATCGCGGTCTGCGCTGAGCGTCGGCCGCGGCTGTCGCGGCGCATCGTGTACAGGCGATCCTTGGTGATGTCGAGGTACAACGAGCCCATCTCGTTGGTACAGAAGTTCTGCACGCGCTGCACGACCTCGGGATAGTCGTGGCGTTCGTACGCGGCGGTCACCGCCTGCTGAACGTCATGCGCCTGCTGCACCGCCCACTGGTCAAGCAGCAGGCACTCGCCGATCGGCAGCAGGTCGCGCGCGCGCTCGAAACCGTCGAGGTTGCCGAGCAGGAACTTCGCGGTGTTGCGCATGCGCCGGTACGCATCGGACACGCGCTTCAGGATCTCGTCCGACACGCTCATCTCGTTGCGGTAGTCGGTCGAGGCGACCCACAGGCGCAGCACGTCCGCGCCGAGCGTGTCGACGACCTTCTGCGGCGCGACCACGTTGCCGACCGATTTCGACATCTTGCGGCCGTGCTGGTCGACCGTGAAGCCGTGGGTCAGCACCGCGTCGTACGGCGCGCGGCCGTGGATCGCGGCCGAAGTCAGCAGGGACGACTGGAACCAGCCGCGATGCTGGTCCGAACCTTCGAGGTACATGACCTGGTCCTGCGGCGCGTGCGCGAGTTCGGGACGCGCGTCGAGCACGCAGAAGTGGGTGACGCCCGAATCGAACCACACGTCGAGGATGTCGGTGACCTTCTCCCAGCGATCCGCATCCGCGCCGAGCAGTTCGGACGCATCGAGCGCATACCAAGCATCGACGCCGTCGCTCTCCACGCGCCGCGCGACATCTTCGAGCAGTTCGACGCTGCGCGGGTGCGGTTCGTGGGTGGACTTGTCGACGAACAACGCGATCGGCACGCCCCAGGTGCGCTGGCGCGAGATGCACCAGTCCGGGCGCCCGGCGACCATGCCCGCGATGCGTTCCTCGCCCCAGCCGGGCACCCAGCGGACCTTGCGGATCGCGGCGAGCGCGGTCGCGCGCAAGCCGGTGTCGTCCATGCCGATGAACCATTGCGGCGTCGCGCGGAACACCACCGGCGTCTTGTGCCGCCAGCAATGCGGATAGCTGTGCGTGATCGTCTCGCGCGCGAGCAACACGCCGCGCTCGCCGAGCAGGTCGACGATCGCATCGTTCGCCTTCCAGATGTACTGGCCACCGAACAACTCCACGTCGGGCAGGTACACGCCGTTCGCGCCGAGCGGATTGACCACGTCGAGGCCGTATTCGCGGACCACCGCGAAGTCCTCCTGGCCATGGCTCGGCGCGGTGTGTACCGCGCCGGTGCCGTCCTCGGCGGACACGTGCGCGCCGAGGATGATCGGGATTTCGCGGTCGTAGAACGGATGGCGCAGCAACGTGGGAGCAACCGTCCCTGCATCGGGGCGCCGCGTTTCCAGGCCAGCGCCTTTCGCCCGGCCGAGCACGCCGGCACCCTCGACGCCGTAGCGCGCGAGCACCGCTTCCGCGAGCGCTTCGGCAATCACGAGCAACACGCGACGCCCATCGCGCGGCGGACCTTCGACCAGCACGTAGTCGAGTTCCGCGCCGAGCGACACCGCGACGCTGCCCGGCAGCGACCACGGCGTGGTGGTCCAGATCGGCACGCTGACGATGTCGCCCGCGTCGATCGTGACACCGAACTTCGCGGCCAGCGCGGCCGGATCGAGCGCATCGTAGGCGACGTCGATCGCGGTGGACTGCTTGTCCTGGTACTCGATCTCCGCCTCGGCGAGCGCCGAGCCGCAATCGAAACACCAGTGCACCGGCTTGAAGCCGCGCCGGATGTGGCCGTTCGCATGGATGCGCGCGAGCGCGCGCAGCATGTCCGCCTCGTAGCGGAAATCCATCGTGCGGTACGGCTGTTCCCATTCGCCGAGCACGCCGAGGCGCTTGAAGTCCGCGCGTTGCAGGTCGATCTGCTTCGCGGCGTACTCGCGACACTTCGCGCGGAACGTCGCCGCATCGACCTTCTGGCCGACCTTGCCGACCTGCTTCTCGACCGCGATCTCGATCGGCAGGCCGTGGCAATCCCAGCCCGGCACGTACGGCGAGCGGAAGCCGGCCAGCAGCTTCGACTTGACCACGATGTCCTTCAGGATCTTGTTGACCGCGTGGCCGATGTGGATCACGCCGTTCGCGTACGGCGGGCCGTCATGCAGGATGAACGCGTGCGGACGCGACGCCGTATGGCGCTGGATCGCGTGGTAGCGGTCGGCCGCCTCCCACTCGGCGAGCATCGCCGGCTCGCGCCGCGCAAGGTCGGCCTTCATCGCGAAGTCGGTCTTCGGGAGGTTGATCGTGGGTTTGTAGTCGTGTGGCATCGGGGTAGGGTGGGAATGGGAGACGGGAGACGGGAGACGGGAGACGGGAAGATAACGGGATTCGGGATTGATTCGGGATTCGTCAAGCGTAAACACTGTCGTCGTCCCGGCGAAAGAACGTCACCCCGGACCCCGATCCGGGGCCGGGACC
>CAYWZC010000118.1:3571-7736 GCA_964462745.1 uncultured Rhodanobacteraceae bacterium
CCGGGGCCGGGACCCAGCTTCTCGAACGCAACCGGACATCATCGTTCGCGGGGGTGACGACTCCGCGGGACTCCGGCCGTGAACGCTGCCTTTGCTATGGGCCGAGGATCGCCCGCGCCTCATCCGCATCGCGATCCATCTGCCTCGTCAGCGCATCGAGGTCGTCGAACTTCTCCTCGTCGCGCAATTTCGCCACGAATTCCACCGCTATGCGGCGACCATACAGGTCACCGTCGAAATCGAAAAGATGCGCCTCGAGCAGCGGTTCCCCGCCGTCCACGGTCGGCCGCACGCCGAGGCTCGCGACGCCCGGCATCGGCCGCGGCCCGACACCGTGCACACGCACCGCGAAAATGCCGCCGACCGGCGCGACGCGCCGGCCGAGGCGCAGGTTCGCGGTCGGATAGCCGAGCGTATGGCCAAGCCGCGCGCCGCGCACGACGTGGCCGCCGATCGAAAAGCGCCGCCCGAGCAGGCGCGCCGCGGCGTCGAAGTCGCCGGCCGCGAGCATCTCGCGGATGCGGCTGCTGCGCACGCGCTCGCCGTCGATGCGGAAGTCCTCCATGACCTCGACCTCGAAGCCCTGCTCGCGGCCGAGCGCGCGCAGCAGATCCACGCCGCCGCGCCGCGCGTGGCCGAAACGGAAATCCGCGCCCACGACCACCCGCTTCGCGTTCATGCGCCCGACCAGCACCTCGCCGACGAACGCCTCGGCCGACATCGCCGCGAGCGCCGCGTTGAAGCGCAGCAGCAGCAGGCGCTCGATGCCGGCTTCGTCGAAACCGAGGATCTTCTCGCGCACGCTCGCGAGTCGCGGGACCGCGGCACCGCGTGCGAAGTACTCGCGCGGAATCGGCTCGAAACTGATCGCGGTCGCGAGGAGTCCATGCTCCGCCGCATGGGCACGCACGCGCCCGAGCAACGCGCGATGGCCCCGATGCAGGCCATCGAACGCTCCCACGCACACCACGCTGCCGCGCGCGGCCAGGCTCGGACCGGCGGCATCCCGGAAAACCTCGATCATCGCGGGATTATAAGGGGTCGGGGCCTGCTGGCGATTTCGACGGCGCCGGTATCGGCCGGTCGCTTCAAGCCGCGCGCGGCCGGATGCGCGCCAGTGAGCCGCCGATGTCGCGGCGCGCGGTTTCCAGTTCGAAATTCTTTTGCAGGTTCATCCAGCTTTGCGCATCGGTGCCGAAGTAGCGCGACAGGCGCAGGGCCGTATCCGCGCTGATGCCGCGGCGCTCGCGCACGATGTCGTTCACGCGGGCGGGCGTGACGCCGATGGCATTGGCGAGCGCGGTACTCGACAGGCCCAGCGGCAGCATGAACTCTTCGCGCAGGATTTCGCCGGGATGGATCGGGGGCAGTTTCCGGGGCATGGCAGATTCCTCAGTGATAATCGACGATCTCGACATCCAGCGCGTCGCCGTCCCGCCAGCGGAAGCACACGCGGAACTGATCGTTGACGCGGATGCTGTGCTGACCGACACGGTCGCCCTTCAAGGCTTCCAGCCGGTTACCCGGCGGGACGCGCAGGAAGTCCAGCGTGGCGGCGGCGTTGAGTTGCACGAGCTTGCATCGCGCGACGCTTTCGATGTTCACGAACCTTCGCACGCGATCACCGTTGAACAGGACTTCCGTATCCTTGTCGGCGAAGGTCTTGATCATGGGTGTATCGTATATCGGTAAACGATATACGGCAAATTTGCCGCACCGTGCCTCACGGAACCCGGATTCATGATCGATGCATCGCAAATCGACCCGTGCGTGGAGCTACGCAGGAATTGCGCCGGTCCGGCCGCCAGATCTGGGGGAAAAGGCGGCAAGCCGATCTCGATCTGTCCCGGAGCGGTGACCGGAGCCGAATCCGGTGATTGATCCGGCAATCACACCGCCCGCAAGTCGCGCAGGCGGAATCCGGCCGCGAACAGGACCAGCGCGAATGCGCCGCCGCCCGCCGTTATCAGCGCCGCGAGCCGGGCGATGCGCGTCGCCACCGGCACGCCGTTCCAGTCCGGCCAGAACAGGTTCCCCGCCACGAGGACAGCAACCATCGCCGCGCACGCGACGCCGAGGCGCAGCAGGTGGCGCGTCCAGCCGGGCTGGGCGGTGAAGACGCGGTCGCGCCGCGAGGCGCGCCACAGCAGCAGCAGGTTCACGTAGCCCGCGCAGGCGCTCGCGAGCGCGAGGCCCATGTGCAGGCCGGGGACGCCCGCGAACGCGGCGAGCCATCCGGCGTCGGCGGCGGCCGGCTCGCGCCACGCGACATACAGGGCGCCGACGAAGACCACGTTGAGGATCATGCTCGCGAGCATCGCGATGACGCCCGCGCGCACTGGCGTGCGCGTGTCCTGGCGCGAGTAGAACGCCGGCGCGAGCACCTTGATCAGCGCGAACGCGGGCAGTCCGAACGCGAGGGCCGCGAGCGACAGCGCCGCCATGTCCGCATCGTGCGCAGTGAATGCGCCATGCTGGAACAGGGTCGCGACCAGCGGTTTCGCGAGCAGGACCAGGGCGAGCATCGCCGGCACCGCGATCAGCAGCGCGGTGCGTATGCCCCAGTCGAGCGCCTTCGAGAAACCCTCGCGATCGGTCGCGACGTGATGGCGCGACAGCGCCGGCAGGATCACGGTGCCGAGCGCGACCCCGAACACGCCGAGCGGGAACTCGAGCAGGCGATCGGTCTGCGCGAGCCAGGTCTGCGAACCGGTGATCAGGAACGAGGCGAGCAGCGTGTCGAACAGCAGGTTGATCTGCGCGACAGACGACCCGAACAGGGTCGGGATCATGAGCTTCAGGATGCGTTGCACGCCCGCGTGGCGCCAGCCCCAGCGCGGCAGGGTGAGCAGGCCGACGCCACGCAGCGCGGGCAACTGGAGGACGAGTTGCAGGATGCCGGCGACCAGGATCGCCCAGCCGAGCGCCATGATCGGCACCTCGAGCCGCGGCGCGAGCCACAGCGCGCCCGCGATCAGCGCGAGGTTCAGGATCACCGGCGTGATCGCCGGCAACGCGAAGCGATGCAGGCTGTTGAGCACGCCGCCGGCCAGCGCGGTCAGCGACACGAACAGCAGGAACGGGAAGGTGATGCGCAACAGATCCGTGGTCAGGGCGAGCCGCGCCGGATCGTCGATGTAACCCGGCGCGAACACCCGGGTCAGCCAGCCCGCGCCGAACACGCCGAGCGCGGTGACCACGAGCAGGATGCCGCCGAGGGTGCCGGCGGTGCGCGCCACGAGCTCGCGCAGTTCCTCGTGCGAGCGCGTCTCGCGGACCTCGGTGAATACCGGCACGAATGCGAGCGAGAACGAGCCTTCGGCGAACAGGCGACGCAGGAAGTTCGGAATCCGGAACGCGACCCAGAACGCATCGGTCATCGCATTCGCGCCGAACACGGTCGCGATCACGATCTCGCGCACGAGACCCAATACGCGCGACACCAGGGTCATGCCGCTGAAGCTCAGCATCGAGCGCAGCAGGGTCGGGGTTTTCATGCCGGGAGACGGGAGATGGGAGACGGGAGACGGGAGACGGGAGACGCCAACGTCAGTCGAGCGGGAGGACGAACTCCATCGTTGTCCCCTCTCCCGTCGGGAGAGGGTGCCCCGCAAGGGCGGGAGAGGTTCCGGTCGGAGTGCGATGCTACGGATTTCTCCGGATCCTCACTCAGCTTTCGGCCACCTCCTCCCAGAGGGAGGAGGAACAATTCGACCCACCGAGCCGCGGTTCCTTCGATGGAAACGGTAGAAGCCGCGATGCTTCCAATCCGTCTCCCGTTTCCCGTCTCCCGTCTCCCGCCGCCCCCTGTTCCATTGACGCAATCCCCGACACAGGCGATAATGCTCGTCTTTTTCCGCCCCAACCGATCCGGAGTCATCCCTTGGCCAACATCAAATCCGCGAAGAAGCGTGCGCGCCAGTCCGAGCAGCGCCGCCAGCGCAATGCCAGCGCGCGCTCGATGGTGCGCAGCGCGATCAAGAAGGTCGTCAAGGCAATCGACGCGCAGGACAAGGCCGGCGCCGAGGCCGCGTACAAGGCCGCCGAGCCGGTCATGGACCGCTACGCCGCGCGTGGCCTGATCCATCGCAACAAGTCCGCACGGCACAAGAGCCGGCTCAGCGCGCACATCAACGCGATGGCCTGAGCCATCCGCCTGCAACAT
>CAYWZC010000119.1:0-7727 GCA_964462745.1 uncultured Rhodanobacteraceae bacterium
GTCTCGCCGGTGGACGGATTGGTCGCGGTGACCGTCGCGACCACGGGCGCGTCGTCGACGAACGAGGTGGTTGTTCCGCGCAACAAGCCGATGTGGTCGGCGGCGGCGACTTCGATGAATGCCGCGTTCGGCGTCCCGTCGCTGCCCGACGCGTCGCGGCCCTGCACGAACACCAGATGGCGGCCGTTGGCGAGTCCCATGGTCGGAATCTCGCCACTGACCGGTTCGGTCGCGGATTGGAACGCGCCGTCGAGCGCGATCGGGACGGCTCCGTCTGCCCACGGCAGGCTGTCGACATATGCGTTTGCCGCCACGATGTCCTGGTGCGCTTCGCTGCCGTTCGCATTGCTGAAGCGGTCGTCGTCGATCGTCGCGGTCAGGGTCACGGGATCGCCGGCCGCCACGAGGTCGGGCGTGGTGAGCACATCGATCGCGTCCGGCCCGGACGGCAGCTGGTACGGCGCGTGCAGGTTGCGCGCGGCATAGCGCAGCGCGGCGATGTTGTCGGGCGCGGTACGGGCTTCGAATGCGCCGCAGCCTTCGAAGAACTCGACGTCGGTCTCGATCGTGTAGGACGGCACGCCGAGCAGCCCGTAGAACGTGTCGTCGGTGGTACCGTCGGTCAGGTACAGTTCGGCCGCGGTTTGCGGGACATAGTCGTTGAACCATGCGATGCGCCGGCCGAGCGTGCGCAGGGCCGCATCATTCGGCGATGCGGAGAACGTGTCGCCCCACGACCACAACACGAGCTCCGCATAGCTGTGCATGTCGAGGAAGAAGCCGGTGGTGTCCTCGGGCGCGGGGTCGTCTCCGACGCCGCGAGTCGAATCCGGATTCATCGGGCCTGCGCGGCGATCCGCGAACACGCCACCCGTGCATTCGCCCGCCGCGTTGCAGTTGCCGGCGACGTAGCGCACGAGGTTGTCGGTTTCCGGTTCGGATTGCGGCACCGGTCCGCGGAAGGTCTGGTCGCAGGTGAATCCGCTCGAACCCTGGCCGTTCGTGGAATCCCAGTGGAACGGGAAGTTCCGATTGAGGTCGATGCCGGGCTGCGAGAAGCTGTCCTGGCTGCCGCAGGGACCATCGATGACATTGAGGTTCTTGCGCTGGTAGATCTGCTGCTCGGCGTCCTTGCGGCCATCCGGGTTGGCTTGCAGGATCAGGCGGAAATCGTTGTGGTCGACGAGCCAGGTCGCCTCGGGATCGCTGCCGTAGCCGTGCACCAGCCATTCCGCGAAACGCGTGACGATCTCGGCCGGTGCATATTCGCGTGCATGGATCGACCCGAACACGACCATGGCCGGGCGGTCCGGGTCGGCATCCGCGGTCGCGAGGTTGGTGATGCGCAGCGCGCGCATCTCGTAGCCGTCGTTGGGATCCTGTTCCTTCTTCCAGGTCGGGCCGATCTCGTGGATCTCGACGAGGCCAGGGTAGGCGGCGGCGAGATCATCCATCGTCGCGTAGGTTCCCTCGACGGTGCGGTAGCACGCGTAGCCGGGAATCGAGGCATAGCCGGCGCCGTTCACGCTGCGCAGGCCGGAATCGATCGCCGCCTGCAGGGTCGCCTCGAAGCCGCGCAGCCGTGCGGTCGCGGCCGAATCGATGCCGACCGCGAGACCCTCGCGTTCGAGCATCGCGATGCCGGATTCGTCGGTGTCGACGACCAGCATCGAGCGCTTCCGATCGACCCGCACGTGCTGGAAGTGCGCCGCGGCACGAACCAGTGCCGCGCGGTCGGGATAGCGGGCTTCCACGACCCAGTGCTCCGCGCGCGCGGATTGCGCGCCGAGCATCGCCAGGATCAGGGTGAGGATCGCGATGCGCATGGTGGCTTCCCCGGCAAAACGACAATGATACTATCGCGCGGCCCATGCGCATCACGTTCGAACTCGAACCGGCCGATATCGAGCATTTCGAGGCGGCGCTCGCGCGTTGCCATCGCGCCGTACGCGATGCCGACGAGGCGGATGTCCTCGATGCGGCGAAGATGACCCTCGATCGCCTGTGTGCGGGCCGGTTGCCGAAGTACATCCGCGAACGCCTGTCCGTCGTGCAGCGCCTCATCCTCCTGCTCGAGGACGAGGAATGGTCGCTGCCGCAGCCGGAGCGCACGGGCGTCATCGAAACCCTGGTCTATTTCAGCGATCCCGACGACCTCATCGACGATGAAGTGGCCGTGATCGGCCTGCTCGACGACGCGATCATGCTCGAACTGCTGTTGCGCCGGCAGCGCCGGGTATTGCGCGCTTGGGAGCGGTTCCGCGCGTTCCGCGCGCAGCTCGGCGAAGCACGGACCCCCGCGGAACGGGTGGAAGTCGCGCGCAAGCTCGCGCGCCGGCGCGGCGCACTACATCGCGCGATGCGGCGACCGACCCGGCGTGCGGGCGCCTGATCGGGGACATCGCCGGCTTGGCCGGTATACTGCGGCACCTTTTTCGAGGCAGGAATCGCCATGCAGGCCGAAGCCAATCACGTCGTCGTTTTCGACTACCGGGTCAGCGACATCACCAATGGCGCCAACGAGGCGCTCGATTCCTCGCATGAGCGCGGCCGGCCGCTGGCCGTGCTGGTCGGCGCGGGCAACGTCGTGCCCGGCGTCGACAAGGCACTGGTCGGGCGCGCGCCGGGCGACGTGTTCGAGCTGGAACTCGAGCCGGAGGAGGCCTATGGCGAACGTCGTGAAGGCTGGGTGCAGCGCGTGCCGAAGAAGTATTTCCATCCGCAGGCGCGGCTCGCCCCCGGTGTGATCACGACCCTCAGCGTGCGCGATGGAGGCCAACGCCAGGTCACCGTGATCAAGGTCGGTTCGAGCGTGGTCGACGTGGATCTCAACCCGCCCATGGCAGGTCGCCGGCTGCGTTTCGAGATCGAGATCGTCGATGTGCGCGAAGCGACCCGCGAGGAAATCGCGCACCGCCACGCACACGCCACGGACAGCCCCGCGCATTCGTAGAGCGGAGCTTGCTCCTCGCGATTCCGCAGGGTCCCCGCACGTCTTCGTGTCGTCGTAGAGCGGAGCTTGCTCCGCTGCTTTTTGCGTTTCATGTCATGAAGCCGAGCAAGCTCGGCTCTACGGGCGTGTTACCGGATGACCCGCTTGCCGAACGCGAAATGCTCGCGCCACCAGTGGCCATCGAGGCTGTCCAGGCGCACGGTGCCGCCGGTGCTCGGTGCATGCACGAAGCGCTGCCCGCCGACGTAGATGCCGACGTGGGTGATGCGGCGTCGATCGCGGAAGAATACGAGATCCGCGCTGCGCAGTTCGTCGCGATCGAGTTCGTGCGCCGGCAGCTCGCTCATCTGGGCCGCGGTGCGCGGCAACGACAGGTTCGCGGCGTCGCGGAACACGTAGCCGACCAGGCCGCTGCAATCGAATCCGCCGAGTGGCGTGTTGCCGCCGAAGTGGTAGGGCGTGCCAACCAGGGCGATCGCACGAAACAGCACCGCGTTGGCCGAACCCGTGCTGGTGCCGGCCGGTTCGGTGGAACCGGATCGTTGTTGCCGGGCCGGCTGCGGCGCGCTGTCGCGCGGCGGCGTGCTGCCGCATGCGACGAGCACGAGGGCCAGGGCGAGGATCGACAGACGCATCGGGGACACACGGGAAAACTCGCCCGACGGCGCGCCGGTGTCAAGCCGCGACGGGCGCTACGCGGCGGTGCCGCCGCACAATGTCAATTTTGGACGACGATGGGCCGATGTTGCCGCGCGGGGTTCGGGCGCCACGAGCAAATCGGTCAGTTCCCGGACCGCTTCCTCGAAGCGCGCGAGGCGCTCATTCGCTGCCGCACTGACTTCGTGCGGCACCGAACCTTCCTCGATCAGCGAGCCGAGCAGGTTGCGCTGGTGCGGGCCGCAGTCCTCGTCCTGCATGGCCTCGTCGAGCGCGACGATGAGGGCGGCGAGCCAGTCGGCGCCGGGTGCGCGCAGCGCGAGCAGAAGTTCTGGGGTACGGGCAGTCATCGCACGGTCCGTAGCGGAAGTCGGGTCGCATCATGCAACTTCGATGCCAGACCCGGTGCCGTGCGACCCGTCGTGTGGGGAAAGTTCGTCAGCGGACCGAATCGGTAGGCCCGTGTCGGTCCCCGGCCGTTTCGCTCGCCTCGCGCAGGCCCACGACGAGTCCGTCGCCGATCCAGCGCTTCAGCATGCTGGCTGCGCGCAGGGCCGCGTCCTGCTCTTCGTCGTGATCACCGGCCAGCAGTTCGCACATGGAGCCGAAGGTCGTGCCGCCCGCGATCGCATCGAACGCGCGCGCCTCGTCCGCTTCCAGCCTGCGCCACTGCACCACGAGTTCGTGCCGCCACAGGATCCATGCCGCGGGCCGAGCCGTGACCGCGGGGGTGTCGGGGCGCTGGCCCGAGAGCAGGTCCGGGTACACGCAGGGGATGTCGAAACGGAAGCCGAGGCGTTGTACGCAGGCGGCGGTTTCGAACCCGAGCCCTGGCCAGGACGTGGCCGGAACCGCGGCGACCTCGCCGATATCGAGCGGTTCGGCATCGGCTGCGTCGAACGCGAGACCACGCGCCCACTCGAATCGCGCGAGTTCGGCCAGCCAGGGCTGGTCCGGCGCATGTCGGTCGAGGAAGGTGCCGAGATGGCGACCGAACCAGCGCACCGATCGGTTGTCGGACGGATGCGCGCGCAGGTACGCGCTCCCCATGGCGTCGAATGCGTCCGGGCCGAGCCAGGTCGCCAGCGCGGGGTAGTCCTCGCCGAGGATTTCGAGCAGGCGCAGCCGGTAGGCGTCCGTGTAGACGGCCAGTCGCTGGTTCGCGCCGATGCCGCGCGTCGCCGCGACGGCCTGTTCCAGGGCTGCCGCGGAATCCCGGTGCGGGTCGAGGACGTGGGCCTGCACGCGCCGTTGCAGTTCGGCCAGCGTGGGCGATGCGAGGCTCATGCCGCGGCGCGAACGCCGGCCGCGATCACGCGTGCGCGTTCGAGCTCGGCGACCAGTTCGCCGAGCGGCGGGATGTCGGCGTCGCGTTCGATCATCGTCGAGACCGCGCCGAAGCGGCGCACGGCCTCGGTATACAGCGACCAGACCGGGTCGGGCACCGCGTGGTCGTGGGTGTCGATGAGCAGCGCGCCCTGGCTGCTGTGACCCGCGACATGGAACTGCCAAACGCGCTCGCCCGGGATGCCGTCGAGGTAATCCAGCGGGTCGAAACCGTGGTTGTGCGCGCTGACATGGATGTTGTTGACGTCGAGCAGGATCAGCGAGTCCGCGGCTTCGGCGATCGCGCGCACGAACTCCCATTCCGGCATCGATGAACTGGTGTAGTCGAGGTAGGTCGAGACGTTTTCGAGCAGGATGCGACAGCCGAGGAAATCCTGCACTTCGCGCACCCGGGCGGCGACGTGCGCGACCGCCTCCTCGGTCAGCGGCAGGGGCATGAGGTCGTGGAGGTTCGTGCCGTCGACGCCGGTCCAGCACAGATGGTCGGAAATCCAGCGCGGCTCGACGCGTCGGGCCAGCGCCTTGAGCGAGCGCAGGTAGTCGCGGTCGAGCGGGTCGGTGCTGCCGATCGACAGCGAGACGCCGTGCAGTACCACCGGATAGCGGTCGCAGATCCGGTCGAGGTAGTGCAACGGCTTGCCGCCGTCGACCAGGTAGTTCTCGCTGAGCAACTCGAACCAGTCCACGCGCGGTTTGCGCGCGAGGATGTCTTCGTAATGCTGCGGACGCAGGCCGAGGCCGAAGCCGAGCTCGGGACGGACGGGAAGCGTCATCCGGGACGAACGGTCATCCGGGCGAAGATCGGGGCGCGCGAACGCGCCCCGATGGTCCGGTCAACCTTCCTTCTTCGCATCCGCGGCCTTGAATTCGCCGCCGGCCGCCGCGCATTCGTCCGCAGTGGCTTCGGTGAAGCCGGTACCCTTGCACGCATTCTGGCCCTTGCATGCGTTATTCGCGGTCGCGCAGGCGCTCTGGCCCTTGCATGCGTTGGCGCCCATGCAGTGACCCTTGTCACCCGCGTTGTCGGAACCGGCGGTGGCCATCATCGGGGCGACCGCGAACATCGCGGCGGCGGCAATGGCAAGTGCGGAACCGGTGGATTTGATCGTCTTCATGGCTTGTCCTCTGTGGAATTGCAATGAACGACACCGGGACCGGGATGGTGTGAAGCGCAGGCTCGCCAGCGCATCGTGCGCGACCGGGTCCGGATGCCAGTGTGGGTCCGGTTCCATCGCAACCGGAGCCTCCCGCGCGCCCACGTTCGGTGGGCGACCGGAGTGCATTAGAGCGTAAACCGTTGCTGAAGGTTGGCCGCGGATTTCCCTGCATTTCGGCCCCGTTCAGCAAACCGGCGCGTGTTGCAGCGCAACGGATCGATGCGCGAGGTCGTAGAATGTCCCGATGGGCGATCGCAACGGGGACGTGCTGGTTCTGGGTGGCGGGGTCATCGGGCTCAACTGCGCCTTCCGGTTGCGTGCAGCCGGCCGCGAGGTCACCGTGCTGGAGCAGGGAACCGCGGGTTGCGGCAGTTCGCACGGCAACTGCGGCACGCTGACGCCGAGCCATTCGGCACCGCTCCAGATGCCCGGCATGACGCGCGAGGCGATCGCGTCGATGTTCCGGCGTTCGGCGCCGCTGCATATCCATCCGCGTATCGATCCGGCGATGTGGCGCTGGTTGTTCGCGGCGCGACGCAACTGCAATCGCGACCAGTTTCGCCATGCGCTGCGCGCGCGAGCCGCGCTGCTCGTGCATTCGCGCCGGCTCATCGAGGCGCTGGTCCGCGACGAGGGCCTCGATTGCGAATTCTCCGCCGGCGGCGTGCTCCAGGTGTTCCGCGACGCCCGCGAATTCGAGAAGGCGCATTGGCAACCCGAGGTGCTGGCCGAGGTCGGAATCCCGATCGAGATCCTCGACGGGGCCGCGGTCGAGGCACGCGAACCGGCTTTGCGCGAAGGCATGGCCGGCGGCTATTTCCATCCGCTCGACGCGCAGTTGCGGCCCGATCGCTACGTCGCGGAACTCGCGCGGGTGGTGCGTGAAAACGGCGTCGCGATCGAGGAACGAACCGCGGTGACCGCGATCGAGCGCGAAGCCGGCAGGATCGTGCGCGTGCACACCACGCAAGGCGCGTGGCAGCCGCGCGAGGTCGTGCTCGCGCTTGGATCGTGGACGCCGCGGTTCGCGCGCGAGCTCGGCCTGCACATCCCGATCCAGCCCGGCAAGGGCTACTCGATCACCTATACGCGACCGTCGTCATGCCCGCGACAACCCTTGACCCTGAAGGAAGCCGGCGTCTGCGTCACGACCTGGAAAGGCGGTTACCGGCTCGGCAGCACGATGGAATTCGGTGGCTACGACACGCGGCTCAACCGGCGCCGGCTCGATGCGATCCGTGCCGGCGCGCGGCGCTACCTGCGCGAAGCCGAGGGCCCCGAAGTCGTCGAGGAATGGTACGGTTGGCGGCCGATGACACCGGACGACCTGCCGCTCATCGGTCGCGCGCCCGGTATCGACAACCTCGTCGTCGCGAGCGGGCATGGCATGCTCGGGGTCAGCATGTCGGCGACGACCGGCCTGCTGGTCGCCGAAATCCTCGCCGGCCGCACGCCATCCATCGACCCGGCGCCGTTCGATCCGGCGCGCTTCCGTCGGTAAGGTGGCCGCGACATGGTGGAAGATTTCCCTTCTCCCCGTGAACGGGGTCAGAACTGTTTTTTCCTTCTCCCCGCGAGCGGGGAGAAGGTGCCGAAGGCGGATGAGGGGCGCT
>CAYWZC010000120.1:0-7716 GCA_964462745.1 uncultured Rhodanobacteraceae bacterium
TCGCTGGCCCTCGTGCATGGCACGCAGGGCGGCGCTTCGCTGACGATCTCGAACAACGGCGGCGAACCGCTGGAATGGGCATTCGACACGAGCGGCGCGACGGGATGCGACACGCTCGCGGACGTGCCGTGGCTCGATGCCGCGCCGTCGTCCGGCAGCGTGCCCCGCGACGGTTCGATCGACACGACCCTGGCCTTCGACGCCAGCGGGCTCGCGATCGGCGACTACACCGCGAACCTGTGCATCGCGAGCAACGATCCGCTGCGCCCACTCGCGGACCTGCCGGTGACCCTGCACGTGACCGGGACCTTCCCGGTCATCGATGTCGATCCGGACCGCCTCGCGGAGAGCGTCGCGGCGGGCGCTTCCACGAGCGTGTCGCTCGATGTGCGGAACCTTGGCGAACAGAACCTCGACTGGTCGTTCACCGAGATCGACGACACCATCGGTATCCCGGAATTCGGCGCGAGCGTGAATGCGCTCATCGTGTGGGACGACGGCCGCGGACCGGCGCTGTACGCGGCAGGCTCGTCGAACACCGAGTTCGACGGCATCGGCCGCTGGAACGGCAGTCGCTGGGAAATGCTCGATTCCGGCTTCGATTCGGGGAGCGTGTATGCGCTCGCGGTCTACGACGGCGATCTCATCGCCGCGGGCAGTTTCATGGCGGCAGACGGTATCCCGGTCAGCAAGATCGCACGTTGGGACGGACACGACTGGTCGCCGCTCGGCAGCGGCATCGCGGGCAGCAGCACGACGCGGGTCAACACGCTGGCCGTGTACGACGGCGAACTCGTTGCGGGCGGCACCTTCACCGAAGCCGGCGGCGTGACCGTCAACGGCATCGCGCGCTGGAACGGCAGCAGTTGGGCGGCGCTCGGCGCAGGCTTGACCACGCAGACCTACACGATGACGGTGTTCGACGGAAAACTCATCGTCGGCGGCGGCTTCACGGTCATCGATGGCCAGACGGTCAATCACATCGTCAGTTGGGACGGCACGGACTGGGCGCCGCTCGGCGCCGGGCTCGACGGCAATCCGCTGGTACTCGGCTACTGGAACGGCAAGCTCGTCGCGGGCGGCAGTTTCGAGGCGGCGGGCGGGATTCCCGCGAGCCGCATCGCGAGCTGGGACGGCGTCCAGTGGGCGGCGCTCGGCGCGGGCGTCAACACCCAGGTCGGCGCACTCGCCGAACAGGATGGTGCGCTCATCGTCGCCGGTCTGTTCGGCGAAGCCGGCGGCGCGGAAGCGCACAACATCGCGCGATGGAACGGCAGCGCGTGGACCCCGCTCGGCGAAGGCACCGGCGGGCGCGTCTCGGCGGTTGCGGTGTTCGGCGAGGAACTCGTCGCGGGCGGTTCGTTCCACGACGCGGGCGGTATCGAGGCGGAGCGCCTCGCGAGCTGGGACGGCAGCGCATGGTCGCCGCTCGTCGCGTTGCCGGCCGATTGCGTGCGCCCGGCCTGGCTGCTGGCCGATCCGGCCGCCGGCTCGGTCGCGGGCGGCACGAGCGGCGTGGTCGACGTCACGTTCGACGCGAGCACGCTCGCACCCGGTGCGCAGGCGGCCAACCTGTGCCTCGCGAGCAACGATCCGGCGCAGCCGATCACGGTCGTGCCCGTGAATCTCGAAGTGACCGACGGCGGTCCGGCCGATCCGGTCGTGCTGACCGCGACGGACGGCATGCCGAACGACTGGTTCGGGCGCTCCGTGTCGATCGACGGCGATACCGCGCTGGTCGGCGCGGACGCGGTCGACGAAGGTGGCAACGACAACCAGGGCGCGGCGTACGTGTTCGTGCGGCAAGGCGGAGCCTGGGTACCGCAGGCGCGGCTCGTTGCCGACGATGGCGCGCCGTTCGACCAGTTCGGCATCAGCGTCGTGCTGTCCGGCGACACCGCGCTGGTCGGCAGCGCGGCGAATGCCGCGTACGTGTTCGAGCGCAATGCGGACGTGTGGACGCAGTCGGCGAAGCTGACCGCGTCTGATGGCGCGGCCGACGACGTGTTCGGCATCGCGGTCGCGCTGGACGGCGACACTGCCGTGGTCGGCGCGCGCGAGGCGAATGTCGACGGGCGCAACAACCAGGGTGCGGCCTATGTGTTCGTGCGGTCCGGCGCGACCTGGAGCGAGCAGGCCAAACTGACCGCATCGAACGGCCTCGCATTCGACCTGTTCGGCGATGCGGTCGCGTTGTCCGGCGACATCGCGGTGGTGGGTGCGGCGTTCGCCGATCCGGGCGGCAACGATGCTCAGGGCGCGGCCTACGTCTACGCGCGCAGCGGCACGAGCTGGGTCGAGCAGGCCGTGCTCGGCGCGAGCGATGCGGCAGCCGGCGCGCGCTTCGGCAGTTCGGTCGCCGCGTCCGGCGACACCGTCGTGGTTGGTGCGAACTACGCCGACATCGGCGCCAACGACCACCAGGGTGCCGCTTACGTCTATCAGCGCTCCGGCACGATCTGGGGCGAGCAGGCCAGGCTCACGGCCGCCGCGGGCAGCGCGAACGCCGAATTCGGCAATTCGGCCGCACTCGACGGCGACGTCGCGGTGATCGGCGCCTGGTTCGACGACAACGTCGGCGCGGCGCACGTGTTCCGGCGCGCCGGCGGCGCGTGGAGCGAAACCGCGACGCTGGCTTCCGCGAACGCGGCCGACAACGACCAGTTCGGCAATTCCGTATCCGTGTCCGACGATACCGCGCTGGTCGGCGCATGGCTCACTGATGTCGGCGGCCAGGTCGACCAGGGCGCCGTGCACGTATTTCCCCTCGAAGGTCCGCCCGCGGCGCTCATCGATGTCGATCCGGACACGCTCGACTTCGGCGCGGTCCTTGTGCCCGGCGCGGTGGTCGGGCCGCTGACCGCGACCCTGACCAACACCGACGCCGATCCGGTCCAGATCGACGCAATCCCCGGACCCGCGATGCCATTCGTGTACGCCGGCGGCAGTTGTCCCTTCGGCGTGGCATTCGAACTCGGCGCATCCGCGTCGTGCACGCTCAACTACCTGTACATCGCGAACGAGCCCGGCACGTTCGAACAAGCGATCGCGATCACGAACAGCGGCGCGACGGTCGCGTTGACCCTGACCGGCACCGGACTCGCACCGGCGACGTTGGACCTCGATCCCGATAGCCTCAGCGTCGAACTGGCGCAGGATTCGAGCACCACGCGCGAAGTGACGATCGCGAATCCCGGCACCGTCGCACTGGACTGGAACCTCACCGAAAGCGGCGATGCAACGGATTGCAGCCTGCCCGGGTGGCTTGCCGCGGCACCCGCGTCGGGCACGGTTGCGCCGGGCGGATCCGAAGTCCTGACCGCAACGCTCGATGCGGCCGGCCTCGACATCGGCCAGTACACCGCCAACCTGTGCTTCGCGAGCAACGATCCGTTCCTGCCGCTCGCGATCTTGCCGGTAACCCTCGACGTGATCGCCGGAACGCCCGGTCTCGCGATCGATCCGGCATCGCTCGATTTCGGCCCGGTGCCAGCCGGCATCACGGCCGGACCGGCGATGTTCACCGTGACCAGCACCGGCACCGCGCCGGTCACCGTGACCTCGATCAGCGACGTCGCGGAACCGTTCGTGCGCGGCGGCGGAGACTGCCCGGCGACGCCGTTCGATCTCGCACCGTCGGCCTCGTGCACGCTCGCCTACAGCTTCAGTCCGACCGCGCTCGGCGAATTCGACCAGGTGGTGACGGTTGCAAACACCGCCGTGGATGCGACGATCGAGTTGTCCGGGACCGGCATGGCGGGCGTGCCGACCGTGCTCGCGGTGGTCGGCGGAGACGGCCAGAGCGCGACCGTTGGCACCGCGTTCGCCGAGCCGCTCGTGGTCCAGGTGCGCGACGACTGGAACAACCCGGTACCAAACGTGAGCGTGACCTTCACGCCTCCGGCAAGCGGCCCGGGCGCGGAGTTGTCGGCCAAGTCGGTGCCGACCGATGCGAACGGCATGGCCGGCGTCACCGCGACCGCGAACGGCGAGGCGGGGACCTTCACGGTGACCGCGACCGGCGGACTCGGCGCGCCGGTCGGCTTCGGCTTGACCAACCTCGCCGCAGCGGCCGACATCGGCGTCGACATCCGCGTCGATCCCGCACAGGTGCAGGCCGGCGGACTCGTCGATTACCTGATCACGGTAACCAATGCCGGCCCGGATGCGGCCGATGGGGTCGCGGTCGCGAGCACGCTGTCGGATCGGCTCGATGTCGCGAATGCGACGTGGATTTGCAGCGTACCCGGCGACAGCGGCTGCACGCCGAACGGGCAGGGCGATCTCGCGGAAACCGGCTTGCACCTCGCGTCCGGGGACAGCGTGACCTGGCTGTTGAGCGCGACGGTGTTCGCGGACGCGGCCGATGGCCTGGTCGAAACCGGCGTGGAAGCGATCTTCGCGGGTGATCCGGACCTCGACGACAACGAAGCGTCTGCAACCAGCCAGATCGTCGTGTTCAGCGACGGCTTCGAAGCGGTTTCCATGGATACGGCAGAGGCGCCGCTGCAAGTACAGGACACGAGGCTCGATGCGGGCGGCGCGATCCGCCTGGCCTGGCCCGAATCCGCGCCGGCATCGATCGCAACCGTGTTGATCGCCGACGCATGCGTGGATTCCTGCGCCGCAATCCGGACCGGCGCGGGTTTCCGCGTCGAACATTTCACCGCGGGAGCGACAAGCTGGGCGCGCGTGGTCGCGGCCGATGCCGATGGCAACCAGCGCGCGAGCGCATGGATTCCGGCCGCGCCGGGCAACGAAGTCATCCTCGCTGCGATCCATGCGGATCCGCTGGAAGGCGATGACGATACGCAAGCGGGACGCAGCGTGCTGCTGTACGCCGCCGGCGCCGAGACCTGGTTGCCGGTACCGAACGCCTCGCCTGGGTATCGGTTGCGGAGCGTCGTACCAGTCGAGGCGCAGGTGCTCGACTGATCCGCTTGCCCGGTGCCGCTTGCGCAAGCGGCGGCACCGGTTTCGTGCGGGGTGTTACGGCGATAGTCGGTTCCGGCAATCGAAACGCGTTATTCCGCCACCGCAGGAGCAAGCTTCCGCTGCGATGCTCTTCGCGCCATGTCGCACGAGTGCAGAGCATCACGGCTGAAGCCGGTTCCTACAGTTGGCTCCAACTGCTTGTTCCTACAGCCTGTTCCTGCACCTGCTCAGTTGCTCCAGCTCACCCGGACCTTCTGCAGCATGAGATCGGTTCCCTCGCAGAATCCGTCGCCGAACACGAGGTTGATTGCATAGGCGCACTGTTCCGTATTCGCGAAATGTTCCGGGATCAAGGTGTCCTGGAAGAAGTCCCCGGACAGGCCGGCCGAGTCGACTTCGGCGAGCACGAAGTTGTTCGGCGAGCCCGCGGCGTCGGACGTGTGGCAGGTTGCGATCAGGGATGCGCTCAGGTCCTCGGTAGTGGAATCATCGGTGCCCCACAGATCGAGATAGGCGAGCCGATGACCCGCCGGAACGTCCACCGTGGCCGATGCGACGCGCACCGCCGAGCCGCTCGGACAGTACAGGTATCCGTAGCCCTCGGTCCCGTAGTCGGCCGAGGTCGACGCCATGCGGAAGTCGTCGCCGGTCATCGCGAACGAACGGCCGGCAGGAACGCCATCGACGTCCGTCGGACGCTCGCGCGGGAGTTCGTCATCGACGATGCGCCAGACACGGGTTGCGTCCGCGGCAAATCCGAATGCGACGAGTTCGGCCGGGTCCGTGACGCGTTCGCGACGGGTTTCGGCCAGCGCCGGCAGGCTGGCAAGCGCTGCGACGACCAGAACACAGGATGCAGGTTTCATGCGGGATGCCCTCAGGGTCCGAAGTGGTCGCGGAAGATCACGTCGGGGTCGTTGGTCAGGACGCGAAAGCGGGTCAGCGCGAGGTCGGGGCCGTCGCAGGCCGTGTTGTCCGCGGCAAAACGCGCTTCCAGCCAATAGGCGCAGGTGGCGTTCTGCACCACGTATTGGTCGGCGAACAGGAACAGCGAGAACTCGCCGTCGCTGCCGCTGGTCGAGGCCGTCGCAAGCGGTACGGTGACAGGCAGCCCGCCTTCCAGGAATGGCTGGCACGACTCCATGAGGCGCAGGCCAAGATCGTTGCCGGCCGAGTTGTCCTCGCCCCATGCGGTCACGCCGAAGATCTCGAAACCGTCGGGCACGTCGAGCGGGTAGACCATGCGTCGCCCGCCCGCCTCGGCCGGCTCGGCGCAGTACGCGCCGAGGAATCCGGTGCGGGTGACTTCGAGTTCGCTGTCGACGGGGTGTCCCGAGCGGCCGTTGTAGCTGCGGTAGTCGATGCCGTAGAGGATGCCGGCGGACGCGAGTGGCGCCGCGACCGCAATCGCGACGGCGATGGCGAAAGACGGCGATCGCACGAGGGCCGATTTGCGTTCCGGGTTGCAATGCATGTTCTTTTCTCCGGTCAGGGCGCGGTGTACTCGACGCGCACCTTGTCGAGGAAGAGCGCACCACCGACGCAGTCGCCGCCGGTAGTCGTGCCCATGCTCACGCGCGCAAGGTACTGGCAGGAAAAGCGGTTCACGACGATCGGATCGCCGGACAGGTCGAGCGTCACGACCGTGTCGCCAGGCGTTCCATTGGTAGCCGTGTCGCCGAGCAACTGGTATTCCGGCGCGCCGGTTTCGAATGTCCCCTGGCACAACGAAATCAGGAACACGCGCAGGTTCTCGCCGGACGAGTTGTCGTAGCCGAACACGTCGAGATGGCGAATTTCCGCTTGGTCGGGCAGGTCCAGGTTCGCGGTCGCGAACCTTTCCGTGGCGCCGGTCGCACAGGAAATGCTCGGCGGCTCCCCGCTGAACGCGAAATCGCCGGTCCGTCCGCTGAACGCGGTGCCGATGCGGGTCTGGTAGCGCGTGCCAATGATGCCCGACGGGGCGCGCGGGCCGCCTGTGTCGTCGGCATCGTGCTCGCGCACCATGACGCGCGTTTGCGGATCGTCGAAGCCCGCTGCACGGCGTTCGGCGTCGGTGGCCGGACGAAACGTTGGCGTCGCCCCGGCCATGCCGCAAAGGGTCGCCAATGCGACCATCAAGCTTGTTCGAGTTCCCACTGCGCATCTCCCGTCGATGGATCCCGGGGTCGAGGACCCCGGGCCGGAACGATCACCGGATGCCGGGCGTTTTCGGCCACAGGGGAAATCGCGAGAACCCCGGCATCGGATGGGTATTCGTGATCCGATGCCAAATTGTGTCATCGCGAACGCAGGATCGGTCCGAATGTGACGTCGGTCAGGTTTCGTTCGGTCACGGGAGGGATTGCAGGCCGCGGAACATCGTGTAAGGTCACGGTTCCATCGATTGGGCGGCGTCGGCCGGGCGTTGCGAATCACTTGAACGTACCGTCGGTCCGGCGTCCGGGAGCCGTCACATGTCGCGACACTTCATCTTTTCCCTGTTCATGGTGCTGGCCACCTTGCTGGCGGGCACGATCGCGTTTGCCGCCTCACCGGTGGGTGCGAGTTCCGATGCACGGACTCATGCGCGCGTCCAGGCCACGCACGGCGAACTCGTCGCCCTTCTCGGTAGCCGTGTCGACGCGATCGATTACGGTCGCATGCAATGGATCACCGCCAGCGCCGAACAACTCGAGCGGTTGCGCGCGAGCGGCATTGCGGTGACGGAAGTGGTCGAACCGTTCACGCTGGATCTCGGCGGCCGACGTTTCGATCCGCTGACGGCGATTCCGGCTGCGC
>CAYWZC010000121.1:0-7625 GCA_964462745.1 uncultured Rhodanobacteraceae bacterium
AGTCGCCCGGCTCGGCGCTCGCGCAACTGCCGTCGGCGCGATACAGCTGGAAGCCTTGCGCACCCGCGTCGGCGTCGAATCCGATCGACACGCCCGCCGTGCCGTTCGCGGCGACTTGCAGGTCGGTTGGCGCCGGATAGGCCGGCGCGTCGGGCAGGCCGAACCCGCCGGAAACGGCAAGGCCGTAACCCTGGCGGTTCGTTTCCGGCCGCCCGTTGCCCGGGATCGACGTGCCCTTGACGCGGATCGTGTATTCGCCCTGGATCGGTGCGGTGAAGCGCACCATCTCGACCGTGTTGACCGCGTCGGCCGCGCCGCCGGCCGCGGAGTTGCCGGAGCCATCCCAGACGTTGCCCTTGTAGACGGTGGAATCGGGTCCGACGACCTCGAGGTCGAGGTTGTTGACCAGGGTCAGTTGCGCGCCCGGCGCGGCTTCCGGGTCGTACCAGGTCAGGGTTGCGCGGAATTCGAGGCCGGCCGCGACATTGGCGATCGTGTACTCGTTGACGTCGCCGGTCATCAGACCGGCCGCATTCGTGCGCTCGAAGACGCGCAGGCGCCGGCTGTCGTCGCCGCCCGGCATGGTGTCCTGGAACCACAGGTTGCCGTCGAGCCACGCGCGGCCCCAGCCCACGCTGTTGTTCGGCCAATTCGATTGCAGCGTGTTGGTGCCGTTGAGCAGCACCGCCTTCATGACCATGCCGCTCGGATTCATGGTGTCGGCGAGTACGTCGGTTTGCGGCGGGATGCCGTCGAAACCGTCGCTGAAAATGAAATCCGCCGAGGTCTGGAAATTGCGGAAACCGCGCGGGTAGAACCCGTCGACGAAATACTGGCGCAGCAGCGCCGCATTGCCCGAGATCGTCGGCGCCGACATCGACGTGCCGGACATCGCCTTCGAGGTCGGGGGTTCGATCGCTCCGGTACTCGCGGAATCACCCGCTGCGGAAATCGTGCCGGAGCCGGGCGCCATGATGTCCGGTTTCAGGCGTCCGTCGGCGGTCGGGCCGCGGCTCGAGAACGAAACCACGCTGGTGCTGCCCGCATGGCCGAGGGCGCCGACGGTCAGCGCGTTCTTCGCGTTGCCGGGTGATCCCGTGGTGCTGGCGCCGGGGCCATCGTTGCCGGCCGACACGACCACCAGCAGGCTTTCCGTGGACCACGTCGCGAAATCGAGCTCGGCGTCGTTGCTGTTGTAGGCACCCGCGTCGGCCGCGCCCCAGCTGTTGCTGTGGATGTGCGCATCCGCGGCGACGGCCTGCAACAGGGTCCCGCCGAAATCGTTGATCGCGAGGCAGCCGTTCGGGTCGTCGCCGATGTCCTGGACCAGCAACTGCGCGTTCGGCGCCATGCCGTCGGCGAGATCATGGTTGTCCGCGCCGGGGTTCGACGCGGCATAGGTGTTCGCGCCGAAGGTTCCCGCGGCGTCGCCCGCGATCGTGCCCGAGGTGTGGGTGCCGTGGAAGTTGCTCGACGGGCTGGTCGGGCTGCACCGGTTGTTGTTGTCGTAGGCGGTTGCGCCGGGCTGGGTCCAGTAGCCGATGATCTTGTTGTCCGGGTGGAACGTGCCGAGCGCGGGCGGGATCGGCGCCGGGTCGTCGGCCACGGCGACTTCCGTATTCGGGCCATCGCCCGAATCGTAGGTCGTGAACCAGCCCTCGTTCGCATCGAGGCCGGTATCGGAGATCGCGACGATCTGCCCGCTGCCGAACAGGTCGTGATCCCACAACGGAGTCGGGCCGCACACCGTTCCGGAGCCGTTGCAGGTGCTGGTGTCGTTACCCTGGATTGCGCCGATCGCACCCGAGTTCATCGGCTCCGGCCGGATCCACGGGCTGATGAACGCAACGCCATCGATCACACTCGCTGCGGCGAGCAGCGCATCGAACTGTTCGCGCGCCACCGATGCGCGCACGTAGGGCGCGGCGGCGGCGCGTTCGCTGCGCTGGGTGATGGTTGCGGCGGGTACCGCCTTGCGCAGAGCGCTGGCGATTGCGGCCGAGGATTCCCCGTCGAAGCCTTCGATCATCACTTCGTAGCGGCCATCCCATTGGCGCGCCGGGGACGTGGCGCGCGCGCTCTGCCACAGGCGCGGGTCCAGCTTCATGCCCGGCGCAACCGGTCCGGCCCAGCGCACCGCGGGGTCGCTCGCGATGTCGTCCAGCGAGGCACCGTTCAAGCGCACGTAGTAGGCATTGTTCGGTACGTAACCGAGGAACTCGATGCCGCGCGCGGCGAGCGCGCGGCGAGCGTCCAGCGCACCGGGCCGGAACTGCACGATCGCATGCGACGTCGCAGCGCTGGCGGCGACGCCGGTTGCGCCGAGGTCGAGTTGCTGGATGGTCGGGTCGAAGATGCCGGCACGCAGGATCAGCAGGGATCCGTCACCGGCCGCATCCGCGACCGCCGCGGGTCCGGGTTGGGCCGCGGCGACCATTTGTTCCGCGGCGTGGCTGGTCATGGCGGTGCCGAGCGCGAGAACGATCGCCGCGGCGAGGGCAGTGCGGGAAGTCGAAGCAGGCATGGTGGGTCCCCGGGGTTGGAATGCGGGCAAGTATGCGATCCTGACCTTGACTGTCCACTGTCTTACGTCACGGGCGCCACGTCATCCGCCTGCGGGCGGAACCGACCACGCGGTCAGGGCATCGCTAGGCGTCGGCGGCGCTTGCCCGCCACGCGTCGACCGGTTGCGGGCGCCCGAGGAGGTAGCCCTGGCCGAAGCGGCAGCCGAGTGCGACCAGGCGCTCACGCTGGATGCGTGTCTCGATGCCTTCGGCGATCGCCTGCAGGTCCAGCGAGCCGGCCAGCGCGAGAATCGCGCGCACCACGGCATGGCTGCTGTGGCCCGCATCGCCGAGTTCGGCGACGAACGACCGGTCGATCTTGAGCGCCTGCAACGGGAAATGACGCAGGTAGCTCAAGGACGAATATCCGGTGCCGAAGTCGTCCAGCGCGATGCCGACCCCGGCTGCGCGCAGCCGTCCGATCGTCGCCTGCGCCTGCGCGGAATTCTCGAGCAACACGTGCTCGGTCACCTCGATGCGCATCATCGACGGATCGACGGCGTGCTTCGCGAACAGGCCTAGCAGGCGTTCGGCGAGGTCGGCGTCGTTGAAATGGTGGCCGCTGATGTTGATCGCGACGAACCCGCGCTCGCCGGCGACCTTCGGCACGGCCTGGCAGGCTTGTTCGAACACCTGCCAGTCGATCGCCTCGTTGAGACCCGCGCCTTCGGCCACCGCGAGGAAGTCGGCGGGCTTGAGCAGGCCGCGCTGCGGGTGGCGCCAGCGCACGAGTGCCTCGTAACCCGCAGTCCGGCCGCTGGTCAGGTCGATGACCGGCTGGAACCACGGTTCGAATTCGTGCTGCACGAGCGCCTGGCGCAGGTCGCTTTCCAGTTCCAGCAGGTCGAGCGCATCGCGATGCAGGCGCTGGTCGAACAGGGTGTGCCGGCGGCGGCCTTCGGCCTTGGCGCGATACATGGCGGCATCGGCGTCGCGCAGCAATTCTTCGGGGCTGCGGTACTGCGACGCCGCGAGTGCGATGCCGATGCTGGTCGAGGTGAACAACGCCTTCTCGCCCAGCGAGATCGGTGCGTCGAGCACGTCGATGAGACGCTGCGCATGCGCGATGGCTTCGTCGACATGCCCGATCCCGGACAGCAGTACCGCGAATTCATCACCGCCCAGTCGTGCGACCGTGTCCTGTGCGCTCGAACTGTTGCCGAGCCGGCGCCCGACTTCCACGAGCAATTCGTCGCCGACCAGGTGGCCGACCGAATCGTTGATCACCTTGAAGCGGTCCAGGTCGAGGAACAGGACCGCGAACAGCTTGCGCCCGTCCTGCCGGTAGGCGGCCAAGGCCTGGCCGAGCCTTTGCAGGAACAGGGTCCGGTTCGGCAGCCCGGTCAGCGCGTCGTGCAATGCTTCATGCTTCAACTGGCGTTCGATGCGTTCGCGGCGGCCGATTTCCGCGTGCAGCTCGGTGTTCGCGGCCGCGAGTTCGGCGGTGCGCGCCTCGACGCGGCGTTCCAGTTCCGCGTAGGCCGCTTCGAGCGACTCGGCATTGCGCTTGCGCTGCAACGCATTGGCAACGTGGTATGAGACGAAGGTCAGCAGCGCCTGGTCGCGCAACGTGTAGCGCTGCTCCTCGCTGTAGCTTTGCAGGGCCAGCACGCCGACCGGCTGGTCATCACAGTTCAGCGGCACGCCGAGCCAGCACAATGCGCGCGCGCCGGACGACAGCACTTCGCCGCAGGCATTCAGGCGTTCGATCTCCGCCCGATCCGCGAGCAGCGGCCGGCCCGTGCGCAACACGTATTCGGTCAATCCGCGGCCGAGCCGGCGCGGTGCGCGAAAACGGTCGAATTCGTCGACCGAGTACGCGAACGTCAACTGCGACTGGTCCTCCGACAACAGTGCAATGTAGAAATTGCGCGCGTACAGCAGGCTGCCGATGACCCGGTGCATCGCGGCGTAGAAACCTTCCACGCCCGGCGCGTTGGTCAGCTCCGCGATGCGAAACAGCGCCGCCTGCAGGCGTTCGCCGCGCTTGCGTTCCTCGACCTGCTGCCGGAGCACCCGGTTCGCGTCGCGCAATGCGTCGGTACGTTCGGCCACGCGGCGCTCGAGTTCCGCATGCGCCTGCTTGCGTTCCAGCGCGGTCAGGATGTGCTGCGCTACGTAGGTCAGCAGGATGCGGTCCTGGTCGCTGAATCGCGCACTCTCGGTATAGCTCTGCACGACGATGCCGCCGACCACCTCTTCCGAGCGGATCAGCGGCACACCGAGCCAGTCCACGCAATCCGGCCCGAACTGCGGCAGTTGTTCGCCGATCTGCGCCTGCAATTCCGCGATCGTGCCCATCAAGGCCTGCCCGCGCACGAGCAGGTGCCAGGTCAGGCTGCCCTGCCATTCGTCGAGCGGGAAATCCGCGGCCGGGTCGGGGATGTCGAGGTCGGCGATGTCGACGTAGTACGGGAACCGGATCGTGCCCGCGCTGCGATCGTAGAGCACGATGAACAGGTTTTCCGCATACATGAGGCTCGCGACGATCGCATGCAGTTCGGCGAGCATGCCGGTCATGTCGCGGTCCGCGCTCGCGAGTTCGGTGATTGCATACAGTGCGCGCTGCAGGCGTTCGGCCTGTCGCAACTGGGTCATCGATTCGCGCAGCGAGTCGAAATCGTGCACGGTCTCGATCGCGCGTTCGAGCAGGCGCCCGGCGATCGCCAGGCGCTCGTCGGTGGGCGCAGCGCGGCCATCGGCCGGGTCGAACTCGCCATACAGGACACCGGTGACGCTGCGGTCCGCGCCACGATGCAGTGCAACGCGGAAGCAGTGTTCGTCGGGTTTCGGGGCTGGTGCCGCACCCGGCAACACGGCGCGTGCGTAGGCGGGCAGCGCGTCGCGCTCCGACGCGGGATCGCCTGCCAGGTGAAGCCGGCAAGTGCGCGCTCCGAACCATCGGCACAGTTCGCCCTCGACCGCGCGACGCAGGTCGTCGGGACCGGTCGCGCGGAGCAGGTCGGCGATCAGCGCCTCTGGCAACTCGATCCCGACCGGTGATTGCGAGGCGGCCGGCGGAACGGGCGCAGCGCCGAGACGGATGACGGACAAGCCGGGTTCCCCCATGGGATCTGCACGGACGCGATGGCAAGTGTACCCCCGCAAGCCGAGTCCGGCCGAAGGTTTCCTGCGTCCGCGCGTACCGACCGGGCGGAATGAACCCGCTTCGAGCGTACCGGCGAAGCGAAGCAATCGGGCCGCGTGCCGACCCGTCCATCGTGCCCGGGTTGCTTCTCGCCGACAAAAGCCTGCGATATCAAGGCGATGGACCCTGCCTAACGTCCGGTCCCCGGCTGAACGAATGGCTGCCGGCGCGGCGTGTGGAAGGGTCCGTCCCTGTTAATCCCCTGTAAACCGGACTATGATGGGAGCGTGAAATCCGCCTGCATGACGCGGAACTTCACGGCGTCCAGGGAGTCTCAGGTTTCAGGGTTTTCCTGGTTGGGAATCAAGGGTTTCGATATCTGCCATGCTTGTGCGTGCCGCCATTTTCCTGTCGCTCCTGCTGTTGCCGCTGGCGGCAACGGCACAGCCATGGCTGCCGCACCTCCAGCCCGAGCGTGCGCCCGTCCCGCTCATCGACCAGTTGCTCGCGCCCGATGTCGCACCGCCGCAGGGTCTCCTCGTGCAAGGCGATTCGGTCGTGCCGGTCTGGGCCGGTTCCGATGGCCGCTGGCTCGCCCTGGTCGCGCTTTCGCAGCCGTCCACCGGGCCGCTGCTGCCGCTCGCGCCGACCTACAACGGCCTCGCCGACTGGCATTTGATGGACGCCGGCGACGTGCTCGGCGGCGGCTTGCGCTGGCATCTCGGCAGCGGGTTCCGCATCGATGCGCTGCTCGGGGGATATGACACGCGTGCGATCCCGGCCGCGAATTGTCCGGCGGGCGTATGCGTGGCGGACGCTTCATCGGTCTGGTCGTCCCGTGCGGTTGGCGGCAGCCTCGCCCTCGGCTGGTTGTCGTCGGGCGGCGATCTCGATCTGTCCTATGGGCTTTCCTGGCTGGAATCGGATACCGCCGGTTCGCTGCCTTCGGATTCGTCGTTGTCCGGCCTGCCGGTCCTTGCCGTGCCGGGCGATTCCCTGCCGTACCTGCTCGATTCGAGCACCTCGCTGGTCGCGAACGGCCGTTGGGCCTGGAGCCCGGATGCGCCGGCCATCCACTTCGGAGCAAGCTACGGCCATGGCCGCGTCCTGGCCGCGAACCAGCCGAGCGTTCTCCTGCAGCCGATCGACCTCAGCCAGGCTTCGCTGAGTCTAGGCGTCGGCACCGACACGCTGCGCGGCATCGTGGTCGGGCGCATGCTGAGCAGCGACGATCCCGCGTTCGCGATGCGTCGCTGGTCGGCGCTCGATCTCGGTGTTTCGTGGCGCACCCCATGGCAGGGTGAACTCAGCGTCGGCGCACAAAACGTCTGGAGTTCCGCCGCCGCGGCACCCGAGGACAAGGTCGATCCCGCCCAGGCGCGCATGCCGTACATCCAGTACCGGCAGGATCTCTGAACTCGGGGAGTTTTGCTCCCCTCTCCCATGCTTCTCCTTCCTCCGTTTACGCGCTGCTGTCCCGGGGAAATCGGTCGGGCCCTGTCCGCGTAGTCGCAAAGCAAGGCAGTCCCTTCCTCTCCTTGCGGGAGAGGGCGCCCAAGGCGGGCGGGTGCGTCGCGAAGCCACGCTGCGGTGCGCTTTCCCATGAAGAGCGTCCCAACCGTCGATTCGCGACAGCTTGCCTTCCATTCCACGGAGGAAGCGACCGAAAAGCTGCCTCTTCCTCGCTTGGCGTGGGGAAGGTGGCCGGTAAGCCGGGCGGCGCGGAAGCCGCGTTGCATTCCCGGGATCGGTTGCGGAGGAAGCGACTACTCATCGGCGTCCACAACGATCCAAAAGCGCGGTCGCCGCCGCGGTTGCACATTTCCGGCACGTTCTTCGGGTCCGCCAGCGCCTTTCGGCCTGTATTTCCCTGTGCAACTGCTTGCCTGCAAAGGCATTTCGTTCCGAATGCCTAGCCGTTGTTAAGTCCCGGTAAGGGGATTCCCAAGGCGTGAGAATGTTGTTAGTATCGG
>CAYWZC010000122.1:0-7556 GCA_964462745.1 uncultured Rhodanobacteraceae bacterium
CCGATACTAACAACATTCTCACGCCTTGGGAATCCCCTTACCGGGACTTAACAACAGCTGGGCATTCGGCATGAAATGCCTTTGCGGGCAAGCAGTTGCGTGGGGAAAACGGGCGGGATTCCGTGCGGGATCCGTGAGATCGGGCCAAAATCGTGCCCGAAGCCGGCAGGCCCGTCCACTCGTGGCAGGACGGCGACAATTGCGACGCGGGCGTTCCCGCGCATGCGAAAACCTCTGATCGGCGACAAAGCTTCCGCCGCAACTCAATGGCTTCGACCCGCAATCACCGCTGCATCACGGCTCTTGTAGAGCGCAGCTTGCTGCGCTTGCCGTACGCCGCAGCGTCCCAGCGCAGCAAGCTGCGCTCTACGAATCCCTCTGTTCCCTAAGGCCTTGCCGAAGAACGCCGGAATGCCGGCTGAGCCTTGTCGCAAACCAGGTGCGAAAGAGCGCGTTAGACGTAAAACACGTCCCGACTTCGCCCGGGATCTACAGATCCTGCCGGTACTGGATGTACGGCATGCGCGCCTGGGCGGGATCGACCTTGTCCTCGGGTGCCGCGGCGGCGGAACTCCAGACGTTTTGTGCGCCGACGCTGAGTTCACCCTGCCATGGGGTGCGCCACGAAACACCGAGATCGAGCGCCGACCAGCGACGCATCGCGAACGCGGGATCGTCGCTGCTCAGCATGCGCCCGACCACGATGCCGCGCAGCGTGTCGGTGCCGACGCCTAGACTCAGCGAAGCCTGGCTGAGGTCGATCGGCTGCAGGAGAACGCTCGGCTGGTTCGCGGCCAGGACGCGGCCATGGCCGTAGCTTGCTCCGAAGTGGATGGCCGGCGCATCCGGGCTCCAGGCCCAACGGCCGTTCGCGACCAGCGAGGTGCTCGAATCGAGCAGGTACGGCAGGGAATCGCCCGGCACGGCAAGGACCGGCAGGCCGGACAACGACGAATCCGAAGGCAGCGAACCGGCGGTATCCGATTCCAGCCAGGAAAGCCCATAGGACAGATCGAGATCGCCGCCCGACGACAACCAGCCGAGGGCGAGGCTGCCGCCAACCGCACGGGACGACCAGACCGATGAAGCGTCCGCCACGCATACGCCCGCCGGACAATTCGCGGCCGGGATCGCACGCGTGTCATATCCCCCGAGCAGCGCATCGATGCGGAACCCGCTGCCGAGATGCCAGCGCAAGCCGCCGCCGAGCACGTCGCCGGCGTCCATCAAATGCCAGTCGGCGAGGCCGTTGTAGGTCGGCGCGAGCGGCAGCAGCGGCCCGGTGGACGGCTGCGAAAGCGCGACCAGGGCGAGCCAGCGGCCATCGGAACCGGCCCAGACCGGCACGACCGAATCGCCTTGCACGAGGAGACCCTGCGGCGGTGCGACATCGGGCGCGAGCAACTGGTCGATGAGCGGGACGGGCGCACGCTCGGGCTGGAGGTGCGGCAGCCATGGCTGTGCCGTTGCCGCCAGCGGCAACAGCAGGAGCGACAGGAAAATGGCGGCACGCACAAGCATGGCAGATATCGAAACCCTTGATTCCCAACCAGGAAAACCCTGAAACCTGAGACTCCCTGGACGCCGTGAAGTTCCGCGTCACGCAGGCGGATTTCACGCTCCCATCATAGTCCGGTTTACGGGGGATTAACAGGGACGGGTCACCTCCACACGCCGCGCCGGCAGCCATTCGTTCAGCCGGGCCCCGGGCACGGATGCCGGACCCATCGCCTTGATGGCGCTGGTTTTTTCCGGCGACGAAACAACCCGGCATGCGATCGGCAGGTTCGCGCGGAGCCGGATCGCCTCGCGCCGACCTGCGGCAAATCGTCCTGCCCGGTTTCGGCACGCGCACGAAAGCAGGAAACCTCGGGCCGGATTCGGCTTGCGGGGGTACACTTGCCATCGCGTCCGTGCAGATCCCATGGGGGAACCCGGCTTGTCCGTCATCCGTCTCGGCGCTGCGCCCGTTCCGCCGGCCGCCTCGCAATCACCGGTCGGGATCGAGTTGCCAGAGGCGCTGATCGCCGACCTGCTCCGCGCGACCGGTCCCGACGACCTGCGTCGCGCGGTCGAGGGCGAACTGTGCCGATGGTTCGGAGCGCGCACTTGCCGGCTTCACCTGGCAGGCGATCCCGCGTCGGAGCGCGACGCGCTGCCCGCCTACGCACGCGCCGTGTTGCCGGGTGCGGCACCAGCCCCGAAACCCGACGAACACTGCTTCCGCGTTGCACTGCATCGTGGCGCGGACCGCAGCGTCACCGGTGTCCTGTATGGCGAGTTCGACCCGGCCGATGGCCGCGCTGCGCCCACCGACGAGCGCCTGGCGATCGCCGGGCGCCTGCTCGAACGCGCGATCGAGACCGTGCACGATTTCGACTCGCTGCGCGAATCGATGACCCAGTTGCGACAGGCCGAACGCCTGCAGCGCGCACTGTATGCAATCACCGAACTCGCGAGCGCGGACCGCGACATGACCGGCATGCTCGCCGAACTGCATGCGATCGTCGCGAGCCTCATGTATGCGGAAAACCTGTTCATCGTGCTCTACGATCGCAGCGCGGGCACGATCCGGTTCCCGTACTACGTCGACATCGCCGACCTCGACATCCCCGACCCGGCCGCGGATTTCCCGCTCGACGAATGGCAGGGCAGCCTGACCTGGCACCTGCTCGTGCGCGGGCAGGCCTTGATGGGCACGATCGCGGAATTGCAGGCGCAGATCGGCGAACAACTGCCGCAGTTCGGGCCGGATTGCGTGGACTGGCTCGGTGTGCCGCTGATCCGCTCGGAAGAGGTGGTCGGCGGCATCGTCGTGCAGAGCTATACCGAGAGTGCGCGATTCAGCGACCAGGACCGCATCCTGCTGACCTACGTAGCGCAGCACATCCTGACCGCGCTGGAACGCAAGCAGGCGCATGCGGAACTCGAGCGCCGCGTGGCCGAACGTACCGACGCATTGCGCGACGCGAACCGGGTGCTCCGGCAGCAGGTCGAGGAACGCAAGCGCGGCGAACGCCTGCAGGCGGCGCTGTTTCGCATCGCGGAGCTGACCAACGCGCCGGGCGTGGAAGGTTTCTACGCCGCGATGCACCGGGTCATCGGCAGCCTGCTGTACGCGCGCAATTTCTACATCGCACTGTTGTCGGAGGACCAGTCGCAATTGACGTTCGCGTACTCGGTCGACGAATTCGACCGCTTTCGCGCACCGCGCCGGCTCGGCCGCGGCCTGACCGAATACGTTTTGCGCACGGGCCGGCCGCTGCTCGCGGACCGGGCGGAGATCGAACGCCTGAATGCGTGCGGCGAAGTGCTGTCATCCGGTGCACGCGCATTGTGCTGGCTCGGCGTGCCGCTGAACTGCGATGACCAGCCGGTCGGCGTGCTCGCCCTGCAAAGCTACAGCGAGGAACAACGCTACACGTTGCGCGACCAGGCGCTGCTGACCTTCGTCTCGTACCACGTTGCCAATGCGCTGCAGCGCAAGCGCAATGCCGAGTCGCTCGAAGCGGCGTACGCGGAACTGGAACGCCGGGTCGATGCGCGCACCGCCGAACTCGCGGCCGCGAACGCGGAGCTGCACGCGGAAATCGGTCGCCGCGAACGCATCGAGCGCCAGTTGAAGCATGAAGCGCTGCACGATGCGCTGACCGGCCTGCCGAACCGGACCCTGTTCCTGCAAAGGCTTGGCCAGGCATTGGCCGCCTACCGGCAGGACGAGCGCAAGCTGTTCGCGGTCCTGTTCCTCGACCTGGACCGCTTCAAGGTGATCAACGATTCGGTCGGCCACCTGGTCGGCGACGAATTGCTCGTGGAAGTCGGGCGCCGGCTCGGCAACAGTTCGAGCGCACAGGACACGGTCGCACGACTGGGCGGTGATGAATTCGCGGTACTGCTGTCCGGGATCGGGCATGTCGACGAAGCCATCGCGCATGCGCAGCGTCTCATCGACGTGCTCGACGCACCGATCTCGCTGGGCGAGAAGGCGTTGTTCACCTCGACCAGCATCGGCATCGCACTCGCGGCGTCGCAGTACCGCAGCCCCGAAGAATTGCTGCGCGACGCCGATGCCGCCATGTATCGCGCCAAGGCCGAAGGCCGCCGCCGGCACACCCTGTTCGACCAGCGCCTGCATCGCGATGCGCTCGACCTGCTGGAACTGGAAAGCGACCTGCGCCAGGCGCTCGTGCAGCACGAATTCGAACCGTGGTTCCAGCCGGTCATCGACCTGACCAGCGGCCGGACCGTGGGTTACGAGGCACTCGTGCGCTGGCGCCACCCGCAACGCGGCCTGCTCAAGCCCGCCGACTTCCTCGCGGTAGCCGAAGGCGCGGGCCTCAACGAAGCGATCGACTGGCAAGTGTTCGAACAGGCCTGCGAGGCCGTGCCGAAGGTCGCCAGCGAGGGGGGGTTCATCGCGATCAACATCAGCGGCCACCATTTCAATGACGCCGACCTCGCCGAACGCCTGCTCGGCCTGTTCGCAAAGCATGCCGTTGATCCCGCGATGATGCGCATCGAGGTGACCGAGCACGTGTTGCTCGAGAATTCCGCGCAGGCGCAGGCGACGATCGGACGGCTGCGCGCAGCCGGGGTCGGCATCGCGCTGGACGACTTCGGCACCGGATATTCGTCCTTGAGCTACCTGCGTCATTTCCCGTTGCAGGCGCTCAAGATCGACCGGTCGTTCGTCGCCGAACTCGGCGATGCGGGCCACAGCAGCCATGCCGTGGTGCGCGCGATTCTCGCGCTGGCCGGCTCGCTGGACCTGCAGGCGATCGCCGAAGGCATCGAGACACGCATCCAGCGTGAGCGCCTGGTCGCACTCGGCTGCCGCTTCGGCCAGGGCTACCTCCTCGGGCGCCCGCAACCGGTCGACGCGTGGCGGGCAAGCGCCGCCGACGCCTAGCGATGCCCTGACCGCGTGGTCGGTTCCGCCCGCAGGCGGATGACGTGGCGCCCGTGACGTAAGACAGTGGACAGTCAAGGTCAGGATCGCATACTTGGCCGCATTCCAACCCGGGGAACCACCATGCCTGCTTCGACCTCCCGCACTGCCCTCGCCGCGGCGATCGTTTTCGCGCTCGGCACCGCCATGACCAGCCACGCCGCGGAACAAACCGTCGCCGCGGCCCAACCCGGACCCGCGGCGGTCACGGATGCGGCCGGCGACGGATCGCTGCTGATCCTGCGTGCCGGCATCTTCGACCCGACCACCCAGCAACTCGACCTCGGCGCGACCGGCGTCGCCGCCAGCGCTGCGACGTCGCATGCGATCGTGCAGTTCCGGCCCGGTGCGCTGGACGCTCGCCGCGCGCTCGCCGCGCGCGGCATCGAGTTCCTCGGTTACGTACCGAACAATGCCTACTACGTGCGCTTGAACGGTGCCTCGCTGGACGACATCGCGAGCGACCCCGCGGTGCGCTGGGCCGGACCGGTTGCGCCGGGCATGAAGCTGGACCCGCGCCTGTGGCAGAGCGCGCGCGCCACGTCCCCGGCGCGCCAATGGGATGGCCGCTACGAAGTGATGATCGAAGGCTTCGACGGGGAATCCTCGGCCGCAATCGCCAGCGCTCTGCGCAAGGCGGTACCCGCCGCAACCATCACCCAGCGCAGCGAACGCGCCGCCGCCGCGCCCTACGTGCGCGCATCGGTGGCGCGCGAACAGTTCGATGCGCTGCTCGCCGCAGCGAGTGTGATCGATGGCGTTGCGTTCATCAGCCCGTGGATCCGGCCGGAGCCGATGAACTCGGGTGCGATCGGCGCAATCCAGGGTAACGACACCAGCACCTGCAACGGCTCCGGAACGGTGTGCGGCCCGACTCCGTTGTGGGATCACGACCTGTTCGGCAGCGGGCAGATCGTCGCGATCTCCGATACCGGCCTCGATGCGAACGAGGGCTGGTTCACGACCTACGATTCGGGCGATGGCCCGAATACGGAAGTCGCCGTGGCCGACGACCCGGCGCCGATCCCGCCCGCGCTCGGCACGTTCCACCCGGACAACAAGATCATCGGCTACTGGACCCAGCCCGGCGCAACCGCCTACGACAACAACAACCGGTGCAGCCCGACCAGCCCGTCGAGCAACTTCCACGGCACCCACACCTCGGGCACGATCGCGGGCGACGCCGCGGGAACCTTCGGCGCGAACACCTATGCCGCGTCGAACCCCGGCGCGGACAACCATGATCTCGCCGACGGCATGGCGCCGAACGCGCAGTTGCTGGTCCAGGACATCGGCGACGACCCGAACGGCTGCCTCGCGATCAACGATTTCGGCGGGACCCTGTTGCAGGCCGTCGCCGCGGATGCGCACATCCACAGCAACAGCTGGGGCGCGGCCGACGCGGGTGCCTACAACAGCAACGACGCCGAGCTCGATTTCGCGACGTGGTCCACGGAAAGCCTGCTGGTGGTCGTGTCGGCCGGCAACGATGGCCCCGGCGCCAGCACCACGGGATCACCCGGCAACGCGAAGAACGCGCTGACCGTCGGCGCCCTCGGCCATGCGGGCAGCACCAGCGTGGTTTCGTTCTCGAGCCGCGGCCCGACCGCCGACGGACGCCTGAAACCGGACATCATGGCGCCCGGCTCCGGCACGATTTCCGCAGCGGGTGATTCCGCGAGTACCGGAGCGATCGAACCCCCGACCTCGAAGGCGATGTCCGGCACGTCGATGTCGGCGCCGACGATCTCGGGCAATGCGGCGCTGCTGCGCCAGTATTTCGTCGACGGGTTCTACCCGCGCGGTTTCCGCAATTTCCAGACCTCGGCGGATTTCATTTTCAGCGACGGTTTCGACGGCATCCCGCCGCAAACCGACGTACTCGCCGACACCATGAATCCGAGCGGCATGGTCATGAAGGCGGTGCTGCTCAACGGCACCAACACGCTGCAATCGAATTGGCCGAACAACAGCGTGGGCTGGGGCCGCGCGTGGCTCGACGGCAACCTGTGGTTCCAGGACACCATGCCGGGCGGCGACGACAGCCGGCGCCTGCGCGTCTTCGAGCGCACGAATGCGGCCGGTCTGATGACCGGCGACGTCAACGAGTACACGATCGCCAATGTCGCGGCCGGCCTCGAATTCCGCGCAACCCTGACCTGGTACGACCCGGAAGCCGCGCCGGGCGCGCAACTGACCCTGGTCAACAACCTCGACCTCGAGGTCGTCGGACCCGATTCCACCGTCTACAAGGGCAACGTCTGGGATGGCTCCGGCAACTCCGAGGCCGGCGGCGCGGCCGACGCGGTCAACACAGTCGAGATGGTGCGCTTCACCGCACCGATCCAAGGCGAATACACGATTCGCGTCAAGGGCACGTCGGTTCCGGGCAACGGCCGGCCGGAAACCAATCGCCAGGGTTACGGCCTTGCCGTTTCCGGCGGGTTCGGCCTGCCCGATCCCGCGCCGTTCGCGGCACCGACCAACCTGCAAGTCGCCGCGAACGGCACGGCGGGCGTGTCGATCGCATTCGACGCCGACGCGGGTTCGCAGGGCTTCCAGCTGTATCGCGCCGACGGCAGTTGCGCGAGCGCCGAGCCGGGCGACT
>CAYWZC010000123.1:0-7348 GCA_964462745.1 uncultured Rhodanobacteraceae bacterium
TGGCAACTCAAATCCAATTGACGCGGAGCATCGATCATGCAGATCCAGCCCATCCTCGCCGCGTTGCGCCGACACAAGGCCGGCACCGTACTCATCGCACTGCAGATCGCCCTGACCCTCGCGATCGTCTGCAATGCGCTGTTCATCATCCAGCAGCGCGTCTCGCACCTGTCGCGCCCGACGGGCATCGACGAAAGCAACCTGCTCGTGGTCCACAATGCGTGGGTCGGGGACGACGATGTCGAATCGCGCATCCGTACCGACCTCGCGACCCTGCGCGGCCTGCCCGGCGTGGCCGACGTGGTCGCGACCAACTCCTACCCGCTGCGCGGCGGTGGTTGGTCGATGGGCGCACGCACCGATCCGGAGGCGACCAAGTCGCTCACGTCCACGACCCTGTACTTCATGGACGACCATGCGATCGGCACGCTCGGCCTGAAGCTCGTCGCGGGGCGCAACTTCCGCCCCGACGAAATCCGCTGGATCGACGCGCGCGAGTTCGACCCGCCACCACAGGTGATCGTGAGCAAGGCGCTCGCGGACAAGCTGTACCCGGACGCGTCGGCGGTCGGCAAGGTGGTCTACATCAGCGACGAGGCCAAGCCGAGCACGATCATCGGCGTCGTCGAGAAACTCCAGGTTCCGTGGCCCGGCACCTGGGCGAACGACTTCGTCGAACACTCGACGATCGTGCCGCGTCAACTCATCGACGGCGGCGCCTACCTGGTACGCACGCAGCCCGGCCAGCTTGCGGCGCTGGTCGAGTCGGCGCCCAAGGCGCTGTACGACGTGAGTCGCATGCGCGTGATCCCCGAGACGCGCGGCGTGCGCACCTTCGATGTGGTCCGTGCCGAGGCCTACAAGAGCGATCGCGGCATGGCGATCCTCATGGGCGTCGTGTGTGCCGTGCTGCTCGCGATCACCGCCGCCGGCATCGTCGGCCTGACCAGCTTCTGGGTAGGACAGCGGCGCAAGCAGATCGGCGTGCGCCGCGCACTCGGCGCCACGCGCAACGACATCCTGTCGTACTTCCTGACCGAGAACCTGCTGATCGGAGCCGGTGGCGTCGTGCTCGGCGCGTTGCTCGCGGTCGGCATGAACCTGTGGATGATGCAGCAGTTCGAGATGCAGCGCCTGTCGCTGCTGTATGTCGCGATCGGAACGATCGCATTGCTCGTGCTCGGCCAGGGTGCGGTGCTGGCGCCCGCGCTGCGTGCATCGCGCGTGCCGCCGGTGGTTGCGACACGTACGGTGTGACGAAGCCCGGGAATCGGGATTCGGGATTCGGGAACCGGAAAAGCGTGAGCATACGCGCTTGACCATTCTCCATTCCCGATCCCCTATTCCCGGCTCCGAAGGAGCCCACTGATGTTCACCTACTACCTCGACCTCGCGCTGCGCAGCCTGCGTCGCCACAAGGCACTGACCGCGCTCATGGTGGTTGCGATCGCGCTCGGAATCGGCGCGAGCATGACCACGCTGACCGTGCTGCACGTGTTGTCCGGCGATCCGGTTCCCGGTCGCAGCGCGCAGTTGTACTACCCGCAGATCGATCCGCAGGACCTCGACGGCTACGACCCGCAGATCGAGCCGCCGCGCCAGGTGACGTGGATCGACGGCATGAACCTGCTGCGTGCCAAACGCGCGGATCGCCAGGCGCTGATGACCGGCGGCGCGGTGCCGGTGCAGCCGGCGCAGGCCGATCTCGATCCGTTCTTCAGCTCCGCGCGCTACACGACCGCGGATTTCTTCGCGATGTTCGACGTGCCGTTCCTGTACGGCCACGGATGGAGTGCGAGCGAGGACGACGCGCGTGCGCGCGTTGCGGTCATCACGCGCGAACTCAACGACAAGCTGTTCGACGGCAAGGACAGCGTCGGCGAAAGCGTGCGCGTCAACGATGCGGACCTGCGCGTCGTCGGCGTGCTCGACGCGTGGCGGCCGAACCCGCACTTCTACGATCTCAACATGGGTCGCTACGAGGACAGCGAGGACGTCTTCGTACCGCTCTTGACCTCGCGCGACCTGAAACTCGGCCGCAACGGTTCGATGGACTGCTGGGGCGACGGCTCGGGCGATCCCGACCAGCTGGAAAGCGCATCCTGCGTGTGGCTGCAATTCTGGGTCGAACTCGATACGCCCGCGAAGGCAGCGGCGTACAAGGATTTCCTGGTCCACTATTCGCAGGAACAGAAATCCAGCGGCCGCTTCCAGCGACCGTCGAACGTGCGCCTGTCGAACGTCATGCAATGGCTCGACATCAACCAGGTGGTGCCGAGTGACGTGCGCCTGCAGACCTGGCTCGCATTCGGCTTCCTCGCGGTCTGCCTGATCAACACGGTGGGACTGCTGCTCGCGAAGTTCCTTCGCCGTTCGGGCGAGATCGGCGTGCGCCGCGCACTCGGCGCCGCGCGTCGCCAGGTGTTCGCGCAATTGCTGACCGAGGCGGGACTGATCGGGCTCGCGGGCGGCGTGCTCGGCCTGCTGCTCGCGATCGGCGGGTTGTGGCTGGTGCGCCGCCAACCCGCGGACTACGCGGAGCTCGCGCGCCTCGACGCCACGATGTTGCTGACCACCTTTGCGCTGGCGATCGGTGCGAGCCTGCTGGCCGGATTGCTGCCCGCATGGCGCGCGTGCCAGGTGCCGCCGGCACTGCAACTCAAGGCGCAGTAACTCATGGCCGGGAAAACTCCATCCATGGACTTCCCCGGCTCGCCGAGTCCGGTACACGCCCGGACTCGGCTCCGACAAGGCAATCGCTCACGCGATCGCCGTGCGCCGATGCATCCATGCATCGCACAGTTCAATGGCCACATGGCGGGCTGGAGCCACGCAACATCGAAAGGAACATGATCATGGAAATCGGCCCGATACTCTCGACCCTGAAACGGCACAAGATCACCGCGTCGCTGGTCGTGCTCGAGATCGCGTTGTCTTGCGCGATCGTGTGCAATGCCGTGTTCCTCGTGACCCAGCGCATCGAACGCATGCAGATGTCGAGCGGCGTCGCCGAACACGAATTGGTCCAGGTGCAGGCGGCGAGCATCGGCTCGCGCGAGGATTCCCGCGCCCGCGTCCAGGAGGATCTCGCCGCGCTGCGCAGCATTCCCGGTGTCGTCGCGGCGACCCTGGTCAACCAGATCCCGTTCGGCAACTCATCCTGGAACAGCGGCATCAAGCTCGACCCGAAACAGAACAAGAATACGCTCGTCACCACCAGTTACTACGGCGAGGACATCGCGCAGACTTTCGGCGCGAAGCTCGTCGCGGGCCGCTACTTCACTGCCGACGAATACGTGAACCTCGATGACGTGATGCGCGATCCGGACATGGATTTTCCGCACATCGTCGTCATCACGCGCGCGCTCGGCGAGAAGCTCTGGCCCGGCGAAGACGCGCTCGGCAAGACCTTCTACTCCGACGAGGATCCGCTGCGCGTGGTCGGCGTCGTGGACGAACTCGTTCGCCCGTCGCTCAGCAACGGCGACGAGACCGCGCAATGGAGCGTCCTGTACCCGGCCCGCATGACCATGGGATTCGGTGCGTCCTACGTCCTGCGCAGCGCGCCCGGGCAGCGCCGGCACGTGATCGACGCCGCGGTCGCGGCGCTCAAGGCGAACGATCCCAAGCGTGTCATCCTCGAGAAGCGCACGTTCGACGAGGTACGCGCCGAGTTCTTCCAGGGCGATCGCACCATGGCCGGGCTGCTGGTCGGCGTGTGCGTCGCGTTGCTCATCGTCACCGCGCTCGGCATCGTCGGCCTCGGCAGCTTCTGGGTCGCGCAGCGGCGCCGCCAGATCGGCGTGCGGCGTGCGCTCGGCGCGACACGCGCCAACATCCTGCATTACTTCCAGACCGAGAACTTCCTGCTCGCAACGATCGGCATCGCGCTCGGCATGCTGCTCGCGTGGACCATCAACCTGTTCCTGATGCACCACTACGAACTGCCGCGCCTGCCGTGGCAGTATCTGCCGGTCGGCGCGCTATGCTTGTGGCTGATCGGCCAGGCGGCGGTGCTCGGACCGGCGCTGCGCGCGGCCGCGGTGCCGCCGGTGGTCGCGACGCGGTCGGTTTGACGTGCGCGCAAGCCGGCGTCCCGGCAATCATTGCTGCAATCAACGTAACCCTTTGGCGTGGAATTGCATCCATGCCTCCATGTGCAAACGAAAGATGCGTACCGTACTGATCATCGATGACAACCCCGCGGTCGGCGAAGCGCTGTCGCTGCTCTTGTCGTTGCGCGACGTGCATACCGTGGTCGCGCTGACGCCCGACGACGGGCTCGCCGCGCTCGCCCGCGAAAACGTGGATGTCGTGATCCAGGACATGAACTTCAGCGCCGACACGACCTCCGGCGAGGAAGGCGTCGCGCTGTTCCGCGCAATCCGCGATCGGCATGCCGACCTTCCGGTCGTGTTGCTGACCGCCTGGACCCATCTCGAAACCGCGGTGGAACTGGTCAAGGCCGGCGCCGCGGATTACCTCGCCAAGCCCTGGGACGACGCGAAGCTGCTCGCGACGGTCGAGAACCTGCTGGAGCTGTCCGAAACCACGCGCGAACTCAGCCGCGACCGCCACGACCGGCGACGGCGTCGCGACACCGTGCGCAGCAGTTACGATCTCGGCGACATCGTGTTCGCGTCCGACGCGATGACGCGCACGCTGGACCTCGCCTGCCGCGTCGCGCGTTCGGACGTGCCGGTGCTGGTCACCGGTCCGAACGGCAGCGGCAAGGAGCGCATCGCCGCGATCGTGCACGCGAATTCGCCGGTTCGCGACGGGCCGTTCGTCGCGGTCAATTGCGGCGCCCTGCCCGGCGAGCTCATCGAGGCCGAACTGTTCGGCGCGGAGGCCGGCGCCTACACCGGCGCGAACAAGTCGCGCGAAGGCCGTTTCCAGATGGCCGATGGTGGCACCCTGTTCCTCGACGAGATCGGCAACCTGCCGCTGTCCGGCCAGGTCAAGCTGCTGCGCGTGATCGAATCCGGGCAGTTCGAGCGACTCGGCTCCAATCGCGCGCACAAGGTCAAGGTGCGCATCGTGAGCGCGACGAATGCCGATCTCAAGGCGATGATCCGCGCCGGGACCTTCCGCGAGGACCTGTACTACCGGCTCAACGTCATCGAGGTCAACGTGCCGCCGCTGACCGAACGGCGCGACGACATCCTGCCGCTGGCGACCCATTTTCTCGACGCGCGCGCCGAACTCGGCGACGCGGCACGCGATGCACTGCTCGGCTACGCGTGGCCGGGCAACGTGCGCGAACTCAAGAACGCGATCGAGCGCGCCGCCCTGCTCGCGGGCGAGGGCCCGATCACGCCCGAACTCCTCCACCTGCCGCAGCAGGTCGCGGGCACGGCCGCGCGCAGCCTCGACGAGCCGAGCCGCGAGGTGGTCGAGGAAGCGCTGGCCGCGTCCGGCGGCATGGTCAGCCGCGCCGCGCAGCAACTCGGCATGTCGCGCCAGGCCTTGTACCGGCGCATGGAACGTTACGGGATCGCCGCTTCGGGATAGGATGCAGGGCGACCTCTCCCGAACGAGAGGCAGAAGCGATTGCTGCCTCATCCAACATTCAACGACCCCGGAACCATGCGCCTGACCTCGATCGAAGGTCGCCTGACCCTGCTGCTCGGTGCGATGGCGCTGATCGGCATGTTCGTGTTCGTCGCGGTGACCACGTGGCCGCTGCCGCAACTCGTCACCGCGATTGCCGGACTGCTCGGACTGGAATCCGGCGCGACCTGGCTGCATACGCCGGCCGGCGGCCTGCTGGTCGGGATCGGCCTGCTGCTGCCGCTCGCCGGCCTCATCGCCCACCGCATCGCACTACCGCTGTCGCGCGTGCTGCGCGCGCTCGAAGGCGCGGTGGCGAGCTACCGCGACGGCGACTTCAGCATTTCGATCGCGACCCGGCGCAAGGACGAACTCGGCGACCTCGTGAACCGCCACAACGAACTCGGCCAGACCCTGCGCGAGCAACGCCAGGGCCTCATCCAGCGCGAGTTGCTGCTCGACACCGTCGTCCAGAACACGCCGGTCGCGCTGGTCCTGACCGACACGGGAGGGCGCGTCGCATATGCAAATCTCGCTGCGCGCCATTTGTTCCACGAAGGCCGCAGCCTCGAAGGCCTCGACTTCCGCGTCCTGCTCGCCGATGCACCCGAGGCCCTGCGCCTCGCCGTCGATGGCGGCAGCGACACGCTGCTCGGCGTGGAAATGGACGGCAGCGAGGAAACCTTCCACGTGTCGCGGCGCGCGTTCCGCCTGCGCGGCCGACCGCATCGCCTGTACCTGTTCCGGCGCATGACTCGCGAACTGTCGCGTCAGGAAGTCGCCACCTGGAAACGCGTGATCCGCGTGATCAGCCACGAACTCAACAATTCGCTCGCGCCGATCTCCTCGCTCGCGCACTCCGGCGCGGAACTGGCCCGGCGCGGCGAACCGGATCGCCTGCCGGGCGTGTTCGCGACGATCGGCGAACGTGCGCGCCACCTGCACGACTTCATCGGCGGCTATGCCGGATTCGCGAAGCTGCCCGCACCGCGCGTGCAGCCGGTCGAGTGGAGCGCATTCCTCGACACCCTCGCGTTGCACAGCGAATTCCGCGTGCTCGGCAAGATTCCCGGGCAACCGGCCGCGTTCGACTCCACCCAGCTCGAACAGGTGCTCATCAACCTGCTGAAGAACGCGCACGAAGCGGGCGGCCCGGCCGACGCGGTCACCCTCGCGATCAGCAGCACCGGCCGTGACTGGCGCATCGACGTCAGCGACGCGGGCCCGGGCATGAGCGAAGCGGTGCTCGGCCAGGCGCTGCTGCCGTTCTACTCGACCAAGCGATCCGGGACCGGTCTCGGCCTCGCGCTCGCGCGCGAAATCATCGAAGCGCACGACGGCCGCATCGCGCTCGCGAACCGCGAGGAAGGCGGCCTCAAGGTCAGCCTGTGGCTGCCGATGCACGACTAGCAGGCTGGGCGCCCGCAGCGACGTGTTGTCCATTCACTCCGGAAGAATCCGGTGATCCTGCCGGCGCTGCGGGCGCATGCAGGATGCATTCCTTCGCCGCCGACCGATACGGCGAAACAGCTCGAGTCGACGTAGGATTTTTCCTACGTTTGCGCGACCCGGATTCTTCTCGGCAATCAGTTCGGTGGCGCAGGGACCGCGCCACCCGCGAAGCGATCTCGCAAGGAATCGCTTCGTCCGAATCGAGTCCGGGCATGTACCGGACTCGACGAGCCGGAAAGGTCGAGGACGGACCTTTTCGGCAATCAAGTTACTGGTGGGCGGTACTGGGATCGAACCAGTGACCCCTGCCGTGTGAAGGCAGTGCTCTACCGCTGAGCTAACC
>CAYWZC010000124.1:0-7139 GCA_964462745.1 uncultured Rhodanobacteraceae bacterium
CCGGCTTGGTGAAGTTGCACACGTTGTAGATGACCGGCTTCGTGCCGAGCAGGTCGGACTGCTCGACGAAGTTGCTCATCCACGCGCCGCCGCCCTTGTTGTCGCGCTTGAAGTAGTCGGCATAGAACAGGCCGAGTTGCGAGCCATCCGCGTCGATGACGTCGAACACGCGCACGTCGGCCTGGTAGACCGGAAGGTCCCTGCGTTCCTTGAACGTCAGCCCGTAGAGCTGGTTGGCAGCGTAGAAGACACCGTCCTGCAGCACGCGGTCGAGTTCGAAGTATGGCTTGATGCGGTCCTCGTCGAGGTCGAAGCGCGCCTTGCGCACCTGTTCGGCGTACAGCTCCCAATCCCACGGCTCGAGTTGGAACTTCGTGTCGCCCTGGTCGATGATCGCCTGGATGTCGGCTGCTTCCGCGCGTGCCTTGGCGGTCGCCGCGGGCACGAGGTCGCGCATGAACTTCAACGCGCGTTCGGGCGTCTTCGCCATCTGGTCGTCGAGCTTCCACGCGGCATAGCTGTCGAAGCCGAGCAGCTTCGCCTGCTCGGCGCGAAGCTCGGCCATGCGCGTGATCGTCGCGCGGGTATCGTTGTCGTCGCCCTTCTCGGTGCGCGTCCACGAGTTGTCGAACAACTGCTTGCGCACGTCGCGATCAGCAAGCGACACGAGCAGCGGCTGCTGGGTCGTGTTCTGCAGCGGGATGACCCACTTGCCGTCGAGTCCGCGCGACTTCGCATCCTGTGCGGCGGCGGCGATTTCGCCGTCGTTGAGGCCGGCGAGTTTCGCCTTGTCGTCGATCACGAGCGCGCCGGCCTTGGTCGCCGCGAGCAGCTTGGCGATGAACTGCGCGTTGAGCGTGGAGACTTCCTTGTTGAGTTCCTTGAGCTTCGCCTTGTCCGCGTCCGACAGTTTCGCGCCGTGGTGCACGAAATCGGCGTAATACCATTCGACGAGACGCCGCGATTCCGGATCGAGGTCAAGGGTTTCGCGCTGGTCGTACACCGAACGGATGCGTTCGAACAGCTTCGGGTTGAGGTAGATCGCATCCTCGTGTGCGGCCTGCAATGGTGCCATTTCCTCCTGCAACGCCTGCAATTCCGGGTTCGTGTTCGCCGCGGTCAGCGCATCGAACACGAGCGTCGTGCGGTCGAGCAAGCGGCCACTCTTCTCGAGTGCCACGAGGGTGTTGTCGAAAGTCGGCGCCTCGCTGCTGTCAGCGATCGCCTCGACTTCGGCGAGCTGCCGCTTCATGCCTTCCTCGAACGCGGGCTTGAAGTCGGAATCCTTGATCCGGTCGAACGGTGGCGCCTGCAACGGCAGATCGCTCGCGACGAACAGCGGATTTTCGCGCTCGGCCTGCGGAGCCGGCGCCGGCTCGGATGCCGGAGTGGTTTCGGCGGTATCGGCGGCCGGCGTGGGCGGTTCGGAACACGCGGTCATGGCAACACCGATCGCAAGCAACAGGATTCCATTACGCAGCATGGGCTGACTCCGGTTGGCGGCGCGAACGCGCCGAAGGATGGCTGGGTCAGCGCGGAATGGTAGCAGGCAACCCGTCTGCGGCCAGTGCCACAGGTCCCGTGCCGGTCGACGGCCTTGTCCCGCCCGGCCGCAATCAGCGGATGCGGCGAATCGCACATGCCTCCATAATCGCCGCCTTTGCACGATGCCGCGTACGGCGCATCCCGGCCATGCTTTTCACTTCGCTGCACTTCATCGTCTTCTTCCTCGTCGTCCTCGCGCTCAATCACCAGCTGGCGCGCTGGCCGACCGCGCAGAAGCTCATGCTGCTCGCGGCGAGCTATTACTTCTACGGACAGTGGGAGTGGCATTACCTGCTGCTGATCTGGTTCTCGACGATCGTCGACTACTGGATCGGCCGGCGCCTCGTGCTGACCGCGAACCCGCGCCGGCTGGTCGCGATCAGCGTGGTGGTCAATCTCGGCTTCCTCGCGATCTTCAAGTATGCGAACTGGCTGATCGCGACGCTGAACGGCGGTGCCGACGCGTTCGGCGCGGACTTCCACATCACGCCGATCGACGTGCTGCTGCCGGTCGGCATCTCGTTCTACACGTTCCAGAGCCTGTCCTACACGATCGACGTGTATCGCGGCATCCTCGCGCCGCGCAGGAACCTGCTCGACTACGCGCTCGCGGTCGCGTTCTTCCCGCAACTGGAAGCCGGGCCGATCGTGCGTGCGCGCGAGTTCTTCGCCGAACTCGACGGCGACCGCTTCGTCGGCCTCGCCGACGTGCAACGCGCGCTGGTCCTCATCCTGCTCGGCTACGTGAAGAAGCTCGTGTTCGCCGACAACCTCGCCCTGATTGCCGATCCGGTTTTCGACGACCCCGCCGCGCACGGATTCTGGGACACCCTGCTCGGCGTCTATGCGTTCGCGTTCCAGATCTACTGCGACTTCTCCGCCTACACCGACATCGCGATCGGCTGTGCGCTGTTGCTCGGCATCCGCTTCCCGCTCAACTTCAACTACCCGTACGTCGCAACGAGCTTGCAGGACTTCTGGCGCCGCTGGCACATCACCCTGTCGAGCTGGCTGCGCGATTACCTGTACATCTCGCTCGGCGGCAACCGGCGCGGCGCCGCGCGTACCTACGCGAACCTCATGCTCACGATGCTGCTCGGCGGCCTGTGGCACGGCGCGAGCTGGAACTTCGTGATCTGGGGCGGCCTGCACGGCTTGTACCTGTCGTTCGAGCGCGCGGTGCTGTTCCGCATCGGGTGGTGGAACGGCCACTCGATCGCCGCGCACACGCTGCGCGTGCTGGTCACATTCCATCTCGTGTGTTTCGCGTGGATCTTCTTCCGCGCGCACGGCTTCGCGCAGAGCCGCACGCTGCTCGCGAACCTCGCCCAGCCGAACCTCGCGGGCTTCTCGGCCGCGAGCCACGCAGGCCCTCTACTGCTGGTCGCGGCCCTGTTCGGCGCGCAGTTCCTCGGCAACTACTGGCGCCTCAAGGATCGCCTGTCGACGAGCCAGGGTGCGTTCTTCCCGTGCATGCTCGCGGCCGCAGTCCTCGCGATCATCTGGTTCACGCCGGCCGAAACCATTCCGTTCATCTACTTCCAGTTCTGACATGCGCCGTCTCCTCATCCAGCTGATCGCGGCGCTCGCCCTGGTCCTGCTCGTGGAACTCGCGTTCCAGGCCGGCATCTGGGAACCGCTCGCGAAACCGGCCAGCCACGCAGGTACCAGCGTGCGCCTGAAACGCGCATTGACCGACCCCGCGAACGCACGCATCGATTTCGTCACCCTCGGCAGTTCGCGGCCCGAATACGGCCTCGATCACGAGACGATCGCCGCCGCCGCGAAACGACACGGCTTCGTGCATGCGAACGCAAGCCTTGCGGGCTCGCACTGGATGACGATCGGCGTGCTGAGTCGCTGGCTCGCGCGCGCGCACCCGGAAATCCGCGGCGGCGTGATCGCGCTGTCGATCGCGGATTTCGAGTACGCGGGCAACGGCAGCTACGAACTCGGCATCGTGTACCCGTTCCACCGCCTGCGCGACATCCCGTGGATGATGCGGCACGTGCCGTTCTCGCGCGACGACCCGGAAACCTGGGGCGCGTTCTCGGCACTGTTCGGCTGGCGCGAGGACATCCGCGACTTCGTCATCCACCCGGAGAAGCGCGTCGATTCGCTGGACTGGTTTGCGGAACACAATTCGATGCGCAAGCTGTTCGCGAACTTCGCCTCCAGGGGCGACATGTGTGCGTTCGGCATCGAATCGATGACCGCGTGCGAACGGGTCGAGGCAACGGACACGGAAGCGGCGCGACGCCTTGCGGGCCAGTGCCGGATGATTCGCGATGGCGCGACGCGGCGCGATGCGCGCGAGGCCCGGATCCGGGAGTCACCGCAACCCGAACCATTGCGCGAGACCGGCCCGCTCGTGCGTCGCACGTTGCGCGCGATCCCGTGGGCGCAACCGCCCGTGGTCGTGCTCATGCCGATGCCGCGCGTCTGGACGGTGGACGTCTTGCCCGCGAGCCTGCATGCGCGCGCGCTCGCGATCCTGCGTCCGCTCGTCGACGCGGGGCGGATCCGCGTCATCGATGCGACCGACTTCTTCGCCGAGGACATCGATGGCGGCTGCGCCTCGTTCTTCGATTTCTATCACCAGAACGCTTCGGGGCGCGAGCGTTTCACGCGTTGGTTGCTGCCGCAACTGGAAAGCGCGTTGTACCGGATCGACGCGCGAGCCGGATCGAGGCCGTAGATCGGATCGAGGCCGAAGGCCCGGACCCAACGATGCCGGGATCGACTCCGGCCATCGAAGCAGCCGCCTCGACGGCCCCTGTCCGGCACGGAGGACCAAACGGAAGCGACGACGATCGCGGTGCGTTTCGACGCTGCGGCGCGCGGGCGCTATGCTCGCAGGGTTCGTGGCGTCGCAACGGCGCCGGTCATCAATGGAGGACGGGATGCAACTCGAAGGCAAGTGCGTGGTGGTCACGGGCGGGTTCGGCGTGCTCGGTGCGGCGGTCGCGAAGGCCGCGCTCGAAGCCGGCGCGAAAGTCGCCGCGATCGACCGCGCGGAGACAGCGGCCGCGGGCGTGCTGCCGGACGCGGTGCACGGCTTCGGTGGCGTCGACCTGGCCGACGGGACCGCGGCGGCGCACACGCTCGACGCGGTCGCGAAGACGCTCGGCGGGCTCGACGCGTTGATCAACATCGCCGGCACGTTCCGCTGGGAAAGCGTCGCCGACGGCAGCCTCGATACCTGGGACCTGCTCTACCGCGTCAATCTGCGGACCGCAGTCGCGGTGAGCCGTGCCGCGCTTGCGCACCTCGGCGGCGGCGGCCGCATCGTCAACATCGGCGCGGCCGCCGCCGCGCAGGCGGGCGCCGGCATGGGTGCGTATGCGGCATCCAAGAGCGGTGTCGCGCGGTTGACCGAAGCGCTCGCGGAAGAACTCAAGGACCGCGACATCACGGTCAACGCGGTCCTGCCGAGCATCATCGACACGCCGGCCAATCGCGCGGACATGCCGAAGGCCGACTTCGGACGCTGGGTGCAACCCGCACAGCTCGCGGCGGTCATCGTGTTCCTGCTGTCCGATGCCGCCGCCGCGATCACCGGCGCGTCGATCCCGGTGCGCGGTCGCGTCTGAGCCGCGCGCCCCGCCCGGCCACGACGCGCCTCTCGCGCATCGTGGCACACCCCGATGCCGGAATCCGAATGATGCAGCAAGCCGGTATCGGGGACGGCATCGACGAGGGAGTGCGAACGATGAACACATCCGGACAAGGCAGCGCCGCGGACCTGCCCGCGGAACTGCGCGGCTGGAACTGGGGCGCGTTCCTGCTGCACTGGATCTGGGGAATCGGCAACAACACGCTGATCGCGTTTCTCGTGTTCGTGCCGCTGGTCGGCTTCGTGATGCCGTTCGTGCTCGGCGCGAAGGGCAGCGAATGGGCCTGGCGCAACCGGCGCTGGGAAAGTCCCGAGGCGTTCCGCAAGACGCAACGCACATGGGCGCTCTGGGGCGCGGTTTCGTGGCTCGCGGTGATCGCGCTGTGCGTCGTGCTGTTCGTCGGCATCCAGGCCGCCCTCAAGAGTTCCGACGCGTACCGGCTCGGCGCCGACCTCGTCCGCCACGACACGCGGGTGACCGCGCTCACCGGTACGCCGATCGAAACCGGAATACCGACCGGCAGCGTCAAGGTCAACGGGCCGAATGGCACCGCGAGCCTCGCGTTCTCGGTGCAGGGACCGCGCGGCAGCGGCACGCTGTATCTCGAAGCCATCCGGGAACTCGGCCAGTGGCATGTGCAGCGCGCGCAGTTCGCGCCGGACGACGGCGGTGCGCGCATCGACATCGATACCACGCCAGCTGGGGAACCATGATCGCAACGCTGCCGCGACCCGCAGGTTCGACGCGCGACCTGCCGCGATCCAGCCGCGCTCGCGATCGAACGGTCGCGCGCACCGGGTATCGAATCCCGGCCACGCGCTATCATCGGCGCACGACCAGCCATGTCCGATGGGCCGCCGTGGGCGAAATCACCGAACTACTCGAAGCCGCGCGTTCCGGTGACGGTCGCGCGCTCGACGCCGTGTTCGCGAAGGTCTATCCGACCCTGCGCACGCTAGCCGCCTCGCGCCTGCGTTCGGCGACCGGCGAATCCACCCTGAGCCCGACCGCACTCGTCAACGAGGCGTACCTCAAGCTGATCGGCGCGAATTCGCTCGACCTCAGCGACCGCCACCACTTCTTCGCCTGTGCGGCACGCGCGATGCGCCACATCCTGATCGACGCCGCGCGCGCACGCACCAGCCAGAAGCGCGGCGGCGCGATGGCGCCGGTCACCCTGACCCTCGATGGCGGCGAGGCCGAGGCAATCGCGGAATCGGATCTGCTCGACATCGACGGCGCGCTCGACCGGCTCGATGAAATCAATCCCGACCTGCGCGAACTCGTCGAACTGCGCGTGTTCGCAGGCCTGACCCTCGAGCAACTGGCCGAATCCCGCGGCCGGTCGCTGCGCTCGATCAACCGCGACTGGCAGCGCGCACGCGCCCTGCTCATGGCCCAGCTCGGCTGACCCGATGGATGCGAGCGAGCGCGACGAGTGGCGTGAAGCGGATCGCCTGTTCGCCAGCCTCGTCGATCTGGAAGCCGCGGAACGCCAGCGCAGGTTCGCACGCATCGAGGCAACCGACGCGGTGCGCGAGAAACTCGCGATCCTGCTCGGCAACACCGGGCGCAGCCACCGGATCCTCGACGCGAACGTCGCGGGGCCGCTGCACGGCCGCCACGCACCGACGCCGGATACCGACGATGCCCTGGTCGGACGCCGGTTCGGCGAATGGAAACTCGTCGCCCTGCTCGGCCGCGGCGGCATGGCCGCGGTGTACCGCGCCGAGCGCGTCGGCGGCGACTACGAACAACAGGCTGCGGTCAAGCTGCTCAGCGTCGTCCTGCGCAGCCCCGCCGACCAGGCGCGATTCCGGCGCGAGCGACGCATCCTGGCCCAGCTCCAGCATCCGCACATCGCGAGCCTGCTCGACGGAGGGGTCGGCGAGGACGGCACGCCATACCTCGCGATGCGCCTCGTCGACGGCGAGCGCATCGACGACTACTGCCAGCGCCATGCGCTCGACGCGCAGG
>CAYWZC010000125.1:0-7108 GCA_964462745.1 uncultured Rhodanobacteraceae bacterium
TCGCTGGCCCTCGTGCATGGCACGCAGGGCGGCGCTTCGCTGACGATCTCGAACAGCGGCGGCGAACCACTGGAGTGGGCATTCGACACGAGCGGCGCGACGGGTTGCGACACGCTCGCGGGCGTGCCGTGGCTCGATGCCGCGCCGTCGTCCGGCAGCGTGCCGCGCGACGGTTCGATCGATACGACCCTGGCCTTCGACGCCAGCGGGCTCGCGATCGGAGACTACGTCGCGAACCTGTGCATCGCGAGCAACGATCCGCTGCGCCCGCTCGCGGACCTGCCGGTGACCCTGCACGTGACCGGGACCTTCCCGGTCATCGACGTCGATCCGGACAGCCTCGCGGCGAGCGTCGCGGCCGGCGCTTCCACGAGCGTGTCGCTCGATGTGCGGAACCTTGGCGAACAGACCCTCAACTGGTCGTTCACCGAGATCGACGACACCGTCGGCATCCCCGAATTCGGCGCGAGCGTGAATGCGCTCATCGTGTGGGACGACGGCCGCGGACCGGCGCTGTACGCGGCAGGCTCGTCGAACACCGAGTTCGACGGCATCGGCCGCTGGAACGGCAGTCGCTGGGAAATGCTCGATTCCGGCTTCGATTCGGGGAGCGTGTATGCGCTCGCGGTCTACGACGGCGATCTCATCGCCGCGGGCAGTTTCATGGCGGCAGACGGTATCCCGGTCAGCAAGATCGCACGTTGGGACGGACACGACTGGTCGCCGCTCGGCAGCGGCATCGCGGGCAGCAGCACGACGCGGGTCAACACGCTGGCCGTGTACGACGGCGAACTCGTTGCGGGCGGCACCTTCACCGAAGCCGGCGGCGTGACCGTCAACGGCATCGCGCGCTGGAACGGCAGCAGTTGGGCGGCGCTCGGCGCAGGCTTGACCACGCAGACCTACACGATGACGGTGTTCGACGGAAAACTCATCGTCGGCGGCGGCTTCACGGTCATCGATGGCCAGACGGTCAATCACATCGTCAGTTGGGACGGCACGGACTGGGCGCCGCTCGGCGCCGGGCTCGACGGCAATCCGCTGGTACTCGGCTACTGGAACGGCAAGCTCGTCGCGGGCGGCAGTTTCGAGGCGGCGGGCGGGATTCCCGCGAGCCGCATCGCGAGCTGGGACGGCGTCCAGTGGGCGGCGCTCGGCGCGGGCGTCAACACCCAGGTCGGCGCACTCGCCGAACAGGATGGTGCGCTCATCGTCGCCGGTCTGTTCGGCGAAGCCGGCGGCGCGGAAGCGCACAACATCGCGCGATGGAACGGCAGCGCGTGGACCCCGCTCGGCGAAGGCACCGGCGGGCGCGTCTCGGCGGTTGCGGTGTTCGGCGAGGAACTCGTCGCGGGCGGTTCGTTCCACGACGCGGGCGGTATCGAGGCGGAGCGCCTCGCGAGCTGGGACGGCAGCGCATGGTCGCCGCTCGTCGCGTTGCCGGCCGATTGCGTGCGCCCGGCCTGGCTGCTGGCCGATCCGGCCGCCGGCTCGGTCGCGGGCGGCACGAGCGGCGTGGTCGACGTCACGTTCGACGCGAGCACGCTCGCACCCGGTGCGCAGGCGGCCAACCTGTGCCTCGCGAGCAACGATCCGGCGCAGCCGATCACGGTCGTGCCCGTGAATCTCGAAGTGACCGACGGCGGTCCGGCCGATCCGGTCGTGCTGACCGCGACGGACGGCATGCCGAACGACTGGTTCGGGCGCTCCGTGTCGATCGACGGCGATACCGCGCTGGTCGGCGCGGACGCGGTCGACGAAGGTGGCAACGACAACCAGGGCGCGGCGTACGTGTTCGTGCGGCAGGGCGGAGCCTGGGTACCGCAGGCGCGGCTGGTCGCCGACGACGGCGCGCCGTTCGACCAATTCGGTATCAGCGTCGCGCTGTCCGGCGACATTGCGCTGGTCGGCAGCGCGGCGAATGCCGCGTACGTGTTCGAACGCAACGTGGGTGTGTGGACGCAGTCGGCGAAGCTGACCGCGTCCGACGGCGCGGCTGACGACGTGTTCGGCATCGCGGTCGCGCTGGACGGCGATACCGCAGTGGTCGGCGCGCGCGAGGCAAATGTCGACGGGCGCAACAACCAGGGCGCGGCCTATGTGTTCGTGCGTTCCGGCGCGACCTGGAACGAGCAGGCCAAACTGACCGCATCGAACGGCCTCGCATTCGACCTGTTCGGCGATGCGGTCGCGTTGTCCGGCGACATCGCGGTGGTGGGTGCGGCGTTCGCCGATCCGGGCGGCAACGATGCTCAGGGCGCGGCCTACGTCTACGCGCGCAGCGGCACGAGCTGGGTCGAGCAGGCCGTGCTCGGCGCGAGCGATGCGGCAGCCGGCGCGCGCTTCGGCAGTTCGGTCGCCGCGTCCGGCGACACCGTCGTGGTTGGTGCGAACTACGCCGACATCGGCGCCAACGACCACCAGGGTGCCGCTTACGTCTATCAGCGCTCCGGCACGATCTGGGGCGAGCAGGCCAGGCTCACGGCCGCCGCGGGCAGCGCGAACGCCGAATTCGGCAATTCGGCCGCACTCGACGGCGACGTCGCGGTGATCGGCGCCTGGTTCGACGACAACGTCGGCGCGGCGCACGTGTTCCGGCGCGCCGGCGGCGCGTGGAGCGAAACCGCGACGCTGGCTTCCGCGAACGCGGCCGACAACGACCAGTTCGGCAATTCCGTATCCGTGTCCGACGATACCGCGCTGGTCGGCGCATGGCTCACTGATGTCGGCGGCCAGGTCGACCAGGGCGCCGTGCACGTATTTCCCCTCGAAGGTCCGCCCGCGGCGCTCATCGATGTCGATCCGGACACGCTCGACTTCGGCGCGGTCCTTGTGCCCGGCGCGGTGGTCGGGCCGCTGACCGCGACCCTGACCAACACCGACGCCGATCCGGTCCAGATCGACGCAATCCCCGGACCCGCGATGCCATTCGTGTACGCCGGCGGCAGTTGTCCCTTCGGCGTGGCATTCGAACTCGGCGCATCCGCGTCGTGCACGCTCAACTACCTGTACATCGCGAACGAGCCCGGCACGTTCGAACAAGCGATCGCGATCACGAACAGCGGCGCGACGGTCGCGTTGACCCTGACCGGCACCGGACTCGCACCGGCGACGTTGGACCTCGATCCCGATAGCCTCAGCGTCGAACTGGCGCAGGATTCGAGCACCACGCGCGAAGTGACGATCGCGAATCCCGGCACCGTCGCACTGGACTGGAACCTCACCGAAAGCGGCGATGCAACGGATTGCAGCCTGCCCGGGTGGCTTGCCGCGGCACCCGCGTCGGGCACGGTTGCGCCGGGCGGATCCGAAGTCCTGACCGCAACGCTCGATGCGGCCGGCCTCGACATCGGCCAGTACACCGCCAACCTGTGCTTCGCGAGCAACGATCCGTTCCTGCCGCTCGCGATCTTGCCGGTAACCCTCGACGTGATCGCCGGAACGCCCGGTCTCGCGATCGATCCGGCATCGCTCGATTTCGGCCCGGTGCCAGCCGGCATCACGGCCGGACCGGCGATGTTCACCGTGACCAGCACCGGCACCGCGCCGGTCACCGTGACCTCGATCAGCGACGTCGCGGAACCGTTCGTGCGCGGCGGCGGAGACTGCCCGGCGACGCCGTTCGATCTCGCACCGTCGGCCTCGTGCACGCTCGCCTACAGCTTCAGTCCGACCGCGCTCGGCGAATTCGACCAGGTGGTGACGGTTGCAAACACCGCCGTGGATGCGACGATCGAGTTGTCCGGGACCGGCATGGCGGGCGTGCCGACCGTGCTCGCGGTGGTCGGCGGAGACGGCCAGAGCGCGACCGCCGGAACCGCGTTCGCCGAGCCGCTCGTGGTCCAGGTACGCGACGACTGGAACAACCCGGTACCGAACGTCAGCGTGACCTTCACGCCTCCGGCGAGCGGCCCGGGCGCGGAATTGTCGGCCACTTCGGTGCCGACCGACGCGAACGGCATGGCCGGCGTCACCGCGACCGCGAACGGCGAGGCGGGGACCTACACGGTAACCGCGACCGGTGGACTCGGTGCGCCGGTCGGCTTCGGCCTGACCAACCTCGCCGCAGCGGCCGACATCGGTGTCGACATCCGCGTCGATCCCGCGCAGGTGCAGGCCGGCGGACTCGTCGATTACCTGATCACCGTAACCAATGCCGGACCGGATGCGGCCGATGGCGTCGCGGTCGCGAGCACGCTGTCGGATCGACTCGATGTCGCGAACGCGACGTGGATTTGCAGCGAACCCGGCGACAGCGGCTGCACGCCGAACGGGCAGGGCGATCTTGCGGAAACCGGCTTGCATCTCGCGTCCGGGGACAGCGTGACCTGGCTGTTGAGCGCGACGGTGTTCGCGGACGCGGCCGATGGCCTGGTCGAAACCGGCGTGGAAGCGATCTTCGCGGGTGATCCGGACCTCGACGACAACGAAGCATCCGCAACCAGCCAGATCGTCGTGTTCAGCGACGGCTTCGAAGCGGTTTCCCTGGATGCGGCCGAAGCACCGTTGCAAGTACAAGGCACGAGGCTCGATGCGGGCGGCGCGGTCCGCCTGGCCTGGCCCGAATCCGCGCCGGCATCGATCGAAACCGTGTTGATCGCCGACGCGTGCGTTGATTCCTGCGCTGCATTCCGGACCGACGCGGGCTTCCGCGTCGAACATTTCACCGCTGGAGCGACAAGCTGGGCGCGCGTGGTCGCGGCCGATGCCGATGGCAACCAGCGCGCGAGCGCATGGATTCCGGCCGCGCCGGGCAACGAAGTCATCCTCGCTGCGATCCATGCGGATCCGCTGGAAGGCGATGACGATACGCAAGCGGGACGCAGCGTGCTGCTGTACGCCGCCGGCGCCGAGACCTGGTTGCCGGTACCGAACGCCTCGCCTGGGTATCGGTTGCGGAGCGTCGTACCAGTCGAGGCGCAGGTGCTCGACTGATCCGCTTGCCCGGTGCCGCTTGCGCAAGCGGGCGGCACCGGTTTCGTGCGGGGTGTCACGGCGGTAGTCGGTTCCTGCAACCGAAACGCATTATTCCGCCACCGCAGGAGCAAGCTTCAGCTGCGATGCTCTTCGCGCCATACCGTACGAGATGCAGGGCATCACGGCTGAAGCCTGTTCCTACAGCCTGTTCCTACAGCTGGCTCCAACTGCTTGTTCCTACAGCCGGTTCCTGCACCTGCTCAGTTGCTCCAGCTCACCCGGACCTTCTGCAGCATGAGATCGGTTCCCTCGCAGAATCCGTCGCCGAACACGAGGTTGATTGCATAGGCGCACTGTTCCGTATTCGCGAAATGTTCCGGGATCAAGGTGTCCTGGAAGAAGTCCCCGGACAGGCCGGCCGAGTCGACTTCGGCGAGCACGAAGTTGTTCGGCGAGCCCGCGGCGTCGGACGTGTGGCAGGTTGCGATCAGGGATGCGCTCAGGTCCTCGGTAGTGGAATCATCGGTGCCCCACAGATCGAGATAGGCGAGCCGATGACCCGCCGGAACGTCCACCGTGGCCGATGCGACGCGCACCGCCGAGCCGCTCGGACAGTACAGGTATCCGTAGCCCTCGGTCCCGTAGTCGGCCGAGGTCGACGCCATGCGGAAGTCGTCGCCGGTCATCGCGAACGAACGGCCGGCAGGAACGCCATCGACGTCCGTCGGACGCTCGCGCGGGAGTTCGTCATCGACGATGCGCCAGACACGGGTTGCGTCCGCGGCAAATCCGAATGCGACGAGTTCGGCCGGGTCCGTGACGCGTTCGCGACGGGTTTCGGCCAGCGCCGGCAGGCTGGCAAGCGCTGCGACGACCAGAACACAGGATGCAGGTTTCATGCGGGATGCCCTCAGGGTCCGAAGTGGTCGCGGAAGATCACGTCGGGGTCGTTGGTCAGGACGCGAAAGCGGGTCAGCGCGAGGTCGGGGCCGTCGCAGGCCGTGTTGTCCGCGGCAAAACGCGCTTCCAGCCAATAGGCGCAGGTGGCGTTCTGCACCACGTATTGGTCGGCGAACAGGAACAGCGAGAACTCGCCGTCGCTGCCGCTGGTCGAGGCCGTCGCAAGCGGTACGGTGACAGGCAGCCCGCCTTCCAGGAATGGCTGGCACGACTCCATGAGGCGCAGGCCAAGATCGTTGCCGGCCGAGTTGTCCTCGCCCCATGCGGTCACGCCGAAGATCTCGAAACCGTCGGGCACGTCGAGCGGGTAGACCATGCGTCGCCCGCCCGCCTCGGCCGGCTCGGCGCAGTACGCGCCGAGGAATCCGGTGCGGGTGACTTCGAGTTCGCTGTCGACGGGGTGTCCCGAGCGGCCGTTGTAGCTGCGGTAGTCGATGCCGTAGAGGATGCCGGCGGACGCGAGTGGCGCCGCGACCGCAATCGCGACGGCGATGGCGAAAGACGGCGATCGCACGAGGGCCGATTTGCGTTCCGGGTTGCAATGCATGTTCTTTTCTCCGGTCAGGGCGCGGTGTACTCGACGCGCACCTTGTCGAGGAAGAGCGCACCACCGACGCAGTCGCCGCCGGTAGTCGTGCCCATGCTCACGCGCGCAAGGTACTGGCAGGAAAAGCGGTTCACGACGATCGGATCGCCGGACAGGTCGAGCGTCACGACCGTGTCGCCAGGCGTTCCATTGGTAGCCGTGTCGCCGAGCAACTGGTATTCCGGCGCGCCGGTTTCGAATGTCCCCTGGCACAACGAAATCAGGAACACGCGCAGGTTCTCGCCGGACGAGTTGTCGTAGCCGAACACGTCGAGATGGCGAATTTCCGCTTGGTCGGGCAGGTCCAGGTTCGCGGTCGCGAACCTTTCCGTGGTACCGGTCGCACAGGAAATGCTCGGCGGCTCCCCGCTGAACGCGAAATCGCCGGTGCGCCCGCTGAACGCGGTGCCGATGCGGGTCTGGTAGCGCGCGCCAATGGTGCCCGACGGAGCGCGCGGGCCGCCTGCATCGTCGGCATCGTGTTCGCGCACCGTGACACGCGTTTGCGGATCGTCGAAGCCCGCTGCACGGCGTTCAGCGTCGGTGGCCGGACGAAACGATGGCGCCGCCCCGGCCATGCCGCAAAGGGCCGCCAATGCGACCATCAAGCTTGTTCGAGTTCCCACTGCGCATCTCCCGTCGATG
>CAYWZC010000126.1:0-7061 GCA_964462745.1 uncultured Rhodanobacteraceae bacterium
GCCGCTGCGCGTGCGCGCCGCGTGCAGCATCGGCGCGGCGATGTCGAGCGCGACGATGTCCGCGTCCGGGTAACGCTCACGCAGTGCGGCACTGCCATGTCCGGTGCCGGCGCCGACGTCGAGCACGCGCCGCGGCGGCTGTTGCAGGAGTTCGGTGCGTTCACGCAGGCGTGATCCGACTTCGGCCTGCAACACCGCATGTGCATCGTAGCTGTGCGCGGCGCGTGCGAATGCGCGGCGGATGTGCGACGGGTCGAGGCGCCCACTCACGGCACGACGACCTCGTGCACGAACTCCCGGATCGCGGTCGCGACGGCATCGGCGTGACCGAGGAACGGCGCGTGGCCGGCGTTGATTTCGAGATACCGCGCGTGCGGTGCGAGTTCGGCAGCGCGCCGCATGGCGCGCGGGCTGACGAGACGGTCGCGACGCCCCGCGATCCACAGGCTCGGCGATTCGAGTCGCGCGAGGTCGGCGCGCAGGTCGGTGGCGTCGAGCGTCGCGAGTCCCTCGTGCAGTACCGATGCCGCGGGTTCGCCGCGCGCGAACACCTGCGCGCGGAGTTCGCGCAGTTCCGATTGCGCATGCGGCGAACCGAGCGTTTCGAGCGCGAGGAAGCGTTCGATCGTCGCGCGATAATCGCGATCGAGTCCTTCCGCGAATTGCGCGAAGACTTCGGGAGGGACGCCGTCCGGCCAGTCCGGTCCGCGCACGAAACGCGGGCTTGCGGCGATCAGCACGAGCCCGCGCACTCGTTGCGGCACGTCGAGCGCGGCACGCAACGCGACGAGGCCGCCGAGCGACCAGCCGAGCCAGATCGCGGGTGGGATCCGTTCCGCAATCCGGCGTGCGGTGATCGCAAGCCCGCCCGGTGTCTCTTCGCGGCTGGAACCATGCCCGGGCAGGTCGACGACATGGATGCGGAAGTCGTCCGCGAGCGCATCGGCGAGCGACGCGAGCACACCGCCGTGCATCGCCCAGCCATGCAGCAGGACGAGGTCCGGACCGTGGCCACGGGTTTCGACGTGCATCATGCGAGCACCGTCGCGAGTGCCTCGACGAGGCGTTCCACGTCTTCGGCCGAATGCGCGGCGGAAAGGCTCACGCGCAGTCGCGCACTGCCTTGCGGTACGGTCGGCGGACGGATCGCGGGTACGAAGAAGCCGGCTTCCGCGAGCCGGGCGGCCGCGGCGAGCGCCGCACCGCTGTCGCCGACCGGCACGGGCTGGATCGGCGTGCGCGAATCGAAAAGGTGGATACCGCGTTGTTGCGCCGCGTCGCGGAATTGCGCGATGCGCTCGGCGAGTGTCGTGCGCAGCGCATCGTCGTCGCGCGCGATCGCGAGTGACACGAGCGTCGCCGCGGCGAGCGCAGGCGGCATCGCGGTCGTGTACACGTGGCTGCGCGCGAACTGCACGAGTCCGTCGATGAGCGCGGCTGATCCCGCGACGAACGCGCCGGCGACGCCGAGCGCCTTGCCGAGCGTCGCCATGAGGATCGGCGCGTCGTCTTCGCCGAGCCCGGCTTCGGCGAGGCTGCCCGCGCCGCGCGGCCCGAGCACGCCGAGGCCGTGTGCGTCATCGACCAGGAAGCTCGCGCCCTGTTCGCGGCACAGCGCCGCGAGGTCCGCGAGCGGCGCGACGTCCCCGTCCATGCTGAACACGCCGTCGGTCGCGAGCAGCGCCGCCGCATCGGGCAATGCATCGAGTTGGCGTCGTGCGCTGTCGACATCGGCGTGCACGTAGCGCTTCAGTTCGCAGCCGGTCATGCGCGCCGCGTCGAGCAGGCTCGCGTGGTCGAGCTTGTCCGCGATGCACGCGTCGCCGCGCGCGAGCAGCGCCTGCATCACGCCGAGATTCGCCATGTAGCCGGTCGAGAACAGCAATGCGCGCTCGCGCCCGGTCCATTCGGCGAGCGCATCTTCCAGCGCGGCATGCGGAGCGCGATGTCCACCGAGCAGGTGCGCCGCGCCCGCGCCGACGCCCCAGCGGCGCGCGCCATCGACGAGCGCATCGCGCACCGCCGGATGTTGGCTGAGTCCGAGATAGTCGTTGCTCGCGAAATCGAGCAGGTGCCTGCCGTCGATGCAAACCCGCCTGGCGTCGGCGGAATCGACCGTGCGCAAGCGGCGCACGAGGTCGTGTTCCGCACGCGCGGCGCGGGCCTGCGCGAGACGCTGCAACAGGTCGGGACGCATGGCGGCGGCGAACGGCTCCGCGTTCAGGCGAGTGCCTCGACGATCTCCGCATGCACGGTGCGTGGCGGTGCCGCGGATTCTTCGAGTTCGACCGGCATCGCGTGGATGCCGAGTCGCTCGAACAGGCGCCGGTCGGATTCGACATCCGGATTGCCGGTGGTCAACAGCTTTTCGCCGTGGAAGATCGAGTTCGCGCCGGCGAGGAAACACAGCGCCTGCAATTCGTCGCTCATTTCCGCGCGGCCGGCCGACAGGCGCACCATCGACGCCGGCATCAGGATGCGCGCGGCCGCAATCGTGCGCACGAACTCGACCGGGTCGAGTTCGGCGGTGCCCGCGAGTGGCGTGCCCGCGACCTGCACGAGCCGGTTGATCGGCACCGACTGCGGATGCGCGGGCAGGGTCGCGAGCGTGTGCAGCAGACCGGCACGCTCGGCGCGCGTCTCGCCCATGCCGACGATGCCGCCGCAACAGGTCTTGAGCCCCGCGTCGCGCACGTGTTCGAGCGTGTCGAGGCGATCGCGGTACTCGCGCGTGTGGATGATGTCGGTGTACTTCTCCGGCGCGGTATCGAGGTTGTGGTTGTAGTAATCGAGTCCCGCGTCGCGCAGATCGCGCGCCTGGCTCGCGCTCAGCATGCCGAGCGTCGCGCAGGTTTCCATGCCGAGCGCGCGCACCGCGCCGACCATCTCGGCGATCTTCGGGATGTCGCGGTCCTTCGGCGACCGCCATGCCGCGCCCATGCAGAAGCGCGTCGCCCCGGCCGCCTTCGCCGCGCGTGCCTTGTCGAGCACGTCGTCGAGCGCCATGAGCTTCTGCGCCTTGACCCCGGTCGCGTAGCGCGCGGCCTGCGGGCAATACGCGCAATCCTCCGGGCAGCCGCCGGTCTTGATCGACAGCAGGGTCGAAACCTGCACCGCATTCGGATCATGATGCGCGCGATGCACGCCTTGCGCGCGGGCGAGCAGGTCGGCGAACGGCAGGTCGAGGATCGCGAGGACTTCCTCGCGCGTCCAGTCGTGACGGATGGCGGCGGGCATGCGGATTTCCTGTTGGAGTGGTTCACCAGGACGACGGATTGTGGTGCGCCATCCCGGGTTGCTATGCCAGCGTGAAGTCGAGCGCACGCTGCTAGCAGCCTGTCGGGCTTTGGTGGTCGAGGCGAAAACCCGGTTGTGCGAGGACAGATTTTCGACGATTCGCCGGCCCATAGTGGTTCTATGGGCCAAGAAGCGGCGGAAATATGGACCGCACAGACGGATTTGCAGCCCGGCCAACCAAAGTCCGACAGGCTGCTACAGTGCGCAGTCTGGTCAGGCCACCGGAGGCTGTCAACTTGAGGAGCACCGGCAAGGTTGACAGCGCCGCGCATCGGGCGCTGCGTGCCGTGCTGCCGCCACGCTGCGTGCTGTGCGCCGCGCCGGGGGCCCACGGGCGCGACCTGTGTGCGGGCTGCGCCGCCGATCTCGTGCCCAATACCGTGTGCTGCCCGCGTTGCGCGATCGCGCTGGAAGCGCCCGCGCCGCTGTGCGGTGCCTGCGTGAGGCGCGAGCCGCCGTTCGCGGCCGCATGGGTCCCGTTCCGCTACGCGCATCCGCTCGACCTGCTCGAAAGCCGCTTCAAGTTCCACGCCGACCTCGCCGCCGGCAAGGTGCTCGCGGAGTTGCTCGTCGATCGCGCGCGGGACGCGATTGCATCCGACCCGACCGCTGCGGGGGCGTCACCGTCGTTCGCGCGGCCGGATCTCATCGTGTGCGTGCCGCTGCACGCGGTGCGCCTGCGCCAGCGCGGTTACAACCAGGCGCTGGAGCTTGCGCGACCGCTTGCCGCGGCGCTCGACATCCCGCTCGATCCGCGCGCGTTGCTGCGCACTCGCTCGACGCTGGCGCAGACCGGCCTCGATGCGGCCGAGCGTCGCCGCAACCTGCATGGCGCTTTCGCACTCCCGCCCGGCACCGAACTACCCGCCCACGTCGCGATCGTCGACGACGTCATGACCACCGGCACCACCCTCGCCGAATGCGCGCAAACCCTGCGTCGTGCCGGCGTCGCCCGCGTCGACGCGTGGGCGCTCGCGCGGGCGTGAGAGTCGGCCGGTCACGGCGGCTGGCGGCGTGGCTTCGACCGATCGAAAGCCGTGAACCGGCGAACTTCGCCCAGCGAGCGTGACTCGACAGGACCCGGTCCGATTGGCACATTGCCTTTTCCTATCCGAAGAGGCGGGGTGGATCTCCGATGGCCAGCCAGAACGCCATGGCCGATACCCGCGCGTTCGCGGTGCTCGACATCGACGAGGCCGAGGAACGTGCCTACCGCTGGTTGTTGACCCATCCGGGCGCGACCGTGCAGGAAGTCGGCCAGGCGCTGCGCCTGTCGCCGCGCAAGACCCAGCGCCTGCTCGATGCGATCGAGGTCAAGGGCCTCGCGACCTATTCGCCGCAGCGCCCGCGGCGCTACGTTCCCGCGTCCCCGCATGTCGCGATCGAGGCGCTGGCCCTGCGCCGCGAGGAGGACATCCAGCGCGCGCGAGCGCTCGGCCGCGAGTTGCAGGAACTGGTGGCCGCGCAGCGTGGCGGCGAGCAGGAACAGGTGGTCGAAGTAGTGACCAGCCATGAAGCCGAGCGCCAGATCAACGAGCAGATCAACCGGGTCGCGCAAGAGGAGGTCGTTGCCCTCGTGCGGCTGCCGCTGTTGATCTCGCGGTTGGATCAACCCAGCGAGCAGGGTCAGCGCGCGCAACGCGAAGCGCAGGCACGCGGAGTGCGCTACCGCAGCATCGTCGATGCGGAAATCCTCACCTTGCCCGGTGCGGTCAAGGGCATCCGCAGCGACATGCGAGCCGGCGAGAACGTGCGCGTGCTACCCGAGTTGCCGTTCAAGATGGTGCTCGCGGATCGTCGTGCGGCATTCATTCCGTTGAACCTCGATGATTCCGGCACGCCGTCCCTGCTGCTCCGGTCCTCGGCCCTCCTCGATGCGCTGCATGCGTTGTTCGAACTGCTCTGGGAGCGCGCGGCGCCGATCGCGTTTCCGCGTGGCGGCGGGGTCCGCATCGACAAGCCCGAGGCGCAACTTCGCGAGGACGCCCATGAGCTCGTGACCCTCATGGCCGCGGGCCTGCAGGACAAGGCAATCGCGCACGAACTCGGCGTATCGGCCAGCACGCTGAACCGCCGCGTCGTCGAGACCATGAAGGCGCTCGAAGCGCGGACGCGGTTCCAGCTCGGCTGGCTCGCGGCGTTGCGCCTGTCGGGCACGACCGGCGACGACGAGGAGGCGCCCTGAGGCCGGCCCGCGCGTGCGTCGCGTGAAGGCCAAAATCGTGACAATTATCTGTCATGAATAAAATCAACCGCGAATTGCCCTTGACGATCCGCGAACTCGGCGCCGACACTGGGGATCCTGCGTTCCAGTCGGGGAGTTCCGATGAAAGTCCTGTCCTTCGTCCTTGTCCTCCTTGCCGCCGGCTCCGGCCCGGCCTACGCCGACCAGGCCGCGACGCGCGTCGCGGGCGATGTCGCGGCGGCGGCCATCCACGCCGACCGCATGCCGGCGGACCTCGCGTCGGCGGCGCAGGCGACCGGAACCCGCGGTCCGGCGCCGGCGGGCGCGACCGCGTGGATCGAGCAGAAGGTGACCGCGAGCGACGGCGTGTCCGGCGACCAGCTCGGCTGGTCGGTTGCGATGGACGGGGACTGGGCCCTGCTGGGTGCGTTCCAGACCGCGATCGAAGGCGATTTCGCTCGCGGCGCCGTCTACGTCTTCAAGCGGACGGATGGCGTCTGGATCGAGACCCAGAAACTCGTCGCGAGCGACGGAACCGCGGGAACCGCGTTCGGCACCTCGGTGGCGATCGACGGCTCGACGGCGGTCATCGGCAGCGAAGCCACGGTCAACGGCGTGCAGCGCAGCGGCGCGGCTTACGTGTTCACCGAATCCGATGGCGTCTGGACGGAAACCCAGAAGCTCGTCGGCGACGACAGTGTCGCGTACGACCGGTTCAGTGTTTCGGTTGCGATCGACGGCGACACCCTGCTCGCGGCCAGCCATGTCGCCGCCGCCGGCACCACGCCGGGCGCGGGCAAGGTCTACGTGTTCACGCGCTCGGGCGGTACCTGGAGCCAGACCGCGAAACTGACCGCGAGCGACGCCGCGTCGGGCGACCAGTTCGGCCTGTTCATGGCGCTCGACGGCGACACCGCGATCATCGGCGCGAACGGCGCCAGCGTGGACGGCAATGGCAACCAGGGCGCGGCCTACGTGTTCAACGGCGCGGGTACGAACTGGACCGAAACCCAGAAGCTCGTCGCGAGTGACGGGCCATCGGGCTCCGACTACTTCTACTTCGGATCATCGGTGGCGATCGACGGCGGCACTGCGCTGATCGGTGCACGGCTCGCCGACATCGATGACGATCCGAACATCTCCGGTCACGGTGCCGTCTATGTATTCCGCGAATCCGGCGGCGTGTGGACCGAAAGCCAGAAATTGACCGCGGGCGACGCGGCCGGAGCCGAGCAGTTCGGTTCCTCGGTCGCGCTCGATGGCGATCGCGCCATCGTCGGCGCTCCGTACGCACGCATCGACGGCCAGAATTGGCGCGGCTCGGCCTACGTGTTCACCGAAACGGGCGGGAGCTGGACCGAGACGCAGAAGTTCACCGCCAGCGACGGCGGTGCGATGAACCAGTACGGCTGGATGGTTGCAGCCCGGGGTGACAGCTTCCTCGTCGGTGCGGTACGCGCGCTCGGCTACCAGGGGGCGGGGTACTTCTACGAACCCGAGGTGACGTGGACGGTCGTGCCCGAAGCCGGTCCCGGCGGTTTCATCGCGCCCGACACGCCGCAGACGGTCAATGCGGGCG
>CAYWZC010000127.1:0-7057 GCA_964462745.1 uncultured Rhodanobacteraceae bacterium
GCAGGACCATGCACAACGCGACCTCGCCGGCGACGAGGAAGCGCGCGAGGCGACCACGCTCGCCGATGCCGCCCCCCTGGCGCAGGACCGCCTGCACGTCGACGCGGCCGGCGCGCAACGCGGGCACGAGGCCCGCCGCGAGCGCCGCGACCAGCGCGATGCCGGCCGCGAACAGCACGTCGCGGATATCGGTCGCGTAGTCGATCCAGTACGGCGACTCCATCGGCGTATCCGCCATGATGTTCTCCATCACGCGGCCGCCGATCGTGGCGCCGGCCCAGCCGAGCGCAGTCGCGACGATCGCGATGCACAGGGTTTCCGCGAGCACCTGCACGATCAGGCGTCGGCGGCCCGCGCCGAGTGCCGAGCGCACCGCGAGCTCCCGCGCGCGTGTCGCGAAGCGCGCGAGCACGAGGCTCGCGACGTTCGCGCACGCGATCAGCAGGACCAGCAGCACCGCGACGAACATCGTGCGATTGGCCGCGCGCATTTCGGCCGGGATGAAATGTTCGGCGAACGGCACCAGCTTGGCCGCGTCGCCACGCAGCGGCTCGCTGCGCTCGGTCGCGAGCACGCGGACGAGGCCGGCGAAATCGCTGCGTGCCTGCGCGATCGAACCGCCCTCGGGCAGGCGACCGAACCCGCCGACCACCGGCGCCTCGTCTCCGGCCGCGAACGTGCGATCGGTCGACAGCGGCAACCAGATCGACTCGGCGACCGGGAAGGCGAAACGCTCGGGCATCACGCCGACGATCGTGGTCGGCGTGCCGTTGATGCGGATGCTGCGGCCGACCACGTCCGGCGCCGCGTTGAAGCGCAACTGCCACACGCGCGTGCCAATCAGCGCGACCGGCGCGGCGCCGGCCTGCGCATCGGCCGCGGAGAAGTTGCGCCCGAGTCGCGGCTGCACGCCGAGCGTCGCGAATGCATCGGTGCTGACCCACGCGCCGGACAGGCGTTCGGCCGGCCCGTCGATGCCGCCGAGGTTCATCGTGCCGGTCGTGTAGCCGGCCAGCGATGCGAGGCTGGTCTGGCGTTCGCGCAGGTCGAGCCAGTCGTCGAGCGGCATGAACAGGTTGCGCTGGCCGGTCTCGCTGTCCGTGTAACAGACATGCACGAGCCGATCCGGCTCGGGAAACGGCAGCGGCTTGAGCGCATACACGTTGATCGCGCCGAACATGAAGATCGCAAGCCCGATGCCGACGCCGAGCATCAGCACCGACACACTGGTGAACACCGGGCTGCGCGCGAGCGCGCGCAGGGCAAACCTGATGTCGCGGATCATCGGGCGGACTCCTTATTCATGACGCAACGCAATGAGCGGATCGATGCGCAGCGCACGCCGCGCCGGAACCAGGATCGCGACCAGCGCGACCGCAGCGAGCGCGCCGAGCACGAGCATGTAAACCCAGGGATCGGCCGGATCGAAACCCTTCAACGAGCCGACCAGCAAGGTCGCGAATGGCCAGGCCAGTGCGAGGCCGATGGCGAGACCGATACTGATCTGGCCGACGCCGCGGCCGAGCAGGCCGCGCAACAACCGCGCTGCCGGTGCGCCGAGCGCGCGCCGCACGCCGATTTCGCGGGTGCGCTGGCGCACGCTGAACGAGAGGACGCCATACAGCCCCGCCGCGGCGAGGAACAACGAAATCAGGCCGAATGCGGTAAACATCCGGGACAGAACTACCTGGGCGAAGATCGCCTCGTGGATCACCGCTTCGTACGGTCGTACCCAATAGGCCGGCGCGTCCGGTTCGACTTCACGCACGATCTCGACCAGACGCTGCGCGAACGCGGTCGGTTCGCCGCGCGTGCGCACCGCGACGCTCGCGAAGCGTTCCGGTTGCTGGCGGAATGGAAAAAGCATCGCGGGTCGGGTCGGATCGTCGAGGTCGTCGAGTTGCAGGCGACTCACGATGCCGACCACGGTGACGTCGAACGGCGTCTCGTCATCTGGATCCACGGTGAAGCGGCGGTCGAGTACCGGTCCGCCATCGCCAAAACGTTCGGCAAACGTGCGATCGACGATCGCGACCCGCGTCGTGTCGGCACGATCACGCGCGTCGAAGTAACGGCCCTTCTCGAGCGTCAGCTCGTAGGTCGCGGCGAAGTGATCGTCAATCGACCCCGAATACACGGTCGTCCGCGGGTCGTCCGGCGTGGCACCGGCCGGCACTACGTCCTCACGATCCGACAGCAGTCCGGGCAGGGTCGTGCCGACAGCGGCATCGACGACATCGGGTTCGGTGCGCAGCCTTTCGGCAAGGCGCTCGAACAACGCAACCTGTGCCTTTTCGGTGGCGTAGCGTGTTTCCGGCAGGCCCACCCGCGCGCTCAACAAACCTTTCGGCTGGATGCCGAAGTCATCGTTCTGAAGACCCCCGATGCCGCGCACCATGACCCCGGCCGAAACCAGCAACACGCACGACAACGCGATTTCCGCGATCACGAGTCCGCGGCTGACGCGTGCGAATGCGCCCCCGGCGACCGCGCGGCTGTCGTCGCGCAACGCCGCATTGACTTCGCTTCCGGCACGCAGCGCGGGCAGCAGGCCGGTCAGGAGACCGGTCCCGATCGCCGCGAGAACCGCGAAGCCGACCATGGTCGCGTCGAGGTCGAAGCGCATCCAGTGCGGCGGTCCTTCCTCGGCGGAGCGGAAGCTCAGATCCACCCAGTGCGCGCCGAGCCAGCCGAGCGGCAGCGCGATCGCGGTCGCAATCATCGCCAGCAACAGGCTCTGGCACACCAGGTGCAACATCAGCCGGCCGCGGCTCGCGCCGAGCGCGGCGCGCACCGCGAGTTCCTGGCGCCGGCCGAGGGTTCGGGTCAGCATCAGGTTAGCCGCGTTTGCGCACGCCACCAGCAACACCAGAAGGACCGCGAGCAACATGACGTTGAAGATCGTCCGCGCAATGTGGCTGACGAACAGGAACGACAACGGCTCCACGCCCGTGGTCAGGTCCTCGAAGTAGCGCGGTGCTTCACGACGCGCGTCGGCTTCCCAGCCGGACAGCGCGGCACGGATCGCAGCCAGTTGGACGGTCGCGCCGCGCCGGGCGACGAGCGACCACGAACCGCTTTCGTCGCGCGCCGCATGGGCATCGATCGTCGCCGGCAGCCAGATGCTTTCCTTGAACGGGAAACTGAAATCCGGCGGCATCACGCCGACCACGTTCGCCGGATGCGCGTTGATCCGCACGCTGGTGCCGATGATCGCCGGATCGGCGTTGAAGCGATTGCGCCACAACGCGTCGGACAGCAATACGGTCGGCGCCGCGCCGGGCTCGCCATCGGCGTCGGTGAAGCCGCGGCCGAGTCGCACGGCGCTCCCGAGCAAGTCGAACAGATTGGTCGTCACGCGCGCGCCGGAGTAGCGCTCCGTGCCGGTTGCGTCGCCGAGGTTCACCGTCATCTGCTGATAGCCGCCAATCTCGGCGAGACCGGCGAGGCGTTCGCGCCACGCCGCGAGATCGTGGCCGGACACGTCATCGAGGTCATCGGCATCCTGCGAATCCGCGAGCCCGAGGTGCAGCAATTGCTCCGGCGCCGGGAAAGGCAGCGGCCGGTACACGAGGCCGTTCAGCACCACCAGCATGAACAGCACGCAGGCGATGCCCGCAGCGAGCACGCCGACGACGAGCGCGGAGAACGCAGGTTGCGCGGCGATCGTGCGCGCCGCGTCGCGAAGTTCATGGGCGATGGCATTCATGGCGATTCTTCTCCGGTTCGATTGCAACGCGACGCTTGCAAGCCCTCCCCTTCAAGGGGAGGGTTTGGGTGGGGATGGTGTTCAGCGCGCGACAGTTGAGAACATCGGGACTGAAATCCCTCCCATAACAGCCAATGGATCGTGCCAATACTTACTCATTGCGCAGCGCCTCGATCGGTGCGATGCGCGCGGCGCGCAGCGCCGGCAACAGGGCGGCAGCCAGCGCAGCGATCGTCATCGCGACCAGACCGCCCGCGAGCAGCATCGGTTGATCCAGCTTCTCGATGCCGAGGATCCGGGTCTGGACCAGACTCAACATGAGCCACGCGAGGGCGAGTCCGGCAAGCACGCCCACCGCACTTGCCTTGAGGCTGTCGCGCAGGATCGTGCGTGCGAGCGCGGCCGGAGCGGCGCCGATCGCGAGGCGCAGGCCGAACTCACCGACCCGGCGTTGTTGCTGCAGCGATGCCACCGCGTAGACGCCGAGCACGGCAAGCAACAGCGCCGCGAACGCGAACGCTCCGACCGTACGCGCAAAGAAGCGGATCGGGCGCAGTTCGCCCGCGAGCTCGTCGGCGAGCGCGTACTGGCGCGTGATCGTCTGCTGCGGATCGACCGCGGCGAGCACGTCGGCCATCTGCGTGTCGATGCGGGTCAGGCCCGGATCGCTGCGCACGAGGAAGGTCATCGCAACGCTCGGGAACTGCGCGAACGGCACGAGAATTTCGGGCGCCGGCGGCGCGCGCAGACCGTCGTTGCGGATGTCGTCGACGACCCCGACGATGCGTACCGATACGGATTCGCCACGATCCAGCGGCAAGTCGACCTGGTGGCCGAGCGGCGTGCCAGCACCGAATACGCGGCGTGCGAAACTGCGATTGACGATCGCGACCGCTTCACCACCGTCGCGATCGGCGGCCGAGAAGTCCCGCCCGGCCAGCAACGGGATGTCGAGCAGCGCGCGGTAGTTCGCTGATACGCGCCGGAACGCGACCTGCATCGGTTCCGCGTCCGGCCGACCAGCGACCCGCATGTCGATCGTGTTCGGGCCGATGTGGGACAACGGCGCGCTGCTGGTCAGGGCCACCGCCCGCGCACCCGGCAGTGCACCGAGACGCTCCAGCATCTGCTGGCCGAACGGGGCCCACTGCGTCCTACGCTCCACGCTGAAAAGCTGCAGTGCCTGCACGTCGTGCGCGCGATAGCCCGGATCGACGCGCTGCATTTGCCACAATCCCACTCCGAGACCGAGCGCGGCGACCAGGCCGAGGGTCGACAACGCCATCGCGAACGCGGGCAGTGCGCGGCGTTGGCCGCGATTGCCGAGCAACCCCTTGCCGGCGCCACGGATCGCATCGATCGGCTCGCCGCGCACGCGCAACGACCCCGCGACGAGCGCGATCGCGGGCGCCGCGACGCCGAGCAGCAGCGCGAACGCGACCATGCTCCAATCCATCGCGATCCCATCGACGCGCGGCACACTGGTGCGCGCAAGTTCGCGCAGCAGGCCGATGCCGAACCGGGCGACCGCGATGCCCAATGCGGAGGCGACGCCTGCGATCAGCAGCAATTCCAGCACCAGCCCGCGCCGCACCCGCGCCCGGCTTGCGCCGACCGCTTGCAGGATGGCCTGCTCGTGGCGTCGCGCGGTCTGGCGTCCGTCGAGCAGGATCGCCACGTTCGCGGCGCCAATCAGCAGGACGAGCACCGCCAGCGCAAACGCGCCCCACAGCGCGACACGGGTGTCGCCTATGATCGTGTCGAGCAGGCGCTGCGGCGTCAGCCGCCAGTCCGATTGATCGAGGCCGCGTGTCTCGCGCAGCGCAGCGGACTGGGCATCCAGCGCGGCACCCGCTTGGCGCAGGGACACGCCTTCATGCAACCGTCCGACCGCGAGCAGGAAGCGCTGGTTGAACCGCTGCGCGCCCTCGCGCGGCAGATCCTGGTCCGACAACACACGCCACAGATCGGTATCGCCGGAAAACACCGACATGGCCGCGGGCATCACGCCGATGATCTCCACCGGTTCGGCATTGATCAGCGCGATACGCTGCCCGATCACGCCGGGATCGCCGCCGAACTCGCGCTGCCATGCTGCAAACGACAGCACCGCAAGCGGCCGCGCCAAGCGGATATCCTCGCTATCGAGGGTGCGGCCGAGCAAGGGGCGCAATCCCAACGTCGCAAAGAAATCGGCGCTGACTTTCTGGGTCGTGATGTCATGCGGCCGCTGGTCGCCGAGCTGGATCGTGTCGGTCCAGTAGGTGAACCAGGCCAGGCTGTCGAAACCGCTGGTGCCGGCGCCAATCCGTTCGGCTTCGGCAACGCTGAGCCTGGCCCCGGTCATGCGCTGGCTGGCACTGTTCGCGTCGAGCATCACGAGCCGGTCGGCGTCGGGAAATGGCAGGCCACGCAGCAGGACGCCACTCACGGTGCAGAACATCGCGACCCCGAGACCGATTCCGAGCGCGAGCATGACGACCGACGCAACCGCGAATCCGGGTGCGCGGCGCAGGCGCCGCACGGCATGGCGGGCATCGTGGATCAGCGCGTCGAACATCGTGATTTCCCCTGATCGTGCAGTCGGGTCGTGTGATCACTCATCGCGCAACGCCTCGATCGGTGCGACGCGTGTGGCGCGCACGGTCGGGAGCGCGCAGGCAGCGAGCGCGACCAGCGACAACACGGCCACGACGGCGCCGAGCACGAGCGGATCGGCGCCGCCGACCCCGTACAACTGCGATGCGATGACGCGACCGAGCGCCAGCGCGCCGAGCAGGCCGAGCGCGATCCCGGGCAACAGCATGCGCAGGCCCGCACCGAGCACCAGCCGGCCGATATCGGCGCGGCGCGCGCCGAGCGCCTGGCGCAAGCCGATTTCGCGCTGGCGTCGTGCGGTCGCGTACGCGAGGACGCCGTACAGGCCGATCGCGGCGAGCGCGAGCGCGACGCCCGCGAACACGTTCATCAGGACCATGTTGAAACGGCGCAGCCGCGTCGGCTCCCGGGTCACCTCGACGAGCGGACGTACCTCGAACAGCGGCGCATCCGCGGCGACCTCGCGCATCGCGCGGCGCAGCGGTTCGGCGAACGCCATCGCGTCGCCGCGCACCTTGAGCGCGAGCGCGAGATCGCCGCCCGGTCCGCTGCGCACGGGGAAATAGACTTCGGCCGGCACCTCGCGCGCCGGACCCGCCTGGTGCACGCTGCCGATCACGCCGACGATGGTCTTGGCCGAACCGTCGAACACCTCGATCTGCTCGCCGACCGCGTTGCCGCCGCCGAGGTAGCGATCGACGAACGCCTGGTTGACCAGCGCCTCGGTCGCGAACAACGCATGCGAACCAT
>CAYWZC010000128.1:0-1723 GCA_964462745.1 uncultured Rhodanobacteraceae bacterium
GATCGAACCAGTGACCCCTGCCGTGTGAAGGCAGTGCTCTACCGCTGAGCTAACCGCCCGATGGTGCCGGAGAAGGGAATCGAACCCCCGACCCACGCATTACGAATGCGTTGCTCTACCAGCTGAGCTACTCCGGCCCGAGGGGCGCGCAGTATAGACATTCGGCCCGGTGCGGACAACCGCGCCGCGACGAATGACGCGAGAATCCTTGGACCGCCGCCGCGCGTTGGACCGCCGCCGCGCGCTGCGCTCGTTGCCGGGCGTGCCGTGCCCTGGGCGAACCAGGACTGTGCCGCGGCCCGGCTTGCAGGCGCAACTTCCACCCGTGATGCACACGTCCGCATGGCGCGCGGCGCTGGCCCGCGCTCGCGCACCGGCTGGCGGACGCAGCTTGGCGGAGAGCATCACGCGCGCGCCATGACCGGCGGCACGGGATGCGTGCCGCGCGAAAGCGCTTGCGCCGGACACGAGGCGCGCGGCATGCTATGCGCGGAGGGGCGTTTCGCGTGTTTCGGGCCGCGGACGCTGGGAACCGGTTGCCCGACCGAAAAGGATCGCAGCCGCGCATGATCGAGTTCGGCCACAGCACCCATACCGGCTTGCGTCGCGAGCACAACGAAGACACCTACTACGCGGATGCCGATCTCAACCTGTGGCTGGTCGCGGACGGCATGGGCGGCCACGAACACGGTGAAGTCGCGAGCGCCCTCGCGCGCGACACGATCGTGCAGGAGATCAAGCGCGGCGCCACCCTGACCGAGGCGATCCAGCGCGCGGACGAGGAAATCATCCGCCACTCCAACCGCCGCACCGAGGCCTTGCCGATGGGCACGACCATCGCAGCACTGCAGGTGCGCAACGGCAACCAGTTCGAGATCGGCTGGGTCGGCGACAGCCGCGTGTACCTCTGGAATGCGGGCCTCAAGCAACTGTCGCAGGACCACTCCTACGTGCAGGAGCTCATCGCACAGGGTGCGATCACCTGGGAACAGGCGCGCAACCACCCGCATCGCAACGTCGTGACCCAGGCGCTCGGCGTCACCGATCCGCAATCGCTGCGGGTCGAGAGCGTGACCGGCGATTTCACCCGCGGCATGCAGTTCCTGCTGTGCAGCGACGGGCTGACCGAGGAAGTCGGCGAGGACGCGATCGCCGCGGTGCTCGGCCGCGAGGACCTTTCCGCACAGGAAAGCGTCGATCACCTGATCCTCGCCGCACTCGACGGCGGCGGTTCGGACAACGTGACCGTGATCCTCGTGCGCGCGATCTGAGCGCGCTCCGGGCTGCGCGGGCGTGGCGTGCGTGTTTTCGCGCCCTGCAATCAGGACATCTCTGTAGGAGCAAGCTTCAGCTGCGATGCTTTTGGCGCGCCGCGATAACAGCATCACGGCTGAAGCCGGTTCCTACAGGGATTCCAAGGGGTTCCAACCGGGTTGCGTAGGAGCAAGCTTCAGCTGCGATGCTTTTCGCGCCTCGCGATAACAGCATCACGGCGGAAGCCGGTTCCTACAGGGGTTCCAAGGGGTTCCAATCGCGTTGCGTAGGAGCAAGCTTCAGCTGCGATGCCTTTCGCGCCTCGCGATAACAGCATCACGGCTGAAGCCGGTTCCTACACGGGTTCCAAGGGGTTCCAACCGGGTTGCGTAGGAGCAAGCTTCAGCTGCGATACTTCTGGCTTTGATGTAGCGCTGCGGCAACGGCATCACGGCTGAAGCCGGTTCCT
>CAYWZC010000128.1:1823-7031 GCA_964462745.1 uncultured Rhodanobacteraceae bacterium
CTTCTGGCTTTGATGTAGCGCTGCGGCAACGGCATCACGGCTGAAGCCGGTTCCTACACGGATTCGCTGCGGCAAGGGCATCACGGCTGAAGCCGGTTCCTGCGGTGCGGGAACCGGGTTCAACGTTGCACGCGGCGCGTCCGGCACGCGCCGCTTCGATGGGCTCGATTGGCGACGCCGCGATCAGGGTGCGTTCGCGCGCAGGCTCGCGAGCGCGGCGTCGAAGCGCTTCATCGAATAGTTGTTCTCGTCCTTGAGCGTTGCGTACAGCGCATCGAGCTTCGCATGCAGGCTGGCGGCCTGGTCCGCTTCGAGCTTGCCGGCATTCTCGAACGCGACGACCATCGACTGCGCACCCATCGCAACCTGTTCGGCGGCCGCGTAATCGCGGTATTCACCGCGCTTCGCATCCGCGCCGATGCTCGCGAGGATCGTGTCGAGGTCGGCCGGGCCGTAGTCGAACGCGGCGACCCTGGGCAGCAACGCGTCCAGTGTCGCGCGCAGGCGCCGCGCGGCGGCGAAGGTTGCATCGCGGCTCTGCGTGGTCGCGCGGTGCAGCGCGCGGGTCTGGTCGCGCACCGTTTCCGCCGCGCCCGGATCGACCGGCGCGAGCACGTGCCGGAACATCACGAGGTTCGCGTCATTGAGGCGCACCACGCCGGGCCCGAGACCGGTACCCTGGCGCGGCCCCCACTGCTTGCCGTTCATGAGCCGGTGGCAGGCATGGCAGTCGAACAACACCAATTCCGGGAAGATGCCCTGCCAGCCGGTGGCCGGATCCACGAGCAGGTCGAGCAGGTTGCGGGCCGCGACGCCCTGGCCGACAGCCCAGTCGCGTACCCCGTTCCACTGTCCCTTGCGCTCGATCCACGAGTCGCTGATCTTGTAGTGCGGATGCAGCCAGGTGAACGTGTCCAGTTCGAAGGACAGCCGCGGATGGCCGGCGCCCATGATCCGGTGGGTGATCATGCGGTCCTTCTCGCCCATGTGGCAGGACAGGCACAGTTCCGCGCGCGCGATCGGCTGGTCGGTCGGATACATGCCCTTGGCAAGATTGTCCGCGTGCGCCACCGAGGCGTCCGCATGCGAGTTGAGCCACAGTTCCGCACCGCCGTGGCAGGATTCGCAACCCACGCCGTCGGTGATCTGGAAGCGCTCGCCGCGCCGATCCGACGCAATGTTGTCGGTATGACAGTCGAGGCAGACTTTCGCGGTCGTCGCGTCGCCGAGGCCGAGCTTGCGCGCGATCGCCTGCGACTCCGGCGTCGCGAGGGTCTGGTACGAGCGCGCGTGCGGATCGAACTCCTGCCAGACCGCGAACTCGTTCTGCAGGATGTGCGAGTCGCGGAACGGCTGCGACGCGCCGTGGCACACGCTGTTGCTGCAACTGGCGACGCCGAGGTGCTTGTGCGCATCGACCGCCGCGACGGCCGATGCCGCCATCGCCCCGGTCGCAATCGACACCAACCCCAGCGCGCACACGATTCCCGCCACGAACCGCAACCGAATCATCGGCATACCCTCCCGTACACCCGGCCGCGGCGTCTGCCGCGACATTCCCGCCCATTATGCACCGGTGGCGGCCGCGATGGCAGATCCCTCGGGGGTATTCGCCGGCTCCTCGCGAAGCCAGATGCACCCCTCCGCACTGACCTCGGCGATCTGTGCGAGGCGTCGCGCATGCGCGGCGAGTTCCACGGTATCCGCGCGGACCACGCGTACATGCAGGGTCGATACGACACGCGCGCCGCCGATCGCCGGTTCCACCGGCTCGCTGCCCGCCAGGGCGAGATCGCCCTGCCCCGCGGTCATCGCGAGATAGACCTCGGCCAGCAACTGCGCATCGAGCAGCGCGCCGTGCAGTTCGCGCTGGCTCGCATCGACGCCGAGCCGGCGGCACAACGCGTCGAGGCTGTTGCGCTGGCCCGGGAACTTCTCGCGTGCGAGGGCGAGGGTGTCGAGCACGCTGGCCCGTTCGCGCAGGATTCCGCGCGCATGTCCCGCGGCCTCGAGCTCCGCTTCCAAAAAACCGATGTCGAACGTCGCGTTGTGGGCGATGATCTCCGCGTCGCCGACGAACTCGAGGAACTCCTCCGCGATGTCGGCGAAGCGCGGCTTGTCGCGCAGGAAATCGTCGCTGATCCCGTGCACCGCGAACGCACCGTCGTCGACGCGCCGCTCCGGGTTCAAGTACCGGTGGAACGTCCGCCCGCTCGGACGCCGCGCACTGAGTTCGACGCAACCGATCTCGATGACCCGATGCCCCTTGTGGACTTCGAGGCCAGTCGTCTCGGTATCGAGCACGATCTGCCTCATCGCGCCTCCGGGCGTTGCCGCGCGACCAGCGCCGCGTTGCGCGCGAGCACGTCCACGCGTTCGTTCTCGACGTGCCCGGCGTGGCCGCGCACCCATTGCCAGCGCACCTCGTGGCGCTCGAGCGCGTCCGAAAGGCGTTCCCACAGGTCGCGATTCTTGACCGGTTCGCGTGCGCCGGTGCGCCAGCCATTCGCCTTCCAGCGGTCGAGCCATTCCTCGACCCCGCGCTGCACGTACTGGGAATCGGTCGTGATCGTGACCCGGCACGGTCGGGTCAGTGCCTCCAGGCCCGAGATCGCGGCCATGAGCTCCATGCGGTTGTTGGTCGTGTGCACGGAGTGGCCGGACAGTTCCTTTTCCAGCGCCCCGAAACGCAGCAACGCACCCCAGCCGCCCGGGCCGGGATTGCCGAGGCACGCACCATCGGTGAACAGTTCCACCTCGGGCGTCTCGCTCATGCGCAGGCGCGCCGGCTCGGGGTACCGGCGAATTGCGGCGCACCGCGCAGCCTGCGGGCTGCCGTGCGCGAAGGTACGCGCAGCGGGGTCACGACCTGCTTGTGTGCGACCAGCAGGTAGGCGCCGCGCAACGGGTCGAGCCAGCGCGGTCCGCGATCGACTACCGCCTGCGACCAGATTCCACCGAGGCCGCGTACCCGGAACGCGCCGAGGCCCGCGCGTTCGAGCAGCACGCGCAACCGGCGCGCGCCCAGCGGCGCGTGACCCGGATCGCCGGCGCGCGGCAGGCGCTGCGACAGGCTGCGCGCGTTCCAAGGGTTGAGGCCGAACCACAGCAATTCGCCGCCGGCCGCGAGTACCCGTGCCAGTTCCCCGACCAGGCGCGTCGCCTCCGGCAGGTTGTCGGCCACGTGTTGCGCGACGACGAGGCGGAATGCGTCATCCTCGAACGGCAGTGCATGCGCGGAACATCGCACGTCGCCATCGAGCCGGTCGCCTTCGCAATGCACATGCGTGCCGCGCAAACCGTGCAGACCCACTGCCGGCGAGTTGCCGTGCGGATGCAACAACAACGCGCGCCCCACGGGCTGGCGCAGCGCATGTTCCGAAGCGAGCCGCAGTTCGTCGCCGAGCAGGACGTGCATGCCGGGCAATGGGAACAGGCGGTCGGCTGGGTCGGGCATGGGCTCGAGCGCAGGATCGGTGGGAGGGCCGCAGTGTAGCAGCACAGCGCCGACGCAAACCGCCGGACATCTCAGAAACGCAGCGAAAGGCAGCTCAGGCCGCCGTCCATTTTCGCGAACTCGCTCATGTCGAGTGCAAGCGTGCGATAACCGGCGCGCGCGAGCCATTCCTCGAGCCGAGGATGGCCGCTCGCGAGCAGTACGTGGTCGTTGATTCGCACGGCGTTCGCGGCATACGCCTCGTCGGCGTCGACCACGATGCGATCGAACGCCGCGAATGCTGGCTGCGCGGCCAGTTCGTCGATGAGCAGCAGGCAGCCGTCGCCCAGTTCGGCAACGCCGCTCTTGAGGTGCAGGATCGAGCCGAGCGCACGGATGTCCACCTGCCATACCTGCCTGCCGAACGCCGCGAACCATTCCGCGAGTTGCGCGGCACCGTGCGCATTGGTCCGTTCCGAAATGCCGATGAACACGTGTTCCCCGGTATCGCAGACATCGCCGCCATCGAGCGTGCCCGGCGGATCGATGGTGGACATGGCGACGTCGAGGTCCGCGAGCGCAGCCCGGATCGCGTCGATCTCGCCGCGGCGGCTCGGCGCGCCGGGTCGCGTGATCATCGCGGCGCCCGCCGCGAGAACCGCCGCGTCCTCGACGAAGGTCCCGTCGGGGTGCGCCGGATCGGCCGGCAGGATCGTCAGTTCGAGCCCGCAGCGAACCAGCGCGTCGCGATACGCCGCGTGCTGGTCGAGCGCGCGCGCGAGGTCGGGCGCGCCGGGCGCGGCATTCGTCAGCCCGTCGGCGAAGTTGGCGCCAGGCAGGCGGACGATGGCGCGGCGCAAGGTCGGATTCGTCGTCACGTGCGACAGCATAGCCGACTCCCGCATCCCGACCGCCGCGCGCTATGCTCGCGACGCTGCTTTCCGCCGAACTACGCCGATGAGCCACGACCGCAATCCGCAGGCGCGCCAGATGGGCGACGAATCGATGGCGCGTACCCTCGCGTTCCAGGCCGAGGCGATCTGGCCGCAGGAGCGCCGGCTGTTCGATCGCTACGGACTGTCCGGCGCGTTGCGCATTCTCGACCTCGGCTGCGGCACCGGCGAGATCACGCGACGCCTCGCCGCACGCTATCCGGACGCGCAGGTCACGGGTATCGACATCCTCGAAGGCAATCTCGCGATCGCGCGGCGCGACAGCGAAGCCGTCGCCGACCGCGTGCGCTACGAACCCGGCGACGCATTCGCGCTGGAACACGCGGATGCGCACTTCGATCTCGTCGTGTGCCGGCACCTGTCGCAGGCGGTGCCGGACTTCGGTCTTGCGCTCGACGAGATGACCCGCGTGCTGAAGCCCGGTGGCTGGCTGCACCTGTTGTCCGAGGACTACGGCATGATACGCATGCCGCGCGGCGCACGCGATCCGGACCGTTTCTGGGTCGATACCGTGTTGCCGTACCTGGAAAGCATCGGCTGCGACGGACGCATCGGACGCCATACGCCGGCGCTGGTCACCGCGCGCGGCTATCGGGATCTCGCGATCGACTACGTGATCGTGGATACCCTGCGCGTGCCGCGTGCGACCTTCGCGGGCATCCTGCGCGCGTGGCGCGACGGCTACGTCGAACCGCTCGCGCAGGCGAGCGGTCGCGCGGACGACGACGTGCGTGCGGATTTCGACGCGATGATCGATGCGATCGAGACCCCGCCGCAGTACGCGGTATGGCAGGTGCCGATCGTGTCCGCGCGGCGCGC
>CAYWZC010000129.1:0-1420 GCA_964462745.1 uncultured Rhodanobacteraceae bacterium
ACGAGTATTGGTAGCCGGTAATCGGGAATCGGATCGGAACTTGTGGATCAGGGCGGGGAGTTGCAGGCGTCCTTTCCGTCTCCCGTTTCCCGTCTCTCGTCTCTCGTCTCCCGTCATCAGTTGCTGATCGCGACACGGGCGGCGTCGCCGAAGCTGTCGGTACCGGAAATCACGATGCGATCGCCTTCCTCGAGGCCTTGCAGGATCTCGATCTTGTCGATCGAACTCGCGCCGACCCGGATCGGTTGCTTCACCGCGATACCGTCGCGCACGACGTACGCGTAACGGCCGCCGGATTCGTCCGCGAACGAACCGCGCTGGACGGTCAGCACGTTGTCGCGCTGGTCGAGCAGGATGCGCACCGACAGGCGCTGGTTCTGGCGCAGGTGCTCGGGCTTGGCGCCCTCGAAGCGCACGCGTGCGGCGACTTCTCCATTGACGACTTCCGGCGACAACGCGCTGACCGCGCCCTTCCATGTGTTGCCGTTGCCGGAAATGCTCGCCGGCATGCCGACCGCGAGGTCGCGCGCAAAGCTTTCCGGTACCTTGACCTCGACTTCGAGCGCGGACAGGTCGATCACGGTCAGCAGTTGCGCGTCCTCGGCCACGGTCGAGCGCGGCGCGACGAACAACTGGCCGACCTGGCCGTTGACCGGCGAGCGCATGTCGAGTTCGTCGACCTGGCGCTGCATGTCCTTGACCAGCAGCGCCTGGCGGTCACGGGCGAGCTTCTTCGCCTCGATGTCGAAATCGAGACTGTCGTTGTCGAGTCCGCGGTCGCTGGCCGCGTGCTGGAGCGCGATCTTCGCCTTCTCCAGCGTGTCCTCGGCGCGCGCGACATCCATCTGCGGCAGGGCACCCTTCGCGAACGCCTTGCGGTTGCGCTCCAGTTCCCGCTCGGCGGCCTTTTCGTCGATCAGCGCGTTGTCGTAGGCCTTCTGCAGTTCGAGACGCTGCTTGCGTGCGTCGATCCGCGCGCGCTGGTAATCGACCTCCATCGCATCGAGCGCGGATTGTTCCTGGGCCAACCGGTTGGTCAGTTCGGGACTGGTGATCACCGCGAGGATCTGACCCTTCTTGACGGTTTCGCCTGCATGCACCTTGAGCTCGGATGCGCCGGCCGACGGCGCGTACAGGGTGGGGCTCACGGCCGCGACGACGCGCCCTTCGGCCGCGATGTCCCGCACGAACGAACCGCGTTCCACGGTCGCGAACGCGAGCCGCGATGCGCTCACCGATGCGTCGGCGGACAGCATGCGCAGGAACCAGGGCGCGACGAGAAGCAGCAGCACGACCGCCGCGACGGCCGCGCCGATCCGGATCAGGCGGCGCTTGCGGTTGGGGCGGACTTCGACGAGGCGGTCCTGCGCGGAGGTGTCGCGGATCATGCTGTACCCGTGGTCGGCACGCCGGGGTGGCG
>CAYWZC010000129.1:1520-7025 GCA_964462745.1 uncultured Rhodanobacteraceae bacterium
TTCAGGGTCAGCTTGCGCGCGCCCGCATGCAGGACCACCTCGCCGCTGCCTTCGGTGACGACCGCGATGCCCGCGACGCGTTCGCCGCCGGCGAGTTTCGCCTTCGGGATCTCGATGAGCTTGTTGCCCTTGCCTCCGTTGTCGAGTTCCGGCAGTTCCGCGACCGAGAACATCAGCAGATGTCCCGCGTCGGTCGCGACCACGATACGGTCGCGCGCGGAATCGGCGACCGCGGCTGGCTGCACGACGTGCGCGCCCTCGCCGAGGCGGATGATCTGCTTGCCGGCTTTCTTGTTCGCGAGCAGCGCCTCGAAGCGGATCACGAAGCCGTAGCCGTGATCGGAGGCGATGACGAACCGCGCGTCGGCATCGCCGATCGCGAGCGCGTCGAACTGCACGCCGGGCGCGGGCGTGAAGCGGCCGGTCAGCGGTTCGCCGTTGCCGCGCGCGGACGGCAGGCTGTGCGCGGGTGTCGTGTAGCTGCGGCCGTCCGAATCGAGGAACGCGACCTGCTGCGTGGTGCGGCCCTTCGCGGCCGCGCGAAACGCATCGCCTTCGCGATAGGAGAGCGCCTGCGCATCGACGTCGTGGCCCTTGGCCGCGCGCACCCAGCCCTTCGCACTGAGGACCACGGTCACCGGTTCGCTCGCGACCAGCGCGGTCTCGTCGAGCGCCTGCGCAGCCTCGCCCTCGACCAGCGGCGAGCGTCGATCGTCGCCGTACTTCTTCGCGTCCTCGCGCAATTCCTGCTTGATCAGGGTCTTGAGCCGCGCCTTCGAACCGAGCGTCACGCTCAGGGACGCGCGTTCCTCCTCGAGTGCGTCGCGTTCGGCATTGATCTTCATTTCTTCGAGCCGCGCGAGCTGGCGCAGTTTCGTTTCGAGGATGTAGTCGGCCTGCTCGTCGCTGAGCCGGAAGCGCGCGATGAGAACCGGCCTGGGTTCGTCTTCCGTGCGCACGATGCGGATCACCTCGTCGAGGTTGAGGTACGCGATGTGCAGGCCTTCGAGCAGGTGCAGGCGCCGTTCGACCTTGTCGAGGCGGTAGCGCAAGCGGCGTTCCACGGTCGCATGGCGGAAGCGCAGCCATTCCTCGAGAATCTGGCGCAGGTTCTTGACCTGCGGCCGGCCGTCGAGGCCGATCATGTTGAGGTTGACCCGGTAGCTGCGTTCCAGGTCGGTGCTCGCGAACAGGTGCTGCATCATCGCGTCGACGTCGATGCGGTTCGAGCGCGGCACCAGCACGATGCGGGTCGGATTCGCATGATCGGACTCGTCGCGGTAGTCCTCGAGCATCGGCAGCTTCTTCGCCTTCGCGAGCGCGTCGATCTGCAGCAGCACCTTCGACGGCGATACCTGGTGGGGCAGGGCGGTCAGCACGATGTTGCCGTTCTCGCGCACGTACACCGCGCGGCAGCGGATCGAGCCGCCGCCGGTTTCGTACAGCGTGCGCAGCTCCGCGCGCGGCGTGATGATCTCGGCCTCGGTCGGGTAATCCGGTCCCTGCACGTGTTCGCACAACGCGGCGACATCGGCGTCGGGTTCGTCGAGCAGGTGGATGCACGCGCTCGCGATCTCGCGCAGGTTGTGCGGCGGGATGTCGGTCGCCATGCCGACCGCGATGCCGGTCGAACCGTTCAGCAGGATGTGCGGCACGCGCGCCGGCAGCCACGAGGGCTCCTCGCGCGTACCGTCGAAGTTCGGCGTGAAATCGACCGTGCCCTGGCCGATCTCGGCGAGCAGCAATTCCGCGATCGGAGTCAGCTTGGCTTCGGTGTAACGCATCGCGGCGAACGATTTGGGATCGTCCGACGAACCGAAATTGCCCTGGCCCGCGATCAGCGGGTAGCGGTACGAGAACGGCTGCGCCATCAGGACCAGCGCCTCGTAGCATGCGCTGTCGCCGTGCGGGTGGTACTTGCCGAGCACCTCGCCGACCGTCAGCGCGGCCTTGCGCGGCTTGGCAGCCGCGTCGAGGCCGAGCGTGCCCATCGCATACACGATGCGCCGCTGGACCGGCTTAAGGCCGTCGCCGATGAAAGGCAGCGCGCGATCGAGCACGACGTACATCGAGTAATCGAGGTAGGCGCGCTCCGCGTACTCCCGGAGAGGGATCTGTTCGTGGTTGGTTTGCAGGTTCATCGTGAATCCGGAAAGAGGCCGCCAAGGCGACGACGGCGATCCTTCCATTTTGACGGATCGACGCGCAGGTCGATAGCGGGCGATCGTCGCGGACCCGCGTTACGGGTCACGACGTGCACTGCGTGAACGATTTGCAACAACTGCGCCGCGGAAGCCGAAGTCGGGTCTCGTTCGGTCCCTCGATGGGTGCGCGGACGTCTCTCAGCGCGGCGCGTCGTAGCCGCCACGCACGCCGCGTGGACTCAGCACGATCTGCCAGAGCTGGTCGCGACGCACGCGGAACACGGCCGCCGAACAACTGAGGTAGTAGCGCCACATGCGCCGGAACCGCTCGTCGTAGTTCGCCGCAAGCTGCGGCCATGCGGCATCGAAATTCTCGCGCCACGCGATCAGGGTGCGGTCGTAGTCGGCGCCGAAGTTGTGCCAGTCCTCGACCACGAACAGGCCCTCCACCGCGCTCGCGACCTGGCTTGCCGCGGGCACCATCGAGTTCGGGAAGATGTAACGCTCGATCCACGGATCGGGTCGGCTCGGCAATTCGTTGGTACCGATGCAGTGCAGCACGCTGAGGCCGTCGTCGGCGAGGCAGCGGCGCACGGTTTCGAAATAGGCACGGTAGTTCTTCGCGCCGACGTGCTCGAACATGCCGATCGAGAACACCGCATCGAAGCGCTCGTCGATCTCGCGGTAGTCCTGCAGGCGGATCTCGACCGGCAGGCCCGCACACAAGTTGCGCGCATATCCGGCTTGCTGCTCGGAGACGGTCACGCCGACGCCCTCGACGCCATGGCGTTCGGCCGCGAACTTCAACGCCTCGCCCCAGCCGCAGCCGATGTCGAGCACGCGCATGCCCGGCTCGAGCCGCAGCTTGCGGCAGACGAGGTCGAGTTTCGCCTCCTGCGCCGCGTCGAGATCCGGGGCATCCTTCCAGTAGCCGCACTACTAGACGAGGCGGTTGACGGGCATCGCGGTGAACAGGTCGTTGCCGAGGTCGTAATGTGCCTTGCCGATCTCCCACGCGCGGCCGCCGCGTTGCAGGTTGATGAAGCGCGCCTTGAGGTGCGCAATGACGGTGTCGAGCGACTGGAGGTGGTTGTCGATGCGCGCGCCGAGCACGCGGCAGAAGAAGCCGTCGAGATCGTCGCAATCCCACCAGCCGTCCATGTACGCTTCGCCGACGCCGAGCGAGCCGTGCGCGAACACGCGCGAGAAGAACTCCGGTTCGTGGACCCGAATGTCGTGCGGTGCGTCGCCGCCGATGCGGATTCCGGCATCGTCGAGCAATGCCTGGGCGCGTTCCTTGAGGGAATCGGTATTCATCGTGTTCCCGGTCGGTCTGGATGCTGCGCAGCGACCCGATGCTACAACAGTCCCGCGTGCGGGGCAGGTCGATCGCGTTCGATCCAGGTCCCGATTCGAGAATCGTTCACCCGGTCCGCGACAGCAGCGACTGCGCAAGTGCGAAGCCGAGCAGGGTCAGCGCGAGCGAGCCGAGCAGGTGCGCGCCGATGGTGCCGAGCGCCCATGCGTACTGCTCGCGCAGGAGCAGGGCGACGGTTTCGCCCGAGAACGTGGAAAACGTGGTCAGGCCGCCGAGGAAGCCGGTAACCGTGAACAGGCGCAGCTCCGGCGGAAACATCGGGTAGTGGGTGAACAGCGCCATCGCGCCGCCGATCAGCAGGCTGCCGACCAGGTTCGCCGCGAGCGTGCCGAGCGGCAGATTCGGCAGGATCGGATTCAGCACGACGCCAAGGCCCCAGCGCACGAGAGCGCCGGCGAAGGCTCCGAAACCTACGGCCACAGCGGACAGGAAGATCATGCAGGCGCTCCCGGATGGTCGATGGGACCCGTGATCGGGCGTCCGGGAATGCGATACGGCCGCGCATGCCTGACACCCCGATCGCGGGGCTGGTCAGGCATCATCAGCCCGGGCGAACGCCGGGCGGTTCGCGGAGGATGCCATCTCCGTTCGCGCCGCGATGGTGTGCGAACACCGCGGGTGCGTCAAGTGACGAACGGGCTTGCGCCGCGCCGCATCTTGCCCGAAGGTGCACAATCCACTTCGCGACCCGATCGTCGAGTTTGCGGATGTCCCCGACTCCTTCCTCGATTCCCCGACCGCCGCCAGCGCAATCCCCGGCGGATGGGCGCCCGCGCAGGCGGCGCCTCGCGCCGTTGCTCGCGGGACTCGCGATGTTCGGGCCGTTCTCGATCGACACGATCTTCCCGGCGTTTCCGCAGATGGCGGCGGAACTGCATGCGTCGCCGGTCGCGATGCAGCAGACGATCAGCGTCTACATGATCGCGTATGCGCTGATGTCGTTGCTGCACGGACCGCTGTCCGATTCGTTCGGGCGGCGCCGGGTGATCCTTGCCGGGGTCGCGATCTTCGTGCTCGCGTCGATCGGCTGCGCGTTGTCCGGTTCGCTCGGCGGCCTGCTCGCGTTCCGCGCGTTGCAGGGCATGTCGGCGGGTGCGGGGCTGATCGTCGGCCGCGCGATCATCCGCGACTGTTTCGAGGGGCCGGACGCGCAGCGCCTGATGTCGACCGTGTCGATGCTGTTCGGCATCGCACCCGCACTCGCGCCGATCAGCGGCGGCTGGATCATCGCGTTCGCGCGCTGGCCGATGATCTTCTGGTTCCTCGCCGCGTTTGCGCTGGTACTTTGGTTCGCGTGCGTTGCGTGGTTGCCGGAGACCTGGCCCCGCGAGCGGCGCAGCGCGCTGTCGATGCGCGAACTGGGCGGCAGCTACCGGCTGATCCTCGGTGATCGCGCGTTCTTCCCGCTCGCACTCGCCGGTTCGCTGAACTTCAATGCACTGTGGATCTACATCTCGTCCGCGCCGGTGTTCGTGCTCGAACTGCTGAAGCTCGACGCGCAGCAGTTTGCGTGGCTGTTCGTGCCCGCGATCAGCGGCATGATGTTCGGCGCGTTCCTGTCCGGGCGCGTGGCCGGGCGCATCAGCCCCGTTGCGACCGTACGCCTCGGCTACGCGATCATGCTGGTCGCGGCGGCGATCAATGTCGGGGTGGCCTGGCTCCTGCCCGCGCCGCGCGTGCCGTGGTCGGTGATCCCGATCGGCCTGCACGCGATCGGCATCGGCATCAATTTCCCGACCCTGACCCTGCTGCTGCTCGATCGCTTCCCGCGCCATCGTGGCGCGGTGTCGTCGCTGCAGGCGTTCGTCAGCCTCGTGATCAGCGCACTGGTCGCGGGCGCGCTCGCGCCGTTGCTGTCGACGAGCGCGCTGACCCTCGCGCTCGCGGCCCTGGTATCGACCGCGTTCGGCTTCGGCGCATGGCGGCTGTACCAGCGCTCCACGTCAGGGTGATGTGAAGCGCCGCTTGCGGGGTGCATGCTTT
>CAYWZC010000130.1:0-7008 GCA_964462745.1 uncultured Rhodanobacteraceae bacterium
GTTCTTCGTGGTTCAATCTTGTCCCTTTCGTCATCGCCTCGGACCTCGTCGGCTCCGGCCCTCCGGGCCTTGAGCCGACCTACGAACGCGCTGTGGACGCGTAGGTCAGAAGCGTAGGTCGGTTCAAGCGGCGCAGCCGCGGAACCGACATCCAGCTAAAACCCGTAGCGCAGAAACCCCCCGTCCACCGCGATGCATTCGCCGCTGACGTAGGACGCCGCGGGCAGGCACAGGAACGCGACCGCGGCGGCGACTTCCTCGGGTTCGCCGATGCGGCCCATCGGCGTGCGTTCGAGGACTTCCTCGAGGTAATCGGGATCGCCGAGCACGGATTCGGAACGTCGCGTGCGGATGTACCACGGCGCGACCGCGTTGACGCGGATGCCGTCGCCGGCCCATTCGCACGCGAGGTTGCGGGTGAGCTGATGCAGCGCGGCCTTGGTCATGCCGTACGGGGAACCGGTGCGGATCGCGGTGATGCCGGACACCGAGCCGATGTTCACGATCGCCGCGTTCGCGTGCTGGACGAGATGCGCATGCGCGAGGCGGCTGAGTTCGAACGCGCAGACGAGGTTCGTGTCGATGAGCTCGCCAACTTCCGCGCGCGTGTATTCGAGCGTCGCCTTGCGCACGTTCATGCCGACGTTGTTGATGAGCAAAGACAGCGGCACGCCGAGGTCGGCGATCCAGTCGAACACCTCGAGACGTTGCTCGTGCGCGGCGAGGTCGGCCGCGAACGTGCGCAGGGTGCGCTCGGGAAACTCGTCGGCGAGTTCCGCGCATGCGGTTTCGAGTGCGGCCTCGTCGCGCGCGACGAGCAGGATGTCGGCGCCGAGCGCGGCCAGTTCGCGCGCGCACGCGAAGCCGATGCCGTGGCTCGCGCCCGCGACCAGCGCAACCTGTCCGTCGAGTCGCCAGCGGGATGGGTTCATCGCGTCGTGGTGTCCTGGAAGCAGCGGTGAGGCTTGTCCTGCCTGCCGCACGGGCGCAGACTCGGATCGGTCTCGTTGCGGAGGATCGGCCCATGCATCTTGCCACTTTTCGCCGTCTCGTCGCTGGCGTGCTGGTCGGGAGCCTCGTCAGCGCGTGCTCCGGAGGCGGCGACCCGGCGCCTGCCGAATCCGCGGCCGCGAATGCACCGCCGGCCGTGCCGGCCGCTGCGCCGTCCGCGAAACAGAAGACCTTTCTCGATGCGCAATTGAAGGCCATCGACAAGGCGAAGGCCGTCGAGCAGACCCTGGAGCAGGACAAGGCGAATCTCGACCAGGCGATCGAGGACAGCGGCGGCTGAGCGATTCCCGAACTTCCGCCTCCCGGCCCGAGCGCGGATGGCGCGGGCCCCGAGGCTACCGGGTCGTGTGCGACGGCGATAGACTCGCCTCGACCGGCCCCGTTCATCGTGATCCGAGGAGCGCATGGTACAGCCCACCGATATCCGCAATCCCGCCCATTTCCACAAGGTCGTCGATTGCCAATGGGCGTGCCCTGCCCACACACCGGTTCCCGAATACATCCGCCTGATCGCGGCGGGGCGTTATTCCGATGCGTACCTCGTCAACTGGCGCTCGAACGTGTTCCCGGGGATTCTCGGCCGCACCTGCGACCGGCCGTGCGAACCGGCGTGCCGGCGCGGCCGGGTCGAGGAGAACAATGCTCCCGTGCCGGGCGAGAGTCGTCCCGAGCCAGTCGCGATCTGCCGCCTGAAACGCGTCGCGGCGGATTTCAAGGACGACATCCGCGCGCGCCTGCCGAAGCGCGCGATTCGATCGAACGGACGCCGCGTCGCGTGCGTCGGCGCGGGCCCCGCGTCGCTGACCGTCGCGCGCGACCTCGCGCCGCTCGGCTACGAAGTCACGATCTACGAGGCGGATGCGAAGGCCGGCGGCTTCATGCGCACCCAGGTTCCGCGCTTCCGCCTGCCCGAGGAAGTCATCGACGAGGAAACCGGCTACATCCTCGATCTCGGCGTGAACTTCGTCGGCGGCCGGCGTATCGATTCGATGCGCGAACTGCTCGCCGAAGGGCATGACGCGGTGTTCGTCGGCAGCGGCGCGCCGCGCGGCCGCGACCTCGACCTGCCGGGTCGCGAAGAAGCCGCCGCGCACATCCACATCGGCATCGACTGGCTGTCCTCGGTGTATTTCGAACACGTGAAGTCGGTCGGCCGGCGCGTCATCGTGCTCGGCGGCGGCAATACCGCAATGGATTGCTGCCGCTCCGCGCGCCGGCTCGGCGGTGAACAGGTCACCGTCGTCGTGCGTTCCGGATTCGACGAAATGAAGGCCTCGCCGTGGGAGAAGGAGGATGCGATGCACGAGGGCATCCCGATCCTCGATTACCGGGTGCCGAAGGCGTTCCTGCACGAGGGCGGCCGGTTGACCGGCATGACGTTCGAGAAGGTGCGCGCCGAATACGATGCGGATGGCCGCCGCCGGCTGCTGCCGACCGGCGAGCCGGACGAGACGATCGCCTGCGACGAGGTGCTGGTCGCGGTGGGACAGGAAAACGCATTCCCGTGGATCGAGCGCGACATCGGCCTCGCATTCGATCCGCGCTGGGACATGCCGGTCGTGGACGAGACCACGATGCAATCGACCCTGCCACACGTGTTTTTCGGCGGCGACGCCGCGTTCGGCCCGAAGAACATCATCTGGGCGGTCGCGCACGGCCATGAGGCGGCGGTGTCGATCGACAAGCTGCTGAACGGCGAAGACGTGCGCGAACGGCCCGCGCCGGCCGTCGAGATCGTGTCGCAGAAGATGGGCATCCACGAGTGGAGTTTCGACAACGACATCTCGCCGGGCGTGCGCAACAAGGTGCCGTGGGCGGACCAGGCCAGGACCCTGCGCAGCATGAAGGTGGAAGTCGAACTCGGTTTCGATGCCGAGGCCGCGTGGAACGAGGCGCAGCGTTGCCTCAACTGCGACGTCGAGACGGTGTTCACCGAAAACCTGTGCATCGAGTGCGACGCCTGCGTCGACATCTGCCCGATGGACTGCATCAACTTCACCGCCAATGCCGACGAGGCCGACCTGCGTGCGAACCTGCGCATCCCGGCACGCAACCTGACCCAGGACCTGTACGTGTCCGCGCCGCTGCGCACCGGGCGGATCATGGCCAAGGACGAAGACATGTGCCTGCATTGCAGCCTGTGCGCGGAGCGCTGCCCGACCGGGGCATGGGACATGCGCAAGTTCCTGCTCCACACGACCCAGGCAGGACCCGCCTGCCGCGAGCCTGCGAGGGCGGAGACGGCATGAAGCGGATAAACGGTGCAGTGAGCGGCCGAGCGGTGAGCGGTGGCCGGAAGGTGGTGAGCGGCCGAGCGGTGGGCGGTGAGTGGGAACAACTGGCGACATGCAGTGCGTCCGGCCGATTCCGCTCGCCGCTCACCGTTTACCGCTCACTTCGCTCTTCCTTCCGCTCGCCGCTCACGGTTCACCGCTCACCCCGGACCCGGCTCACGCCACACGGACGCCGCGCATGACGCCCATCACCGCTACCAACGACTTCGTCGTCAAGTTCGCGAACGTCAACGGCTCGGGATCGGCGTCCGCGAACGAGCTGTTCGCGAAGTCGATCCTGCGCATGGGCGTGCCGGTCAGCCCGCGCAACATCTTCCCGTCCAACATCCAGGGTCTGCCGACCTGGTACGAAGTGCGCGTCACCGAAGCGGGCTGGCTCGGCCGGCGCGGTGGCGTGGACCTGCTGGTCGCGATGAATCCGCAAACCTGGGACGCCGACGTCGCCGAGATCGAAGCGGGCGGGTATCTGTTCTACGACAGCACGAGGCCGTTGCCGAAGTCGAAGTTCCGCGACGACGTGCGCGCGATCGGCATGCCGATCACCGCGATCTGCAATCGCACCTACACGGACGCGCGCCAGCGCCAGTTGTTCAAGAACATCATCTACGTCGGGGCGTTGTCGGCGCTGCTCGGCATCGACGCGGACGTCATCGAAACCCTGATCGGCGAGCAGTACCGCAGCAAGCCGAAATTGCAGGAGCCGAACGTCCGCGCCCTGCACATCGGTCGCGACTACGTCGCCGAACACCTCGTGGACGAGCCGATCGGGCTCGCCGTGCGGCGCAGCAACCGGGTCGGCGAGCGCATCTTCGTCGACGGCAACAGCGCGGCCGCGCTCGGGTGCGTGTACGGCGGTGCGACGGTCTGCGCGTGGTATCCGATCACACCGTCCTCCTCGCTCGCCGAGGCGTTCCAGAAATACTGCGCGAAGTTCCGTGTGGACCCGGAAACCGGCCAGCACCGCTATGCGATCGTGCAGGCCGAGGACGAGATCGCGTCGATCGGCATGGTGGTCGGCGCAGGCTGGAACGGCGCGCGTGCGTTCACGACCACGTCCGGGCCCGGCGTATCGCTGATGAACGAGTTCATCGGGCTCGCGTACGTCGCCGAGATCCCGGTCACGATCCTCGACGTGCAGCGGGGCGGTCCGTCGACCGGCATGCCGACCCGCACCCAGCAATCGGACGTGCTCGCCTGCGCGTACGCCTCGCACGGCGACACCAAGCACGTGCTGTTGTTTCCCGAGGACCCGCACGAATGCTTCGAGTTCGCCGCGACCGCGCTCGACCTCGCCGATCGCCTGCAGACGCCGATCTTCGTGCTCAGCGACCTCGACATCGGCATGAACCAGCGCCTGTGCGCGCCGTTCGCATGGGACGCGGCGCGCCGCTACGACCGCGGCAAGGTGATGAGTGCCGAGGAGCTCGAAGCGGGGCGCGACTTCGGTCGCTACAAGGATGTCGACGGCGACGGCATTCCGTACCGCACCTTGCCCGGCACCCATCCCGAGCGTGGTTCGTTCTTCACCCGCGGCACCTCGCGCGATGCGTATGCGCGCTATTCCGAGCGCGGTCCGGATTACCTCTACAACATGCAACGCCTGCTGGCCAAGCTCGACACCGCGAAGTCGCTGGTCCCGCAGCCACGGCTGACGTCGGCACCGCAGGAGACGCGATACGGCGCGATCCACTATGGCTCGACGAGCCCCGCGATGGCCGAGGCGATCGCCGCACTCGAGGCCGAGGGGCTGCATGTCGATACGCTGCGCCTGCGTGCGTACCCGTTCCCGGACAGCGTGCGCGATTTCGTGCTCGCGCATGACCGGGTGTTCGTGATCGAACAGAACCGCGACGCGCAGATGCGCAGCCTGCTGGTCAACGAATTCGGCCTCGATCCCGCGCGACTCGTACCGATCCTGCATTACGACGGCACGCCGATCACGGCGCGCTTCATCGTGGCCGCGGTCGGTGAAGGGATGCGGGCTGGATGGTCGCCGTCCGTGGTCGAAGAAAACTTGAGGCTGAGGGCTGAAGAATCAGGGCTGAGGGCCGCGCGACCATGGGCACACCAATGAACGACGACGTCTTCGGGAAGCGCGGCAGACTTCGGAGCCCCCACGAAACGAGCCACACCATGCACCGCGGTACCTGCCACGCCACCTCGACCCTAGGCCCTCAGCCCTCGGCCCTCAGCCCTGAGCCCTCGCTCCCATGACCTGGATCGCCAAACCGAAACTCCACCACCCGCAGCTCGGTTGCAATGCGCTCGGCTTCACGCGGCGCGACTACGAGGGCAAGGTGTCGACCCTGTGCGCGGGCTGCGGGCACGACTCGATCTCGGCCGCGATCGTGCAGGCGTGCTGGGAACTCGATGTCGAGCCGCATCGGCTCGCGAAGCTGTCCGGCATCGGTTGCAGCTCGAAGACGCCGGATTATTTCCTCGGCCAGTCGCACGGCTTCAATACCGTGCACGGGCGCATGCCTTCCGTGCTGACCGGCGCGAACCTCGCCAACCGCGAGCTGACCTATCTCGGCGTTTCCGGTGACGGCGACTCGGCCTCGATCGGCATCGGCCAGTTCATCCACGCGATTCGCCGCGGCGTGGACATGACCTACATCGTCGAGAACAACGGCGTGTACGGTCTCACCAAGGGCCAGTTCTCGGCCACCGCGGACCAGGGTTCGAAGTCCAAGAAGGGCGTGGTCAACCCGGACAGCCCGGTCGACATGATCGGCCTCGCGCTGCAACTCGGCGCGACCTACGTCGCGCGCGGCTTCTCCGGCGACAAGGCGCAGCTCGTGCCACTCATCAAGGGCGCGCTCGCGCATCGGGGCAGCGCGTTCCTCGACGTGATCAGCCCGTGCGTCGCGTTCAACAACCACGACGGCAGCACGCGCAGCTACGACTACGTGCGGGACCACAACGAGGCGGTCAATCGCATCGACTTCATCCCGCCGCGCGCCGAAATTGCGGTGGACTATGCGCCCGGCGAGAGCGTCGATGTCGAACAGCACGACGGCAGCATCCTGCGCCTTTTCAAGCTGCATGCCGATTACGACGCGCACGACCGGATCGCCGCGATGAACTACCTGCAGCAGCGCCAGGCCGAGGGCGAAGTCGTCACCGGCTTGCTGTACGTGGACCCCGATCCGGTCGACCTGCACCGGCACCTCGATACCGTGCCGGTCGGCCTGAACCGGCTCGACGAAACGCAGCTGTGCCCGGGGTCCGCCGCGCTCGCGCAGGTCAATGCGTCCCTGCGCTGAAACCGGCTCGCGCGCGGTGGAAGTGCCCGGTCCGGGGTGCCGTGCGGTCCTCCGAGGTTGCCCCTTCCGGGCCGGCTCCACTATCATCTTGCGGCTATGCGCGCCGGTTGGTTGATCCGGACGCGGTCCCGGGACCCCGGTATCCGCGCCCGCGATGCTTCGCGACCCGGCTCCGGGCGATTACGTACATTCAAGGTGATGGCAATGATGTCAGCCGGCTTTTCCCGTACATGCCACCGATTGCTGGCGGCCGCCATGCTACTCGCGCCGGTCTGCGCGATCGCCAATCCGGCGCCGTGGCAGCTCAACCTGACGCCGGGCGTTACCGATATCTCCGAACGCATCTACGGCGTGCACATGCTCGCGTTGTGGGTATGCGTGGTGATCGGCGTGGTGGTGTTCACGGCGATGATCATCGCGATGTTCCGCTTCCGCAA
>CAYWZC010000131.1:0-6987 GCA_964462745.1 uncultured Rhodanobacteraceae bacterium
TTGACCGGCTTGCCGGTGCCGGCGACCTTCTGGATGAAATCGGTCTGCCGGCACAGGAACGCTGGCGTCTGCAGCACGTCGACGACGTTGGCGACCTCGTCCAGCGGCGTGTACTCGTGCACGTCGGTCAGCACCGGCAAGCCGATCACGCGCTTCACGTCGGCGAGGATCGCAAGGCCCTGCTCGAGGCCCGGACCGCGATGTCCCGAAATCGAAGTGCGGTTCGCCTTGTCGAACGAACTCTTGTAGATGAACGGGATGCCGAGCTTGCCGGTGGTTTCCTTGAGTTGACCGGCGATGTCGAGCGCGAGCTGGCGTGATTCGATCACGCACGGCCCGGCGATCAGGAACATGGGCCGGTCGAGGCCGACCTCGAAGTCGCAGAGCTTCATGCGCTCGCCTGCCGGGCGCCGGCCTGTGGTACGGCCAGTTGCGGCGCCTCGCGCACGGCCTTGTACTCGCGCGCGGCGCGGATGAAGCCGGTGAACAGCGGATGGCCGTCGCGCGGAGTCGAGGTGAACTCCGGATGGAACTGGCAGGCGAGGAACCAGGGATGGTCCGGCAACTCGATGATCTCGACGAGCAGGTCGTCCATCGACTTGCCGGCAATGACGAGGCCGAGATCCTTGAATCGCTGGCGATAGTGGTTGTTGAACTCGTAACGGTGCCGGTGGCGTTCGCGGATCACGTCCTGGCCGTACAGCTCGCGCGCGAGCGTGCCCGCCTTGAGCCGGCATTCCTGCGCGCCGAGGCGCATCGTGCCGCCCTTCGCCGAAGCTTCGTCGCGCTGCTCGATTTCGCCGCTCGAGGTGGTCCATTCGGTGATCAGGCCGATCACCGGATCCTCGCAACTGCGGTCGTTTTCGCTCGAATTCGCACCGGCCAGGCCCGCATCGTGGCGCGCGAAATCAACCACCGCCGCATGCATGCCGTAGCAGATGCCGAAGTACGGCACGCGCGCCTCGCGCGCGTGGCGCACGGCCGCGATCTTGCCTTCGAAGCCGCGCTTGCCGAAACCGCCCGGAACCAGGATGCCGTCCGCGCCTTCGAGCGCCGCCGCGCCGCGCCGTTCGACATCCTCGGATTCGACCCACTGGATCGTGACCCGGGTCTGCTGCTTCAAGCCGCCATGACGCAGCGCCTCGCCGAGCGACTTGTACGCGTCCTTGTGTTCCACGTACTTGCCGACGATCGCGATCGTGACCTCGCCCTTCGGGTGCTCGACCGCATCGACCGTGCGCTGCCACTCGCCGAGATCGACCGGTTTCGCATCGAGCCGCAGGTGTTCGACGACCAGATCGTCGAGGCCCTGCTCATGCAGCCAGCCCGGCAGCTTGTAGATCACGTCCACGTCGACCGCGGTGATGACCGCGCGCTCGGACACGTTGGTGAACAGCGCGATCTTGCGCCGGTCGGACAGCGGCAGCGGCTGCTCGCTGCGTGCGAGCACCACGTCCGCCTGGATGCCGATCGAGCGCAGTTCCTTGACCGAGTGCTGGGTCGGCTTGGTCTTGATCTCGCCGGCCGCCTTGATGTACGGCACCAGGGTCAGGTGCACGAACATCGACTTCTGCATGCCGTGCTCGCTGCGGATCTGGCGGATTGCCTCGAGGAACGGCAGCGATTCGATGTCGCCGACCGTGCCGCCGATCTCGACCAGGGCGACGTCGTAACCGGTCGTCGCCTCGTAGATCGTGTGCTTGATCTGGTCGGTGATGTGCGGGATGACCTGCACGGTCGCGCCGAGGTAGTCGCCGCGGCGCTCCTTGGCGATGACCGCCTCGTAGATCTTGCCGGTCGTGATCGAGTTCCGGCCGGTCAGGCGCGTGCGCACGAAGCGTTCGTAATGACCGAGATCGAGGTCGGTTTCGGCGCCGTCGTCGGTAACGTACACCTCGCCGTGCTGGAACGGGCTCATCGTGCCCGGATCGACGTTGATGTAGGGATCGAGCTTCATCAAGGTCACGCGCAGGCCGCGCGCTTCGAGGATGGCCGCGAGCGAAGCGGCGGCGATGCCCTTGCCCAGGGAGGACACCACGCCGCCGGTAACGAAGATCAGGGGAGTCATTGCGGTACGGTCCGCCGGAAAACGCCATTTTACCGGGTAGCGCCGCGCACCGCGAGTTCGATCGCGCGACCGCCCCACGTTGTGGATTCCGGATTCGGGGCTTGCCACGCACCGCACCTAGCGGCGATCCTCGCGGCCTCGCCCGCACGCCAGAACCCATGAACGCACGCTACAACGCCGCCGACATCGAGGTGCTGTCCGGACTCGACCCGGTCAAGCGCCGCCCCGGCATGTACACCGACACGAGCCGGCCGAACCATCTCGCCCAGGAAGTCATCGACAACTCGGTCGACGAAGCACTCGCCGGCCACGCCCGCCACGTCGACGTCGTCGTGCATGCGGACGGTTCGGTTGAGGTCACCGACGATGGTCGCGGCATGCCGGTCGACATCCATCCCGATGAAGGCATCCCGGGCGTGGAGCTGATCCTGACCCGGCTGCACGCGGGCGGCAAGTTCAGCAACCGCAATTACGCGTTCGCGGGCGGCCTGCACGGGGTCGGCGTATCGGTGGTCAATGCACTGTCGCTGCGCCTCGAGGTCACCATCCGCCGCGATGGCCAGATCCATCGCATGAACTTCAAGAACGGCGAGCGCGCGAGCAACCTCAGCGTGACGGGGACTGTGCCGAAGAAGCAGACCGGCACGAGCCTGCGCTTCTGGCCCGATCCCAGGTACTTCGATTCCGCGAAGATCGCGCTCGCCAAGCTGCGCCACACGTTGCGCGCGAAAGCCGTGCTGTGCGCGGGCCTGTCCGTCAGCCTGCTCGACGAGGCCAGCGGCGAACGCAACGAGTGGCATTACGAGGATGGCCTGCGCGATTACCTGCGCTCGATGCTCGGCGACGCCGAATACCTGCCGCCGGAGCTGTACGTCGGCTCGCGCACGCGCAACGTGGACGGCCGCGAAACCGGCGCCGTAGATTTCGCGCTCGCCTGGCTGCCGGAAGGCGAACTCACCCAGGAAAGCTACGTCAACCTGATCCCGACCGCGCAGGGTGGCACCCACGTCAACGGCTTGCGCTCGGGCCTCACCGAGGCGCTGCGCGAGTTCTGCGACATCCGCAACCTCTTGCCGCGCGGAGTCAAGCTCGCACCCGAGGACGTCTGGGACCGGCTCGCCTTCGTGCTCAGCGTGAAGATGCAGGATCCGCAGTTTTCCGGCCAGACCAAGGAACGCCTGTCCTCGCGTGACGCGGCGGGTTTCGTCGCCGATGCGATACACGATCGCTTCAGCCTGTTCCTCAACCAGCACGTCGAACTCGGCGAACGCATCGCCGCGATCGCGATCGAACGCGCGAGCGCGCGGCTCAAAGCCGAAAAGCAGATCGTGCGCAAGAAGATCACCCAGGGTCCCGCCCTGCCCGGCAAGCTTGCCGATTGCGCATCCAGCGACCTGACCCGCACCGAACTGTTCCTGGTCGAAGGCGACTCGGCCGGCGGCAGCGCCAAGCAGGCGCGCGACAAGGATTTCCAGGCGATCCTGCCGCTGCGCGGCAAGATCCTGAATACCTGGGAGGTCGAATCGGGCTCCGTGCTCGCGTCGCAGGAAGTCCACGACCTCGCGGTCGCGATCGGCTGCGACCCCGGCAAGGACGATATCTCCGGCCTGCGCTACGGCAAGATCATCACCCTCGCCGACGCCGACTCGGACGGCCTTCACATCGCGACCCTGCTGTGTGCGCTATTCCTGCGCCACTTTCCGGCGCTGGTCCGCGAGGGTCACGTGTTCGTCGCGATGCCGCCGCTGTTTCGCGTCGATGTCGGCAAGCAGGTGTTCTACTGCCTCGACGAGAGCGAGCGCAACGCGACGCTCGAGAAGATCGAACGCGAGAAGCTGCGCGGTGCGGTCAACGTGACACGTTTCAAGGGACTCGGCGAAATGGACCCCAAACAGTTGCGCGAAACCTCGATCGACCCCGACACCCGGCGCCTCGTCCAGCTCACCGTCGAAAACGACGACGGCACGCCGGCGCTCATGGACCTGCTGCTCGGCAAGAAGCGCGCATCCGACCGCCGGTCCTGGCTGGAGGACAAGGGCGACCTCGCGTCACTCGCGGTCTGATTGCCCGCCCGGTCGCGGCCCTTCGGAACCCATCGGCCGCGCCGACACCGCCGACTCCTCGCGCGCCGGCAGCGGGATTTGCACGAGCTTGCCGCGCTCGGACACCGCCTCGGACACCGCTGTCTCGGCGGCGGGCGGGTCCGGGTCATCCACCGGGCTTTCCGCCGCGTGGGGGCGGGTCATGCCGACGAGCACGGAAGCCACCCCTGCAAGCGCGAGCGCACCGGCTACGACGATCAGATTCTTCACGGCCTTCTCCCTTCGGCGGACGCCCACCCTGCACGCCGGCAGATTGCCGGAACATGAACGCGGCGCCCTTTCGCGATTCGCGTTCATCCACCATGCGGTTTCGACCGAGCCGCTCCCGGCCCACCGCCTTCTGCCGTCCACAATCGCTCCCCGCTCCCCGCTTTTCCGCTCCCCGCTCCCTGCTTTTCCGCTCACCGCTCACCGCTCCCCGCTTCCTGTACCGTCTCCCACCCAATGCGATAATGCGACCGATGTCCGCACCGCCACCCAACACCGAAGCATTCGCCCAACCCCTGTCCGAGCCGATCGGCCCGTCCATCGATCCTGCGCCCGCATCGACTGCCAGTGCCGCCGTTCCGATCCTGCTGACCCTGAGCTTCTGCCATCTGCTCAACGACCTGATCCAGTCGTTGCTGCCCTCGATCTACCCGCTGCTCAAGGACAGCTTCGCGCTGTCGTTCGGCCAGATCGGCCTCATCACGCTGGCCTGGCAATTGACCGCATCGCTGCTGCAACCGCTGGTCGGCCTGTACACGGATCGCAGGCCGCAACCGTATTCGCTCGCGGTCGGCATGGGTTTCACCCTGCTCGGCCTGCTGTTGCTGTCGCGCGCACCGGGATTCGGCACGCTGCTGGTCGCCGCGATGTTGATCGGCACCGGCTCCTCGGTGTTCCACCCGGAATCCTCGCGCGTCGCGCGCATGGCCTCGGGCGGCCGGCACGGCCTCGCCCAGTCGGTCTTCCAGGTCGGCGGCAACGTGGGTTCGGCGGTCGGACCACTGCTCGCCGCGTTCATCGTGATGCCGCGCGGACAAGGCAGCATCGGCTGGTTCTCGGTGCTCGCCCTCATCGCGATCGTGCTGCTGTCGCGCATCGGTGGCTGGTACCGCCAGAACATCCAGCCCGCGCGCAAGGCACTGCATGCACGGGTCGCGACACACGGCACGCTGCCGCGCAAGGTCGTGGTCGTGTCGATGCTGGTGCTCGGCGCGCTGATCTTCTCCAAGTACTTCTATCTCGCGAGCATCAGCAGTTATCTGATCTTCTACCTGATGCACAAGTTCGGCATCGGCGCGCAGCAGGCGCAGTTGCACCTGTTCATCTTCCTCGCCGCGGTCGCGGTCGGCACCATGGCCGGCGGGCCGATCGGCGACCGCATCGGCCGACGCTACGTGATCTGGGTATCGATCCTCGGCGTGCTGCCATTCACGCTGCTGCTGCCGCATGCAAGCCTGTTCTGGACCGGCGTGCTGACCGCGGTCATCGGGCTGATCCTCGCATCCGCGTTCTCCGCGATCATCGTGTACGCGCAGGAACTGGTGCCGGGGCGCACCGGCATGATCTCCGGGCTGTTCTACGGGTTCGCGTTCGGCATGGGCGGGCTCGGCGCGGCCCTGCTCGGCCAGCTCGCCGACCATGCCGGCATCGACACGGTGTACCGGATCTGCGCGTTCCTGCCCGCGATCGGCCTGCTCGCATGGTTCCTGCCCGACATCGAAACCGCGCACCAGGCCGCGCGGCAGCGGGCTAGATCCCGGTGATGACGGTTTCGAGCAAGCGCCGGATCAACCCCCGGGTCCGTCCGGCGCGCTCGGGCAAATACTCGAACGTCGCCTCGTCCATGTAGTTGGCCTGGGTGAGCTCGAGCTGGATCGCATCGATGCGGTTGGCCGGATCGCCGTAGTGGCGCGTGATGTAGCCGCCCTTGAAGCGGCCGTTGACGACGAAATCGTGATCGGTTTGCGCTTCCAGCACCGCGACCAACCGCTGCTGCAACGAGGGTGAACAACTCGCGCCGGCCGCGGTGCCGAGATTGAAATCCGGCAGCCGACCATCGAACAGGAACGGCACCGCGTGGCGGATCGAATGGCCTTCCCACAGGACCGCGCGACCGTGCTCGGAACGGATGCGCGCGAGCTCCGCGCGCAACGCATCGTGGTACGGCTGCCAGTACGTGCGCGTGCGCGCCGCGATCTCGTCGGCATCGGGTTCCTGCCCGTCGAGATAGACGGGTTCCCCGGAAAACTGCACGGTTGGGCACAGACCGGTCGTGTTCTGCCCCGGATACAGCGAAACATCGTCCGGCGGCCGGTTGAGATCGATCACGTAGCGCGAATGACGCGGCACGAGGAGCGACGCGCCAAGTTCGCGCGCGAAATCGTACAAGCGCGCGACATGCCAATCGGTATCCGGCACCCCGCGCGCAGCCGGCGTCATGCGCGCGGCGATGTCCGGCGGCACCACGGTACCATCGTGCGGCACGCTGACCAGCAGCGGCGCAGTTCCTCGATGCAGCGAATGGATGTTGTCCATGTGCAGGAGTCTAGCAGCGCGATCGGGTTCGGGATTCCGCATCCGGTTCCCGGGTCAGCACATTCCTTCCCCTTCTCCGCGCGAGCGGGCACATCCTCGTTTCCTTCTCCCCGCAAGCGGATGCGTATTCTTTTCCTTCTCCCCGCAGGCGGGGAAATTCTTGTTCTCTTCTCCCCGCAAGCGGGGACATCCTTTTCCTTCTCCCCGCAAGCGGGGACATCCTTTTCCTTCTCCCCGCAAGCGGGGAGAAGGTGGCGCGCAGCGCCGGATGAGGGGCCACGGGCGTTGCGATCT
>CAYWZC010000132.1:0-4773 GCA_964462745.1 uncultured Rhodanobacteraceae bacterium
ACCGGCGTCGTATCGCGGTGGTGCTGCTTGTGGTCCCACATCAGCGGCAGGAACACGATCGGGAATTCCAGGCCCTTGCTCGCGTGCAGGGTCATCAGGCGCACGCGCTTCGCATCGGATTCGATGCGCAGTTGGCGTTCCTCGGTGGCATCGTCCGAATCGCCGCCGACACCGTCGCGCTGCGCGGCCAGCCACGCGAGCAACTGGCCGGCACCCTGGAGCTTCTCCTCCTGCTCCTGCAACAGCTCTCCGAGATGACGCAGGTCGGTCAGCGCGCGTTCGCGATCGAATGCTTCGGGCACACGCTGCATCGCGTCGCGGGCCAGTTCCAGCACGACCGCGAGGACCCCTTCACCGTGCCAGCGCCGCTTGAGCTCCGCGAAGCGCTGCGCATGCACCTGCCATGCGTCCGGTGCGTCGCGAAGTTCGCGCAGGCGCTCGAAGTCGAGCCCGCCGAGCCGGGTCGCGAGCGCCGCACCGACCGCTCCCGCGTCGGCGGGATGTTCGATCGCGTACAGCACGACCTGCAACTCGCGCGCCCAGTCGGTATCGAACACGCTGGAATTGCCGGCACCGACGCACGGCACCCGCCGCTGCTGCAGCAGCGCGCGCAGTTCGAGGACGTTCGCGTGGCCGGGCAGCAGGACCGCGATGTCGCCCGGCGCGACCGGCCGCCCGGCGATGGAATGCCGACCGCCATCCAGCATTGCCGCGATCTGGTTCGCGCACGCGGTCAGCGCGAGCCGGCGCCGCTCCGCTGCGGCGGCGGGCACCTCGGGACGATAATGCAGGACCAGCGGCTGCGCGGCTTCGTCGTCCGGCGCGCCATACGGTTGGTCGTCGCAGCGATCGCTCGGCTTGACCGCCGCATAACGGATTCGCGGTTCGGCGTCCGTGCCCAGCCCATCGCCGGCACGCGCGAACCATTCGTTCACCGCGGCCACGTACGCGCGCGAGGAACGGTAGTTGGTGTCGATCTGCAGCACCGCGTCGGCGTCGCGCGCAGCGGCGAGATAGGTATCGATGTCACCGCCGCGAAACCGGTAGATCGCCTGCTTCGGGTCACCGATCATGACCAACCGGCCGCGCGCGGCCGCGTCGGCGTCGCGATAGATGCGATCGAGGGTCGCGTACTGCTGCGCGTCGGTGTCCTGGAATTCGTCGACCAGCGCGACCGGCCATTCCGCGAACAGGCGATCGGCCAGTTCGCGCGAATCGCCGACCAGCGCATCGTGCACGCGCTGGATCAGCTCGTCGAACGTGAGCCGGCCGCTTGCGGCGAGCCGCGCGTCGCGCCATTCGCGAATCTTTCGAGTCCATGCGCCGAGTGTCCCGATTTCGGGCGCGGCGTCGCGATATGCGAGGACGCGGCATGCGATCGCGAGGAACTCGTGTTCCTCGCGCAACTCGGGATCATGGCCAATCCCCGCAGTTGCCTTGACGAGATGATCGGTCCGCTTCGACGTCCACGGCGCGGTGGGGTCACGCAGCAGACAGGCCAGCGCACGCAAACTTTCCGGGGCATTCTTTCCGGCTCCCCATATATCCTTGCGCCCGGCCAGCGCGGCGATGCGATCCGCCCATGCGCTCGGCAGGCAACGCGCGAGGTCCGCGTCGTCCGGCGCCCACAAGCCGACGCCGGGCCGCAGGCAGGGGACGAGACACGACTTCAGCGCAGCGAGCGAGCCGGTCGATTTCCTGTCCGGTGGTGCGTCGGGACCTTGTTGCAGGCAGCGCCACAGGTCGGCGGCCAGTTCGTCGATCACGCTGTCACCCGCGACCAGCTCACCCGCCGCGAACGGGCTGCCGCTTTCGAACGGATAGTCGCGCAGGATGCGGCTGCACAGGCCGTGCAGGGTCGTGATCGGCGCCATGTCGAGTTCGGCGAGCGCAAGGCGCAGGCGCTGCCGGTCGCGTGCGGCGCGATCCGGATCGATCCGCCCGCGATCGACGTACCAACGACCGACGAGCCATGTGATGTCGGGCTTCGCATCGGCCGCGAGCGTGAAATCGGCGTTGCGGACCGCGTCGCCCGCGACCTGTTCGGCCCACCGCAACTTGCCGCGAATCCGCGCGCGCAGTTCCTGCGCGGCCGCATCGGTGAACGTGGTGACGACGATCCGGCGCGGTGTCCACGGTGGCGCACCCGGCGCCGCTTCCTCGAGCAACAGGCGCAGGTACAGCACCGCGATCGTCCAGGTCTTGCCGGTGCCCGCGCTCGCCTCGATGAGGCTGCGGCCACCCGCGTCCAGCGGCAACCGGGTCCAGTCGGGAACCTGCGAGGGCTGGCGTTGCGCATCCGTCACTTCACGCCCTCCGCCGGTACGTGGATCAGCGCAAGCAATTCGTGAGCGGTCTCGCACAACGATTCGAAATCCGCGTGGCCGGGCTCGAAGGTCGCATCGCGCGCGAGCAACGCGGCGTAGCCCGGCTCGTAGTCGCGCTCGCCCTTCGCGTTCGTTCCGCCTTGCCACGCATCGAGCGCGTGTTGTTCCTTCGGATCGGTCGCGGCGATCCAGCTCGTCTTCGGGAAATACCATGGCGGCCGCACCTGCGCCGCGGACCAGAACGCGAGCAAGCCGCAGACCTGCTCGCGCAGGCCGTCGAGCAGCGACGCGCGCGCTTCCTCGCCGCGCCGGGCCGCGTCGAGGAATGCATCGTCCCAGGCATTCAGGGTCGCCTGCCACGGGCGCGCTACCGAACTCGTCAACAACAGGATACGCACCGGCGTTTCGCTGGCGGATTCCGTCTTTCGCGAATTGCCGAGGCGCAACAACGCCCATTCGAGGAACAGGCCGATGCGCTCCCGGAACGTGAGGTCCTCTTCCTTCTTGTCGGGAAAGAGGTCGAGCACGACGAATGCATCCGGCGTGCGCCACACACGGGTCAGTTCGCCTTGCACGCGAAAGCCTGCGATCGTGCAATCGATCGCCACCGGGTCGCGAGTCGGCGCGATGCCCGCGAACAGCGGTTCGCGCGCGGCCTCGTCCAGCAGGGACTGCACCTGGCTCGATTGCTTCTCCCACGCGGCATCGCCGAGGCGCGCAGGCGGCCACAGGCCGTCGAGGCGCAGCCAGTCGGGTGGCGCGTCGGGCAAGCGGAATCCCCCTTCCCCGAGCGCGTCGAAGAACAGCCGCTGGCCCACCCGGTCGATGCGTTCGAAGCTCGCATCCAGCGGCTCGCTGGTGCGCAGGCTGTCGTCGCCGAGTGCATCGAGGCGCAGATGCAGGCGATTGCGCAGCACCTGTTTCGCGGGATCCTTGTAATAGGCGAACACTTCCGCGAGCGGCACGGACGCGACGGGTTCGGTTCCGACGGGCGAGGTCGCGGACGATTCCGGTTGCGTTCGCGCCGTCGCGTCGAGGAATGCGCGTGCCGCGCGCGGCTCGTCGCCGGCGAGTCGCGCCATGTCCGCACGGAACGAATGGAGGCGCGGATCGGCGGCATCGAAGTAGCGCGCATCGAACGGTTGCAACGGATGCCGGACGATCCACGGCCGGTCGCATTCGTCAGCGTCCCCATCGCCGAGTCCGGCGCGCTCGTCGAGCAGGGCCAGCAGTTCGGCCAGCGGCGTGGCCGGATTGCGCGGCTTCGCGTCACGCACGCCTTCGCCGATGTAGCTCAGGTGCAGCACGTCGCGCGCGGCCATCACGGTTTCGAGGAACAGGTAGCGATCGTCGCTGCGCGTGTCGCGATCGCCGAGCCGGCGATGGCGGGCCATGAGATCCAGGCCGCCATCGGACGCCGTGCGCGGAAACTCGCCATCGTTCAGGCCGAGCACCGCGACCACCCGGAACGGGATCGCGCGCTGCGGCACCATGCCGCAGAACGTGACCCCGCCGAGCAGGAAGCGCTGGCGTTCCGGCGCACCCGCGAGGCGTTCGCGCAGCACCTCGCGCACGACCGGGAATTCGAGCACCGGATCGAGACCGCTTTCGGCGGTCTCGACCGCGATCGCACGCACGAAGCGGCGCAGCAGCACCTGCGCCTCGCGTGCGTCCGCATCGTTCGGATCGATGCGAAACAGCGTGTCGAGAAGGCGTTCCAGTCGCGCGGCCCACGCCGATGCGGGGCGTGCGACGTGCAGGTCGCCGCGCAGCGCGGCCAGTTCCTGCAACAAGCGATCGAGCGCGCCGATGACCTCGGCCTGCGGCCCGTGCACGCCTTCTACCGGCATCACGCTCGTTGCGTCGGGCAGGTCCTGCGCGACCGCGCCGTCGTCCCGTGCCTCGCCGAGCACGTAGCCCGCGAGCAGGCGATCCATGCCCCATGCGAACGTGTGTTCGAAAAGGGCGGGCACACCGAAATCCTCGCGGAATCCGGGATCGAGCGCCCACGCGACCCGGCTGCGTTGCAGCCAGCCATCGAGCGTCTCGATGCCCGCCGCATCGAGGCCGAGCGCGCGCGCGATTTCCGGCATCTCGATCAGATCCATGACCTCGGGCGCGGTGAGGCGCGACTGCGGCAGGTCGAGCAGGGTTTCGAACACGGCGAACAACCGATGCGAACGCGACACCGCGACGTCGGCGAGATGCCACGGCAACGCCGTATCCTGGCGCGCGGGCTCGCCGAACACCGCGCCGAGCAGCGGCACGTAGGCCTGGATGTTCGGCGCCATCACGATGATTTCGGACGGCTTGAGGTCGGGTCGTTCGCGGCGCTCGCGCAGCAATGCGTCTCGCAACACTTCGAGTTCGCGCAGGCGCGTGTGGCACGAATGGATGCGCAGCGAGCGATCCGCGAGCGCGACCGGATCGCCCGGTTGGCCGGGTT
>CAYWZC010000132.1:4873-6897 GCA_964462745.1 uncultured Rhodanobacteraceae bacterium
AGCCGATGCCGCGCCACCGCGCGCAGGGTCGCGAGTTCCGACGGCGCGAGGTGGCTGATGCCGAACACGTGCAACGGTTCCTCCGCGAAGCCCGGCGGCCGCGAGGCGGCGAGGCTCGCCGCGAGGCGGCCGAGCAGTTCGCCGCGGTGCGGCGTGCCGATGTGTTCGCGCACGCGGCGCCACAGCGGAGCGAGGAAGGTGGGTTGCGGAATGTCGTCGCGGCCATCCCTCCAGGCGTTCAACCAGTCGGGCCGATACACGAGATAGCGCGTGTAGATGCGCGCGAGCCGGTCGGCGAGCTGGAAGCGGCGGCGTGCGATGTCGTCGCCACGCAAGTACGCCGCGACCTGCGCGTCCTCGATCGTGTCGAGCAACTCGTGGATCGGCCAGCGCAGCGCGTCGTGGCGATACGGACGCAACGCGACCGCCGATTCGCCGAGCACGTCGCGGGCGAGGCGATCGAGCCACGCGCTCGGCAACTGCACGTCGAGGTTCGCGACGATGCCGCGCGCCCCGCGCTTGCGCGCGAGCGCACCGGTCAGCCACTGGCGCATGCCCGGATGCGTCGCGACGATGGCGTGCGGCGCGAGCACGTTCGACGGCGGCGAGCCGTCCAGCAGGGTGAGCAACGGATCGAGCAGGGCCTCGAGCCGACTCGCGCGATAGATCGCGAAACCGTCGATCGCGTCGGCGTCGTTCGCGTGGTGTGCGGCCTTCACGTATCCCCTGCCCTCTTTACTGCGAATGCGGCATCCTGCCCGATACCCGTCTCACCGCGTGCGATCGGGCGACCACAAGTAGGTCGGTTCAAGCGGCGCAGCCGCGGAACCGACGTGGCACAGGCGGGCGATGACCTTGCCCGGATGCTGCCGGGGTTCGGACCTTGTCGGCTCAAGGCCAGCGTCGGCTCCGGCCCTTCGGGCCTTGAGCCGACCTACCGCCTGGAGCCGACCTACGGTCCTGCGAGGCATGTTGTGTAGGAACCGGCTTCAGCCGTGATGCCTTCCGCTCGTGCGACCACGTGCCACCTCACGACATCGGATTGGGCGGCGCGACCGGGTCGGCGGGCAGCGGGATGAACTCGTCGTGGTCGAGGTCGGGCAGTTTCATGCGGCCCGCGCGCCAATCGGCCTTGGCCTGCTCGATGCGTTCCTTCGACGAGGACACGAAATTCCATTCGATGTAGCGCTCGCCGACCGGCTCGCCGCCGAGCAGCATGACGATCGCATCGGCCAGCGCCGTGAACGTCACCGGCTTGCCCGGCGCGAACACCAGCAGGTTGCCCGCGGCGATCGTCGTTCCGTCGACCTCGACCGATCCCGTGACGACATACGCCGCGCGCTCCGGATACTCGGCCGGCAGTTGCGCACGCGTGCCCGCCGCGAGTTGCCAGTGCACGTAGAACATCGGCGACAAGGTACGCACCGCCGAGGTCGCGCCGAACGCGCTGCCCGCGATCAGGCACGCACGCAGGCCTTCGTTTTCGTACACGACGAGATCATCGCGACCGTAATGCTCGAAGCTCGGTTCCACTTCCTCCTGGCCGTCCGGCAGCGCGACCCAGGCCTGGATGCCATGCATCGGCCCGCCTTCGCGGCGCGCCTGTTCGAAGCGTTCCGAATGCGTGATGCCGCGTCCTGCGGTCATCCAGTTGACTTCGCCCGGCCGGATCGCCTGTTCGGAACCGACGCTGTCGCGATGCATCATTTCGCCGTCGAACAGGTAGCTGATCGTCGCGAGCCCGATGTGCGGATGCGGGCGCACGTCGACGGTCTTCGGGATGCCTTTCGGAAAATCCGCCGGCCCCATGTGGTCGAAGAAGATGAACGGTCCGACCATGCGCCGCTTCGCGAACGGCAGCACGCGGCCGACCTCGAAACCGCCGAGGTCGCGGCGACGTTGTTCGATGACGAGTTCGATCATCGCGAACACCTCTCTCGACAGAACCTGCGGCAGCGCGCCATGCCACGCGCCGACCGCACCCATCATCGGGCGCGACGCCGAAAAGCTCAAGCGCGGAAGGA
>CAYWZC010000133.1:0-2141 GCA_964462745.1 uncultured Rhodanobacteraceae bacterium
AAGAAGATCACCCACTACGACAAGCCGGCCGGTGGCTGGGATGCGCTGAAGTCCACCCTGCACCACCTGCACGAGCAGGGCATCCTCGGCAAGGGCGCGCACACGTTGCGGCGCACGAACCAGCCGGACGGTTTCGATTGCCCGGGTTGCGCGTGGCCGGACCGCAATCCGCACGCGACCTTCGAGTTCTGCGAGAACGGTGCGAAGGCGGTCGCGGCGGAGGCGACCGCGCAACGCGTCACCCGCGAGTTCTTCGCCGCGCACACGGTCGGCGAACTCGCGACCAAGGAAGACCACTACCTCGAAGCGCAGGGCCGCCTGACCGAGCCGATGCGCTACGACGCGGCGAGCGATCGCTACGTGCCGATCGAATGGGATGCCGCATTCGCGCTCATCGCACGCGAACTGAACGCGCTCGCGAGCCCTGACGAGGCGCTGTTCTACACCTCGGGCCGCACCTCGAACGAGGCCGCGTTCCTGTACCAGTTGTTCGTGCGCGTATTCGGCACCAACAACCTGCCCGATTGCTCGAACATGTGCCACGAGGCGTCCGGCGTCGCGATGGGCGAGCAGATCGGCATCGGCAAGGGCACGGTCACGCTCGACGATTTCGCCGCCGCGGATGCAATCTTCGTGTTCGGCCAGAACCCGGGCACCAACCATCCGCGCATGCTCGGCGAACTGCGCGATGCGGCGAAACGCGGTTGCCGCATCGTGGTGTTCAATCCGCTGCGCGAGCGCGGGCTCGAGCGTTTCACCTCGCCGCAGTCGCCGACCGAGATGCTGACCGGCGCGAGCACGCGTCTCGCGTCGCACTACTACCAGCCGCGCATCGGCGGCGACCTCGCGGTCGCGAAGGGACTCGCGAAGGCGGTCGTCGAGATGGATGCGCTGGATCGCGATTTCATCGCCACGCACACCAGCGGATTCGACGCGTTTCGTGCCGACGTCGAGGCCGAATCATGGGCCGCGATCGAAGCCGGTTCCGGCCTCACCCAGGCACAACTGCGCGAAGCCGCGGCGATCTACGCGGCGAGCTCGGCGACGATCCTGACCTGGGGCATGGGCATTACCCAGCACCGTCATTCGGTCGCCACGATCCAGATGCTGGTCGCGCTGCTGCTGCTGCGCGGCAACATCGGTCGGCGCGGCGCCGGCGCGTGCCCGGTGCGCGGCCATTCCAACGTGCAGGGTGACCGCACGATGGGCATCCACGAAAAGCCCGCGCCCGCGTTCCTCGACCGGCTCGGAAGACGCTTCGGATTCGAGCCGCCGCGCAAGCCGGGTCACGACGTGGTCGGCGCGATCGGCGCGATGGAACGCGGCGAAGCAAAACTGTTCTTCGCGCTCGGCGGCAACTTCGCCGCGGCGACGCCGGATACCGCTCGCACCGCCGCCGCGTTGCGACGCTGCCATCTCACCGCGCACGTCGCGACCAAGCTCAATCGCTCGCATCTCGTGCACGGACGCGAGGCGCTGATCCTGCCCTGCCTCGGTCGCACCGAAGTCGACCTGCAGGCGGGCGGTGCGCAAAGCGTCACGGTCGAGGATTCGATGAGCATGGTGCACCTGTCTGCGGGCATGAACCGGCCCGCGTCCGGGCACCTGCTGTCGGAACCCGCGATCGTCGCACGGCTTGCCGCGGCGACCCTGCCGGGCTCGAGCATTCCGTGGCTCGAACTGGCCGCCGATTATGATCGCATCCGCGAACACATCGCGGCGGTGGTCGAGGGTTTCGAGGATTTCAACGAACGCGTTCGCGCCCCGGGTGGCTTCCACCTGCGCAACAGCGCGCGCGAACGAGAATGGCGCACGATCGACGGGCGCGCGCGCTTCTTCGTCCATGCGATCCCGAGCAACGACCCGGAGCCGGCGCAGGGTGCGCGCGACCTGTTGCACCTGACCACGCTGCGCAGCCACGACCAGTACAACACGACGATCTACGGTTTCGACGACCGCTACCGCGGCGTGCGCGGTTACCGGCGCGTGTGCTTCATCAGTCGCGCCGATCTCGACCGGCTCGGTTTCGCGGACGGCGAGCATGTCGACGTGGTATCCGTGTGGCACGACGGTGAACGCGTCGCCGAGGACTTCCTGCTCGTCGAATACGACATCCCGGCCGGCTGCCTCGCGAGCTACTT
>CAYWZC010000133.1:2241-6672 GCA_964462745.1 uncultured Rhodanobacteraceae bacterium
GTAGGAACCGGCTTCAGCCGTGATGCTCTTCGCGATCTTCCGGAACCAGAAGCATCACAGCTGAAGCTGGTTCCTACAAGACGCAACATCTTGCCGCACGTCAGGCAACCACCTTGATGCGCAATTCCTTCGGCAGCGCGAAGGTGACGTTTTCCGGCTGGCCGTCGATCTCGCGCACTTCGGTCGCACCCGCCATGCGCAGGTGTTCGATGACGTCGCGCACGAGACTTTCCGGTGCGGAAGCGCCTGCGGTGACACCGATGCGTTCGCGACCCTCGATCCATTGCGGTCGAATGTCGGACGCACCGTCGATGAGATAGGCGGGAACGCCCTGCTTTTCCGCCAGTTCGCGCAGTCGATTGGAATTGGAACTGTTCGGCGAACCGACCACGAGCACCAGGTCGCACTGGCGACCGAGCGTGCGCACCGCATCCTGCCGGTTCTGGGTCGCGTAACAGATGTCGTCGTGGCGCGGCCCAACGATGGCCGGGAAACGCGCCTTCAATGCATCGATGACCGCCATCGTGTCGTCCACCGACAATGTCGTCTGCGTCACGAACGCGAGTGCATCGGGATCGCGCGGCTGGACGCGCGCGACATCCTCGACGGTTTCGACGAGATGGATCGTGCCCGCATTGGCCGGATTCCACTGGCCCATCGTGCCCTCGACCTCCGGATGCCCGGCATGCCCGATCAGGACCACGTCGCGCCCGCCCTTGCCGTGCCGCGCGACTTCCATGTGCACCTTGGTCACCAGTGGACAGGTCGCGTCGAACACGTTGAGTTCGCGCTCGCATGCTTCCTGTCGCACCTGTTGCGACACGCCGTGCGCACTGAAGATGACGGTCGCGCCGTCCGGAACCTCGGACAGCTCGTCGACGAACACCGCGCCCCGCGCGCGCAGGCCCTCGACGACGTAGCGGTTGTGGACGACTTCGTGGCGCACGTAGATCGGCGCGCCGAACGCTTCCAGCGCGCGCTCGACGATCTCGATCGCGCGATCGACTCCGGCACAAAAACCGCGCGGATTGGCGAGCAGGATCTGCATGAGATTCCGGCGATGGGTACGCAGCGACGCGGCGTCAATCCCGCATCGGGATCCCATTGTAGTGCATCGCCCGCCACCCGCTCACCGCTTCCCGCTCCGTAGATCGACCCGCATCGCCTTCGCCGCAAGGTTCTACAGGGATCAGCTTCAGCCGCGATGCGTCCCTGGCTTCGGTCGTGTCGCGAAGAGCATCACGGCTGAAGCCGGTTCCTACCAAGCAATCTGCTCAGCGTTCTCCGTTCACCGCTTTCCGTTCATCGCTCCGCGGATCGACCCGCATCGCCTTCGCCGCGAGGTTCTGCAGGAACCAGCTTCAGCTTTGATGCTTCTGGCTCCGGTCGTGCCGCGAAGAGCATCACGGCTGAAGCCGGTTCCTACCAAGGCATCCACTCACCGCTTTCCGCTCATCGCTTCCCGCTCCCCACCCGCGAACAAACTGAACGCGATCAGCAACACCGCGCCCACGCTGATCGCCGAATCGGCAATATTGAAGGCCGGAAAGTGCCACTGCCGGTGGTACACGTCGATGAAGTCCACCACATGGCCGAAACGCAAGCGGTCGACGAGGTTGCCGATCGCGCCACCGATCACGAGCGCGAGCGGCAGCGCAGTACGCCAGTCGCCGCGTGGCGTGCGCGCGAGCCATGCGACGAGCACCGCGCTGACCCCGATCGCGAGCGCCGTGAACAGCCAGCGCTGCCACCCACCCGCGCCGGCGAGGAAGCTGAACGCCGCGCCGGTGTTGAAGGCGAGGGTCCAGTTCAGCAAGCCCGGAATCACCACGTGCGCTTCGCCCGCGTGCAGCCGATCCAGCACGATCTGCTTGGTGATCTGGTCGAGCACGATGACCAGCAGCGACAACAGCAGCCACGCCAGGGCATTGGGGCGATTCGTCATGGGGGAGTTTCGCGGTTGCGGCCGGGCTGCCGATGGTACCCGTTCGTCATGCGATGATGGCATCCGTTCGCCACGTTGCCCGAGGATACGTCATGCCCGCAGCCCGCATCGCCCTGGTTTCCACCGGCTCCGCGCGAGCACTGGACGAGGATCTCGAACCGCTGACTGCGGCGCTCGCAGCCCTCGGCGCCGAGACGGACGTGGTCGACTGGGACGACGGCAAGGTCGACTGGTCGCGCTTCGACCTCGCCGTCCTGCGCTCGCCGTGGAACTACACGCAGCATGTCGTCGCGTTCCGCGCCTGGATCGAGCGGGTCGCGGCCGCGACCTGCCTGGTCAATCCCGCGCCCCTCGTGCGCTGGAACCTCGACAAGCATTACCTCGCGGATCTCGCCGCCGCGGGCGTGCCGACCGTCCCCGGCCAGTTCGTCGAACCGGGCATGGACGCCGGCATCGCGTTGCGCACGTTCCTCGACCGGCATGCCGACAGCGCGGAACTGGTGGTGAAACCCGCGATCGGCGCAGGTTCGCGCGATGCACGGCGCCATGCGCGCGACGCGACCGACGCCGCGCGGACGCACCTCGGCCAACTGCTCGATGCAGGGCGCAGCGCCCTGTTGCAACCGTACCTCGATCGCGTCGACGAACATGGCGAGACCGCGTTGATGTTCTTCGGCGGTGAATTCAGCCACGCGATCCGCAAGGGTCCCCTGCTGGCCCCCGGCGCCGAATCGACCCGCGCACTGTTCGCGACCGAGCACATCGTCGCGCGAGAGGCCTCGCCTGCCGAACTCGCGGTCGCGCGCGCAGCGCTCGCCGCGATTCCGTTCGCGCCGCCATTCGCATACGCCCGCGTGGATCTGATCCGCGACGCCGACGATGGCCCGCGCGTGCTCGAACTGGAACTCGTCGAGCCCTCGCTGTTCTTCGCCCACGCGGAAGGCTCCGCCGCGCGCTTTGCCGCGATCCTCGCGATGCATGTTGCACGCCGTTCGGACTGACGGTTCGGCCGGCGTGGCGTGCCGCCCGGTTGCTGGTGCGACACCGGCATGTTCTGCGTGCGTCAGCACGATCGACTGATCTCCGTACCCGGGCCGGCTGCCGGACGCGCCGCGGTTCCGCGTGTCGACCTGTGCTAGTGTCCGCGTCGGCGCATTTCCTCGCGCCGGGGAACCGAATCGCACGACCATGCGCTGATCCATCGAAGCGCCGCGTCCCACGCGCTGCGAGTGCGGCTCGTGCAGCACAGGACCGAATCCGGGAGAAATCGATGATGCCTACCGTCCTTCGTGGCGCCACCTCGGCGCAGCACGAATCGCCATCGCGCACACGCAGGTTGCTGAGCCTCGCTGCCTGGTGCCTGCTCGTCGCAAGTTCCGTGGGCCATGCGTTCCAGCCACCCGGCGATGCGGGCGCTTCGATGCTTCCGCATCCGTTCGTTGCCGCCGAACTCGCCGTGCAGCCCGAGTTGGAGCCGACCACGCACCTTTCCGCGCAGGCCCCACGACATCCGGCCGTTGCGCCTTTCCTGCAACGCTACGGCGGCGACTGGGAGATGCGCTGGGACCTGCGTTCGAACCGGCCCAATTTGATCCAGGGCAGTGGCATCCCGTTGATTCCGGGCAGCGGCAACGTGCTGGGCAGCGCGTCGCCGGGGCTCGCGACGGGCGCCGCGATCGACCTTGCGACGGTCGAAGCGCGGCTGCGCGACTTCATCGAAGCCAACCGCGACCTGCTCGGCACCGACGGCCTCGAATTCCGTCTCGACCCGGCCGCCAGCCTGTCCCATGGCGCGGACCGATCGCTGTGGTTCGTCGAATTCGCGCAGTTCCGGGACGGCGTGCGCGTCGACGGCGCGAACCTGTTCTTCCGCATCTCGCACGGCAACATCGTGCAGTTCGGCAGCGATCGCGTTGCGCCGGTCACGACCGACACCGACCCGCGCTCCGGGCGTGAGGACGCCTTTCGCCTTGCATGGCAGGAACTCGGCTTCCCGGCCGCAACCACCGTCGAGAAGATGGTCGAGCCCGGCGAGCTCCTGTTGTTGCCCGTCACGCCGAACGGCGAGGATCCATACCTCGGCTACCGTGGCATGGCCGGGGCCGGCTATGCGCACCGGCTCGCATGGCGTTTCGTGTTTCGCGTACACGGCAGTCCGGAGACCTGGCAGATGCTGTTCGACGCGCATGCCGAGCGCGTCATCGAGGTGCGCGACCTCAATGCCTACGACGACGCCACGGTCAGCGGCGGCATCTATCCGACCACCAACACCGATCCCGAGATCGTGGTGCCGTTTCCGTACACGACGGTCAGCAACAACGGCACCAAGGTCACCGATGCGCTCGGCATCTACGACTATTCGGGAGGCACCGCATCGACCACGTTGAACGGCAAGTACTTCCGCATGAGCGACGACTGCGGGTCGATTTCACTGTCCGACTCGAGCGACGGCAACCTCGACTTCGGCACCAGTGGCGGCACCAACT
>CAYWZC010000134.1:0-6653 GCA_964462745.1 uncultured Rhodanobacteraceae bacterium
CTGCGCGAGATCGACGGCGTGAGTTTCACGTTCTTCACCGCGAAGGACGTCGTGCGGCATCCACTGGTGCAACGCATCGTGCGCGCCTACGAGGTGCACGAACAGGAGCGCGTGCAGCCCGATGCGGACCGCACGCCCGACGAGCGAAAGCCCGCGCCGTGAAGCCGGCCACGCGCGGCGCCGTGATCGAGGTCTGGTTGCGCAACGAGGCGGGCCGTGCCGGCGTGCCGCAGCGGCGATCGTTCGAGACCTGGGTCGCGGCCGCATTGCGCGGAGCGCGCCGGCGCCGCCGGACCTCGGTCAACCTCCTGATCGCGGATGAGCCGGCCGCGCGCGACTTCAATCGTCGCTATCGCGGCCGCGATTACGCGACCAACGTGTTGAGTTTCCCCGCCGATCCGCTACCCGACGGCAACGCCGACGCGATCGGCGACCTCGTCCTGTGCGCGCCCGTCGTTGCACGCGAGGCCCGCGAACAGGGCAAGACGGCGCGCGACCACTATGCCCACCTGACCGTGCACGGCGTGCTGCACCTGCTCGGCCACGAGCATGAAAACGAAGCGGAAGCCGAACGCATGGAAGCGCTCGAACGCCGCGTGCTCGGCGGGCTCGGGATTCGTGATCCGTACTTGATCGAGGGCTGAGAGCGATGGTTGCCGTGATTGCCGGCGGATCGATCGGTTCGGCGCGCGATCACGCCGTCCCGGCATCGTGTGCCGCGAGTTCGGCCAACCGGCCCGCACGATCGGCGGCGGCGAGGTCGTCGAAACCACCGATATGGACGTCGCCGATGAAGATCTGCGGCACGCTGCGCCGCCCGCCGCTGCGCGCGAGCATCGCCTGGAACTGTTCACGGTCGAGGTCGACGCGAATCTCGCGGTAATCGAGGCCCCGCTGCTTGAGCAGGTTCTTGGCGGCGACGCAGTACGGGCAGACTGCGGTGGTGTAGAGGTCGACGGTCATTCGGTCCCCGGAAACGGAAGCGATGATCCGTGATTATCCCGGGAAAGCCCGCCGCATGCAGCGCCCGCCCACGGCGCCGCTTGCCGGCCGACTGAATCCCGGCTGAGCGGCACCCGCATCCGGCGCGCCCGGGCGGCGCTGGCCGTGGCGATACCGCGCGTCGCGCGCTAAGGTGTCGGGTCATGAATCCACGGCGCATCCCTTTGAAACTCCACTGGTTCCCGACTGCCCTGTTCGCGCTTGCCAGCGGCATCGCCGGTGCGCGCGGTGCCGACGTCAGGCTGCCCGACATCGGCAGTTCCGCGGGCACCCTGATGTCGCCGGTAGAACAGCGCGAATACGGCGCCAGCATGCTGCACGAGTTGCGCGCGTACGGTCGCGTGCTCGACGATCCGTTGCTGTCCGACTACATCAATGCGCTGGGTTACCGCCTCGTCGCGCACAGCGACCGGCCGGACATCCCGTTCACGTTCTTCGTGGTCCGCGACGACGACATCAACGCATTCGCGGCACCCGGCGGTTATGTCGGAATCAACGCGGGCATGATCGTCGCGTCGCCGAAGGAGGACGAACTCGCCGGCGTCGTCGCGCACGAGATCGCGCATATCACCCAGGAACACCTGTTGCGCGCGTTCGAAGACATGAAGAAGGCCTCGTTGCCGATCGCGCTCGCGATGATCGGCGCGATGATCGCGAGTTCGGGCCGCGGCGACGATGCCGCCCCGGCCGCGATCCTGAGCGGCACCTCGCTGATGCAGCAACGCATGATCAACTTCACGCGCAAGGACGAATCGGAAGCGGACCGGGTCGGCATCCAGACCCTGGCCCAGGCCGGATTCGATCCGGACGCGATGGCCGAATCGTTCGAAACGCTGCAAAAGGTCATGCGCGTCAACGGCGTCGAGATACCGGAATTCCTGCGCACCCATCCAGTCGACACGCGCCGCATCGCGGACGCGAAATCGCGTGCCGGGCAGCTCAAGGATGTCGCCGCGGCATCCCGCCGGACCTTCGGCTCGACCCAAGGTTCGGCGTTGTCCGGCTCGATCCTGCTGCCTCTGGCCCAGCTTCGGGCGACGGTGGAAGGCAGCGGGCAAAGCGCGAAGCCCGCGGAGGCTGTCAGCTACTACGGCCTGATGCGCGAACGCGCGCGCGTGCTGAGCAGCGATTCGCCGCATGTGGTGCTCGCGTACTACACGAAGAATCTGCGCGACGACAGCGACTTCGACACGCCGGTTAACCGCTATGGACACGCGCTTGCCCTGATCCGCGTCGGTCGCGCGAAGGAAGCCGCTGCCGACCTCGCCGAAGTCGCCGCGCAGCACCCGGGTGACCTCGTGATCCAGCTCGGTCTCGCCGCCGCCGAGGACCAGGCCGGCAATCGCGCGCAAGCCACGCGCATCTACGAGCAATTGAATCGCAACTTCCCGGGCAACCGCGCGATCTCGCTCGCGTATGCCGATTCGCTACTCGCGCGCGCCGACAAGGACAGTGCGCAACGCGCGCAGGAACTGCTGCGTCCGCTCATGGCACGCTATCGCGACGATCCGGAGATGCAGAAGAGCTTCGGTCGCGCGCTGGCGCTGTCCGGCGACAAGGTCCGGGCCAGCGAGGCGTACGCGGAGGCGGCTTATCTCAACGGCCGCGCCGAGGACGCGCTGAACCAGCTCAAGGCGCTGCTCGACCGCGGCGACCTCGACTACTACCAGCGCGCGCGCGTCGATGCGCGCATCACCCAGCTCACCCCGATCGTGCTCGAGCTGCGCCGGACGTTCGCGCCACGCAAGGACGGCGATCCACCCGGATCGCTGGCGCCGACGCTGTCCTGTTGTGGCTGGTGAGCCGCACCCCTATGATTCGCCCCTGGTCTTTCGCGTCTTTTTCCGAGGAATCGCCATGTCGACCCGCCTGTTGCTCGCCCTGTGCCTGCTGATCCCGGTTGCCGCGTTCGCGCAATCGACCCCCGAACCGGCCAAGCCGGAAGCCAAGCCGGCCGCCGCCCAACCCGCCGCGGATGCCGCGACCGCCGACGAGGCAGCGAAGCCCGCCGAACCCACCGCGCCACCCAAGGTCCTGATCAAGACGAATCTCGGCGACATGACCGTCGAGTTGTATCCGGACAAGACGCCGAAGACGGTCGAGAACTTCCTCGAGTACGTGGACAGCGATTTCTACGCAGGTACGATCTTCCACCGCGTGATCGACTCGTTCATGATCCAGGGCGGCGGCTTCACCAAGGATCTGCGCCAGAAGCAGACCCGCGCGCCGGTCGTCAACGAGGGCAAGAACTGCATCAGCAACCTGCGCGGCACGATCGCGATGGCGCGCACCATGGATCCGAACTCGGCGACTGCGCAGTTCTTCATCAACACGGTCGACAACAAGCGGCTCGATTACGTCAGCGACCAGAGCGCGATGACCTGGGGTTATTGCGCATTCGGCAAGGTCATCTCGGGGCTCGACGTGGTCGACAAGATCCGGGCCACGCCGACCGGGGCACAGGGACCGTTCCAGAGCGATGTTCCGGTAACCGCCGTGGTGATCGAGAGCGTGGAACGGGTGCAATGACGGTCGCGCTCATTGCGCCATGCAAACCGGATGCGGATTGGCGCTGAAGCGCGGCCGGCCCCATCGCTTTTCCCTTCTCCCACCGGGAGAAGGTAGCGAAGCGCCGGATGCGGCTCGGTGCGGCGACAAGACCGAAGCCACGGCATGAGCCGGTCGGACGCATGAGCACGTTGTTCATCTCCGACCTGCACCTGGATGCAAGTCGGTCGCACATCGTCGAATGGTTCGTCGACTTCCTGCATGGCGAGGCGCGCCATGCAAGTGCGTTGTACATCCTCGGCGACCTGTTCGAGGCGTGGATCGGAGACGACACGCCCGACCCGGTCGCGGCGCGCGTCGCCGACGCGCTGGCCGCATTGCACGCTGCCGGCGTCGCGGTTTTCTTCGTGCACGGCAACCGCGATTTCCTGCTCGGCGATGCGTATGTGCGCCGCGCGCGAATGACCTTGCTGCCCGATCCGGCGGTCATCGACATCGAAGGCGAGCGCACACTCCTCATGCACGGCGACAGCCTGTGCATCGACGATGCGCCGTACCAGGCGTTTCGTCGTCAATCCCGCGATCCACGCTGGCAGCGCGAATTCCTGTCCCGTCCGCTCGGGGAACGTCGCGCATTCGCCGAACGCGCGCGCGCCGAAAGCACGCGCTACACGCGATCGGTCGGCGAGACGATCACCGACGTCAATGCGGATGCGGTCGAAGCTGCGCTGCGCACCCATGCGGTGCGACGCCTGATCCACGGCCACACCCATCGACCCGCGATCCATGCGCTCGACATCGATGGCCAGCCGGCCGAGCGCATCGTGCTCGGCGACTGGTACGAACAGGGCAGCGTGCTGCGGATCGAGCCGGATGCGCGCGAACTGAGCGGCCTTGGCGGCACAAGCTCTCGGGACTGAAGCATTTCCGCAGGAACCGGTTCCTGCACTTTGCAAGTATCCGCCCGCAGGAACCGGTTCAGCCGTGACGCTCCCGCGTCAGTCTGAGCCGCGAACAAGCATCGCAACTGAAGCTGGCTCCTGCATCCTCGCAACGCGCCCAAGCGGAGCAAGCCCCGCTCCACGGAATCGTCGCTCTGGTAGAGCGTAGCTTGCTGCACTCGCCGTACGCCGCGTAGTCCTTTCCGGGGACCGGTTACCGCACCTCGCGAGTCGAGCGCCCCTCAATGAAAATCGCGCGACCCGAAGCGCAGTTCGGGCAGCAGGCTGCTCAGGTCATGCAGCCGGTGCGCGACGAGGTGGTGCACGCCTTCATTCGCTTCCAGCACGCCATCGACGCCCATGACGGTCGCTTCACCGAGCACGCGATACTGGCGCTCGGCGAGCTTGCGCCAGACCACCACGTTGACCTGGCCGGTCTCGTCCTCGAGGGTCACGAAGGTGACGCCCTTCGCGGTGCCCGGATGCTGGCGCACGGTGACGAGGCCCGCACAGCGCAGATGCCGGCCGCGATTGGCTGGATCGGCCACGGCCCGTGCGGGCGAAATCCGTCGTCGTGCAAGCTGCGCACGCACGAGTGCGATCGGGTGCCGGGCCAGCGACAAACCCTGGCTCGCATAATCGGCCATGACTTCCTCGCGCAGGGTCGGCGCCCGCAAGGCGACCTCGTGTTCGCGCACGCACGCGCCTGCCAGCAGCGGCGTCGACAACTCCGCCCCCGCGCTGTCCCAGCGCGCACGATGGCGATGGCCGCTCAGGCTGCGCAGCGCGCCGGCATCGGCGAGGCAGGCGCGCTCGGCGGCATTCACGCGCGCGCGGCGCGTCATGTCCGCGACATCGTGGAACGGCGCTTCGCTGCGCGCCGCGATCAGTCGTTCGGCCAGGGTTCGCGACAAGCCGCGCACCTCGCGCAGGCCGAGGCGCAATGCCGTCTGCCGGCCGGCGAGACTGGAATCCCTGCCACGAAAGCGGGCCGCGGGAGAGGCTTCAGCCTCGATGCCTTCCTCCTGGCGAAAAGCAATCGGGACAGAAGTCGCTCCCCCGCGAGCCGCGCACAGCGAATCCCCCTCCAGCGTGCAATCGAAATCGCTGGCCGTCACGTCGACCGGCAACACGCGCACGCCATGGCGTTGTGCATCCTGCACGATCTGCGACGACTGGTAGAAGCCCATCGGCTGCGAATTCAGCAGCGCGCACGCGAACGCGGCCGGATGATGGCGCTTGAGCCACGAAGAGGCATACGCGAGCAACGCGAAACTGGCCGAATGCGATTCGGGAAACCCGTATTCGCCGAAACCCTGGATCTGCTCGAAAATGCGCTCGAAATATGCATCCTCGTAACCATTCGCGCGCATGCCGTCGCGAATCTTGTCGTGGAACGGCCCGAGCCCGCCGCGCCGCTTCCACGCAGCCATCGCGCGGCGCAACTGATCGGCCTCGCCCGGCGTGAAGCCGGCCACAACCTCGACCAGCTTCATGACCTGCTCCTGGAAGATCGGCACGCCGAGCGTGCGGCCGAGCACGTCGCGGATGCGCGATTCCCGGCCCGTCGCGACCTCGTGCTTCGAACGCGGATAATCGACTTCTTCCTCGCCGTTCCTGCGCCTCAGGTACGGATGCACCATGTTGCCCTGGATCGGCCCGGGCCGCACGATCGCGACCTGGATCACGAGGTCGTAGAAGCAGCGCGGCCGCAGACGCGGCAACATCGCCATCTGTGCACGCGATTCGATCTGGAACACGCCGACCGTGTCGGCGGCGCAGATCATGTCCCAGGTTTCCGCGTCACCCCGTGGCACCGTGGCGAGGTCGAGGTCGATGCCCTCGTGCGCGCGCAGCAGGTCGAAACACTTGCGCAGGCAGGTCAGCATGCCGAGCGCGAGGCAATCGACCTTGAGCAGCTTCATGATTTCGAGATCGTCCTTGTCCCACTGGATGATCGTGCGATCGGCCATCGCCGCGTTCTCGACCGGCACGAGGTGATGCAGTGGCCGTTCGGAAATCACGAACCCGCCGACATGCTGGGACAGGTGGCGCGGAAATCCGCGCAGCTGCTCCGCCAGCACGAACAGGCGGCGCAATACGAGACTGGACGGATCGAAGCCTCGTTCGCGCAGCCACGCATCGAGTGGCAACCCGCTGCCGATCCGCGAGAACACGCGACTCAACTGGTCGAGCTGGTCC
>CAYWZC010000135.1:0-4744 GCA_964462745.1 uncultured Rhodanobacteraceae bacterium
CCCTCGCGGCGGGCATTTGGCGTCACGTAGACGCTCTGGATCCACCACCATTGGCCGTTGCGCCAGTCGCTCCATTCGAGTGTGGACTACGCGTATTGCGTCAGTGTAGCCCGTGAGCTACACTGACGCATGGTCGAGGTAAGGAGAACCGAAACCTTTGTCAGGTGGCTTGCCGGCCTCAAGGATTTTCGTGCTCGCACCCGGATCGTCGCGAGGCTTGACCGACTGGCGTTCAGCGGAAATGTGGGCGATCAAAAGTCCGTCGGCGGTGGTGTTCATGAGATGCGCATCGACTACGGCGCAGGCTACCGCCTCTACTATGTCCGGCGCGGCAAGCTGGTTGTCATCCTGCTCTGCGGTGGCGACAAGCGTACCCAGAGCCGGGACATCAAGACTGCGCAAAAGCTCGCTTCGAGCCTGTGAGGTACCGCATGACCCTGAAAACCACGCGTTTTGATCCGGCGGAGTATCTCGAGTCGCCCGACGCGCAGGCCGAATTCATCGCGGCGGCACTCGAGACCGAGGATGCGGCGTACATCTCGCATGCTTTCGGAGTGATCGCGAAAGCCCGTGGCATGTCGCAACTCGCGCGTGATACCGGGCTGTCGCGTGAAAGTCTGTATCGCGCACTGAGCCGCGACGGCAACCCGGGTCTCTCCACGATTCTCAAGGTCGCCCATGCGCTCGGGGTCAAGCTGACCGCCGAGCCGGCCCGCATCTGAAGCTCGGCGCAGCTCGCGGACGCATCGCGTCAGAAGCTGCGTTCCAGCAAATCGTACGGAGCCATGTTCATGCCGAGCGCGCGGTAGGTCGCTTGCGCACGCGCATTCTGCTTCTCGACATACAGGCGCAGGCCGACGACATGGCGCTCCGCGCGTGCGCGACGTTCGACTTCGGCGTACAGCGCGCGGAACGCGCCCTCGCGGCGGGCATTTGGCGTCACGTAGACGCTCTGGATCCACCACCATTGGCCGTTGCGCCAGTCGCTCCATTCGAACGTGACCATGAGGCATGCGACCGGCGTGCCCGCGCGTTCGGCGACGAGATAGAAACCGTGCGCAGGATTGTCGAACACGGCCGCGACGCCGCGCTCCAGGGTGGCGGGATCGAGGATCTTGTCCTCGGTTTCGCGCGCCATCGCGACGTTGCTCGCGACGAGGAACGGGATGTCGGCGGGGGTGGCGTCGCGGATCGTGGGGGCGGGGTTGGTCATGGGCATGGAAATGTCGGCGGCCGAAAACTCCCGCAAGCAGCCATTCATGGATCGGCAACCGGCCCGGCCATCCCTGGCCGGTCGCTCGGCGGCGCACGCGATGCCCGACGGATCGCGAGAGCGCGCCGGCTCGCCCCTCACCCCATCCCTCTCTCCAAAGGGGAGAGGGCAAATAGCGGGGCAGCCCCTGATGGGCGATTTGTCCCGCTCAGATCGAGTAATACATCTGGTATTCGAGCGGGTGGGTGGCGGCGCGGAAGCGGTTGACCTCGGCCATCTTGGTGTGGAGGTATCCGTCGATGAAGTCGTCGCTGAACACGTCGCCGGCGGTCAGGAACGCGCGGTCGGCGTCGAGCGCGTCGAGTGCCATGTCGAGCGAGTGGGCGACGGTCGGGATGTTCTTCTCTTCCTCGGGCGGCAGGTCGTAGAGATCCTTGTCCATCGCCGGGCCCGGGTCGATCTTGTTGAGGATGCCGTCGATGCCGGCCATGAGCAGGGCGGTGAAGGTCAGGTAGCCGGAGTTGACCGGATCCGGGAAGCGCATCTCGATGCGCCGCGATTTCGCGCTGTGCACGAACGGGATGCGGCAGCTCGCCGATCGGTTGCGCGCGGAATACGCGAGCATGACCGGCGCCTCGAAATGCGGCACGAGGCGCTTGTAGCTGTTGGTCGAGGCGTTCGAGAACGCATTGATCGCGCGCGCATGCTTGAAGATGCCGCCGATGTAATGCAGTGCCATCTGGCTGAGGCCGCCGTACAGGTCGCCCGCGAACAGGTTCTCGCCGTTCTTCGCGAGCGACTGGTGCACGTGCATGCCCGAGCCGTTGTCGCCGACCACGGGCTTGGGCATGAAGGTCGCGGTCTTGCCGTTGCGATGCGCGACGTTGCGGATGACGTACTTCATCATCATCAGCTCGTCGGCCTTCTTCAGCAGCGTGTTGAAACGCATGCCGATCTCGCACTGGCCGACCGCGACTTCGTGGTGATGCACCTCGACCGTCTGGCCGACGCTTTCGAGCACCTTGCACATCTCGCTGCGCAGGTCCTGGAAGCCGTCGACCGGTGCGACCGGGAAGTAGCCGCCCTTGGTGCCGGGTCGGTGGCCCGAGTTGATGCCGTCCTCGCCGCGCCGGTGCGAGGACCAGGGCGCGTCGGACGAGTCGAGCTCGAACATCACGCGGCCGGGATCGTTCTGCCAGCGCGCCGAATCGAACACGAAGAATTCCGGTTCCGGACCGAAGAACGCGGTGTCGGCGATGCCGGTGGATTTCAGGTACGCCTCCGCGCGGCGCGCGACCGAACGCGGATCGCGCTGGTAACCCTGCATGGTGCTCGGTTCGAGCACGTCGCAGAACAGGATGAGGGTCGGGTCGGCGGTGAACGGATCGAGCACCGCGCTTTCGGCGTCGGGCATCAGGACCATGTCCGACTCGTTGATGCCCTTCCAGCCCGTGATCGACGAGCCGTCGAACATCTTGCCGTCCTCGAGGAAGGTCTCGTCGACGGAATGCGCGGGGTAGCTGATGTGATGGTGCTTGCCGATCATGTCGGTGAACCGCAGATCGACGAATTCGACGGCGTGTTCCTTGATCAGTTTGTGCACGTGTTCGGCGGACATCGGAGGTCTCGGATGGGGTGGGCGGCTCGGGATGCGCGCGGCGCGCGACGGCGCGCTCGCGGCGTGCGAATGGTAACCGAACGGCGTGGCGGGGGCATGTGGCGGGGGACGGGAGACGAGAGACGAGGGACGAGAGACGGGAGACGGGAGACGAGAGACGGGAGACGGGAGAAGCGCCGGAGCTACCCTGGTGCCGTCATTCCCGCCTCCGCGGGAATGACGACGGTCCAATGCTCGGATGTTCCAATCCTGGCCCCTAGCCCGTCGCCCCTTGCGTGCCCTATCCTCGCGTACTGGCCGGTCGCGCAGCGCAAACGCGTCCGGTGTCGCGATCCGGGGCACCCATGCACGACCTGTTCAACGCGATCCTGCTCGGCGTCATCGAGGGGATCACCGAATTCCTGCCGATCTCCAGCACCGGCCACCTGCTCGTGGCCGAGCGCTGGCTCGGCGCGCGTTCGGACACGTTCAACATCGTGATCCAGGCCGGCGCGATCCTCGCGATCGTCGTGATCTACCGCAAGCGCCTCGACCAGCTCGTGCTCGGCTGGCGCTGGCCGGAGAATCGCGACTACGCGCTCAAGCTCGGCCTCGCGTTCGCGATCACCGCGCTCGGCGGCTTCATCGTGACGCGGCTCGGCTTCCAGTTGCCCGAACGCATCGAGCCGGTCGCGTGGGCGCTGCTGGTCGGCGGCTTCTGGATGCTCGCGGCCGAATACTTCGCCGACCGCAGCGGCCGCGATTCGAGCGCGATCACCTGGAAGGTCGCGGTGCTGGTCGGTCTCGCCCAGGTCGTGGCGGCGGTGTTCCCGGGCACGTCGCGATCGGCCGCGACGATCTTCATCGCGATGCTGGCCGGCACGCGCAATCGTTCCGCCGCGACCGAGTTCGCGTTCCTCGTCGGCATTCCGACCATGTTCGCGGCCAGCGGCTACGAACTGCTGAAGCACGTCGGCGACGGCGCCGCATCGGAAGACTGGAGCGCGCTCGCCGCTGCGTTCGTGTCCTCGACGATCACCGCGTTCATCGCGGTCAAGTGGCTGCTCGGCTACATCCGCAACCATCGTTTCACCGCGTTCGCGATCTACCGCATCGTGCTCGGCGCCGCGCTGCTGCTGTTCGCCGCGGATGGCGCCTGAGGCGCCCCGGGGAATTTTCAGTGGGAGCTATCCCCTCGCCGACGCCGGCGCACTGTTGCGGAGCAAACAGGACCGTCGTGTAGCCCGGGTAAGCAAAGCGCATGCGGGGATTCGGTCCTGGCGTCATCGCATGGGCCCCGGGTGCGGCCTTCGGCCTTACCCGGGCTACGTTTATGCAGTTTGGCGATCAACGGTATGCCCATGCTCCTCCTGATCGACAACTACGACAGCTTCGCGTGGAATCTCGTGCAGTATTTCGGCGAGTTGGGCGAGGCGGTGACGGTGTTGCGCAATGACGCGGCATCGGTCGATGAGATCGCGGCGATGGCGCCGTCGCACGTCGTGGTCTCGCCGGGGCCATGCACGCCGGACGAAGCCGGCGTATCGCTTGAACTGATCGCACGGTTCGCGGGAAAGGTGCCGATCCTCGGCGTGTGCCTCGGCCACCAGGCGATCGCGCAGGCGTTCGGTGCGCGCATCGTGCGTGCGCGGCGGGTCATGCACGGCAAGACCTCGACGATCCGCCACGATGGCCTCGGTGTGTTCCGCGGCGTACCGGACTGCTTCGAGGCGACGCGCTACCACTCGCTGGTGGTCGATCCCGCGAGCGTGCCGCCTTGCCTCGAAGTCAGCGCGTGGTCGCTCGACGAGGCGGGTGAGCCGGACGAGATCATGGGCGTGCGTCACCGGGACTACCTGCTCGAGGGTGTGCAGTTCCATCCCGAGGCGATCCTGACCCGGCACGGCCATGACCTGCTGCGCAATTTCCTGCGC
>CAYWZC010000135.1:4844-6628 GCA_964462745.1 uncultured Rhodanobacteraceae bacterium
TCGTAGAGCCGAGCTTGCTCGGCTTGGTCCGTGTTGAGTGCGAGGGAAGCGGAGCGAGCTCCGCTCTACGGGAGGTGCCGGGGGCGAACTTCCGTCAGTTGCCGTGCAGCCCCAGCAGCACGATGTTCTTGCCGTTGACCGAGATCATGCCCTGTTCCTCGAGCTGCTTGAGCACGCGGCCGACCATTTCGCGCGAGCAACCGACGATGCGGCTGATTTCCTGGCGCGAGATGCGGATCTGCTTGCCGTCCGGATGGGTCATCGCATCCGGTTCCTCGGTCAGGTCGATGAGCGTCTTGGCGACGCGCCCGGTGACGTCCATGAACGCGAGGCGGCTGACCTTGCGGCTGGTGTGCAGCAGGCGGTTGGTGAGCTGCGAGCCGATCGCGAACAGGATCTTCGGGCATTCGTCGCGCAGCGGGCCCTCGAACAGGTTGAACATGCGTTCGTAGCCGATTTCGGCAAGTTCGCACGGCGTGCGCGTGCGCACCATGACCTCGCGCCGCGGGGTTTCGACGAACAGGCCCATCTCGCCGATGAATTCGCCGCGGTTGAGATAGGCGAGGATGAGTTCGCGGCCTTCCTCGTCTTCCGAGGACACGGTCAGTGAACCGTCGATGACGTAATACAGGATATTCGCCGAATCGCCCGGCCGGATGATCGCGGTCTTGCCCGGATAGCGCCGCCGGTGGCACATGCCGAGGAAGTTCTCCATCGCGGCCCGATCCGGTGTCAGCATCGGCGGCGGTTGGACCTTGCTGACGGTCAGCTGCGGGTTGTAGCGGAAATCGGCAATCTTCGCGGTGGTTTGCACTGGTGGACTCTCCGACCGTGGGCGCGCGGGCGCTTCCCCTGCACGGGCCGCGAGCATGGGGTCGCTTCGCGACGGATCGGGCCATTCTATAGGCAATTCGCGCTCGCCGGGGCGATTGCTGAACAGCCATCGCGGCCGCGGCGGTTTCATCGCGGGGGCGCATGGTCCATAATCCGCGCCCCTTGAACCAGCTGCCGCCAAGCAGAGGTCCCGCGACGTGGTAAAGCCGATCCCGCGCCTGAAGTTGCAGGGTTTCAACAACCTCACCAAGGCGCTGAGCTTCAACATCTACGACATCTGCTACGCGGTGTCGGAAGGCCAGCGCACGCGCTACATCGAGTACATCGACGAGGCTTACGATTCGGACCGGCTGACCCAGATCCTGACCGAGGTCGCGGATATCATCGGCGCGAACGTGCTCAACATCGCGCGCCAGGATTACGATCCGCAGGGCGCGTCGGTCACGATCCTGATTTCCGAGCATCCGGTGGTCGAGAAGCTCGGCAAGGACGTGATCTCGGATGCCGTGGTCGCGCACCTGGACAAGAGCCACATCACCGTCCACACCTATCCCGAGACGCATCCGCACAACGGCATCGCGACGTTCCGCGCCGACATCGACGTGGCGACCTGCGGCGTGATTTCGCCGCTGCGCGCGCTCAACTTCCTGATCGACAGTTTCGAGTCGGACATCGTGACGATGGATTACCGCGTGCGCGGCTTCACCCGCGACGTGCGCGGCAAGAAGCACTACATCGACCACAAGATCAACTCGATCCAGGATTACCTGGCCAAGCACATCCGCCAGAAGTACGAGATGTTCGACGTCAACGTGTACCAGGAGAACATCTTCCACACGAAGATGCACATCAAGGACTTCGACCTGGACACCTACCTGTTCGAGGCGCACGCGGACGACCTGTCGTTCAAGGAGCGCCAGCGGATCGAGTCGATGCTCAAGCGCGATATC
>CAYWZC010000136.1:0-4961 GCA_964462745.1 uncultured Rhodanobacteraceae bacterium
AAGATGACCGCCGCGGCGTTGTGCGCGAGGCAGCGTCGCACCACCTCGCGCGGATGCACGCTGGCGCCGTCGATGGTGCCGCGAAACAGTTCTTCGAACGCGATCACCCGATGCCGGTTGTCGAGGAACAGGCACGCGAACACCTCGTATGGATACGCGGACAGGCGCGACTTGAGATAGCGCGCACTGAGCTCGGGATCGGTCAGGGTTTCGCGCTCGCGCAATTCCGCGTCGAGATAGCGCCGCCCGAGTTCGAGCGCGGCCTGCAAGCGGCACCATGCGACCGGACCGATCGGCGCCGCACGCGATGCATCGAGCAGTGCGCGCAGGCCGCCGGCACGGGCCAGCGCGCCGCGGCCGAGATCGACCGCGGTCTGGCCGCGGCGTCCGGAACCGAGGAAGATCGCGAGCAGTTCGGCGTCGGACAGCGCACTGCCGCCGAGCGTGGCCAGCTTTTCGCGCGGGCGTTCGCCTTCGGGCCATTCGCGGATACTCATGCGGGCTTCCTGTTTCGTCCGATCGGGGAAACGTGAGTTTGTTCGCACATCGAGGCCACTGGCAACGGCACCCGGCGCCGCTTTGTGTAAGCTTGGCTATCTTGTGGCTGTCGGTTTTTTCCTACATGGGTCCACGACTCGCAGCGCATCTTTCCCGGGCTGCCGGCGCATGAACGCACCGGACCTCGCCGGCGTGCGCGTGCTGCTCGGCGTCTCGGGCGGCATCGCCGCGTACAAGGCGGCCGAACTCGTGCGCCGGCTCGGCGACGCGGGCGCCCAAGTACGCGTCGTGCTGACCGAAAACGCGGCGCGCTTCGTGACCGCGCTGACCTTCCAGGCGCTGTCCGGCAATCCGGTGCGTACGAGCCTGTGGGACGAGGGCGCCGAGGCCGCGATGGGCCATATCGAACTCGCGCGCTGGGCAGATGAAATCCTCGTCGCACCCGCTTCGGCGGACCTCCTCGCGCGTCTCGCCCACGGCCACGCGGACGACCTGCTGACGACGCTTTGCCTCGCGAGCGAGGCACCGCTCACGATCGCGCCGGCCATGAACCGGCGGATGTGGGCGCACGCGGCGACCCAGGCCAACCTCGCCCTGCTGCGCGAGCGCGGCGTGCGCGTGTTCGGACCCGGCGCAGGCGACCAGGCCTGCGGCGAAACCGGGCCCGGGCGCCTGCTGGAACCGACGGAAATCGTCGCCGCGCTCGCCGCGGCGCGCGGTCCGCGCATGCTCGATGGCGTGACCGTGCTGGTCAGCGCGGGGCCCACGTACGAGGACATCGATCCGGTGCGCTACGTCGGCAACCGCAGTTCGGGCCGCATGGGCTTCGCGGTCGCCGCGGCGGCTCGCGACGCTGGCGCGCGCGTGACCCTGGTCGCCGGCCCGGTGGCGCTCGAGACACCGCCGGGCGTCGCGCGCATCGACGTACGCAGCGCCGCCGACATGCGTGCGGCGGTATTCGCCGCGATCCCGGATACCGACATCTTCGTCAGTGCCGCGGCGGTCGCCGATTACCGGCCCAGGCAGGTCGCCACCGAAAAGATCAAGAAGTCGACCGAAGCGGTCGCGCTGGAACTGGTCGCGAATCCGGACATCCTCGCCGAAGTCGGCGCGCTCGAAACACGCCCGTTCCTGGTCGGTTTCGCCGCCGAGACCGGAGACCTCGAAGCGAACGCGCGCGCAAAACTCGAGCGCAAGCGGCTCGACCTCGTGGCCGCCAACCGAGTCGGCGCGGATGCCGGTTTCGAGCGCGAGGACAATGCCCTGCTGCTGCTCTGGCCCGGCGGCGAGGAGGACCTCGGCCACGACGACAAGGCGCAGCTCGCGCGGCGCCTCGTCGCGCGCATCGCTGAACGCTACCGCGCGGAGCGTGCCTGATGCGTATCGAAGTGCGCGTCCTCGACCCTCGCATCGGCAGCGAGTTTGCATTGCCCGAATATGCGACCGCCGCATCCGCCGGCATGGACCTGCGCGCGATGCTCGACGCGCCGCTGTCCCTCGAGGCCGGCGCAAGTGCGCTGATTCCGAGCGGCATCGCGATCCATATCGGCGATCCGGGCGTGTGCGCGATCGTGTTGCCGCGCTCGGGGCTCGGCCACAAGCACGGCATCGTGCTCGGCAACGGTACCGGCCTGATCGACGCCGACTACCAGGGGCCGCTCCTGATTTCGTGCTGGAACCGCTCGCAGGCGACCTTCACGATCACGCCGGGGGATCGGATCGCACAACTGGTTTTCCTGCCGGTTTTGCGCGCGACATTCGACGTGGTCGCGGCGTTCGCGCCCAGCGAGCGCGGCGACGGTGGTTTCGGGAGTTCGGGGCGCTAGGGGGACGAAATGGCAAGCGATTCAGCCGAAGGGATGGTCATGCCGACGCGGAAGCCGCGGCGCGCAACGCTGCCCGACTGGCGCAGCCTGGTGCGGCTCGCGCTCGCGACGGCACTGTTGTGCATTGCCGCGTTCGTCGCCTGGCAAGGCGTGCTCGTGGTGCGCGAACGAAGCGCGATCGCGAACGCCGAAAACGCGCGCGACGAAGCGGTGGCCGCGATCGGCACGCTCATCGAGGACGTCCGGACCACGACCACGAACGCGCTTGCCGACCCGCGCGTGCAGGCCGCGGTATCCCGCGATGACGAAGCCGGCCGGGCGCAAGCGGCGAGCTTGCTGCGCGCGGCGGTGCCCGCCATCGAGGACGCGCACTTCTACAGCGCGCAACTCGACGAGATCATCGTCGGCGACCTGCGTGAACTCGGCTATGCCCGCGCGGCGATGCTGATGCAGGCGCAGGCCCGCGGCAGTGTCGCTCCGGCCCAGGCGCGCCTCGAACAGAACCACCCCGCCGGCCTCGTGTTCGCGATGCCGGTGCAGGTGGATGGCAAGGTGTCCGCCTACGCCATGGTGCAATGGTCCTGGCAACCGGTACAGGCCGCGTTCGAGCGACGCGACGTTGCCCCGGCGCGACTCGACCTGCGCCAGGGCGATGGCCAGGACGACCCGCGCATCGCGAGCACCGGCGCCGACGCGAAGGGTTCGGACAGCGATGCGGGCGTGCCGATCGCGAATTCGCGGCTGCACATCGGCGTGGCGCCACCGGGTTACTTCATCGTCTTGCCGCGCGCACCGCTGTGGCTGCTGCTGCTCGCCCTTGCCTGCGCCGCGGGCGGCTTCGGCGTGCTGTGGTTGCGGCGAATCGGCGCCGGACACCGGCTCGCGCGATCCGGCAGCGGCGCGGAAGACGCGGAACCGACCGTCGCAGAGGCCATCGAGCACGAACGGAACAACGAATCCGCGCCGGCTGCGCTTGTCGAGCCGAACGCCCCGGCAAAGCGCCGCGACGAGGCACCCGTCGCGATCGACGCGTCGATATTCCGTGCCTACGACATCCGTGGCGTGATCGGAGCGACGCTCGACGCGAGCGTCGCGCGCGCGATCGGCCGCGCGATCGGCAGCGAGGCGCGCGAACGCGGTTTCGGTGACATCGTGGTCGGCCGCGACGGGCGCGTGTCTGGTTCCGACATGGCCGCCGCGCTGATCGACGGCCTGCGCGCGTCGGGCGTGGACGTGATCGACATCGGCATGGCGCCGACGCCGGTAACGTATTTCGCGTGCCAGCACGTCGGCAGCGGTTCCGGGATTTCGGTGACCGGCAGCCACAATCCACCCGACCACAACGGCTTCAAGATCGTGCTCGGCGGCGAGACCCTTGCCGAAGACGCAATCCAGACGCTGTACCGGCGCATCGTGGAACGGCGTTTCAGCGAGGGCAGCGGCGGCCTGCAAACCACCGACTTCGCGGGCGAATACCGCGATCGCATCGCCGCCGACATCCAGGTCGCGCGCAAGCTCAAGGTGGTCGTCGATTGCGGCAACGGGGTCGGCGGCGACATCGCACCGGCCGTGCTCGCGGCGATCGGCTGCGAGGTCGAGCCGCTGTACTGCGAGATCGACGGCACGTTCCCGAACCATCATCCGGATCCGTCCGATCTCGACAACCTCAAGGATCTGGTACTCGCGGTCGAACGCACCGGCGCGGATCTCGGCGTCGCGTTCGACGGCGACGCCGACCGGCTCGGCGTGGTCGCTCCGAACGGCGAAGTGATCTTCCCGGATCGCCTGCTGATGTTGTTCGCGCGGGACGTGCTCGAACGCAACCCGGGCGCGTCGATCATCTACGACGTGAAGTGCACGAACCGCCTGCAACCGCTGATCATCGCGAGCGGCGGCAGCCCCATCATGTGGAAGACCGGGCATTCGCTGATCAAGGCGAAGATGCGCGAGACCGGCGCCCTGCTCGCCGGCGAAATGAGCGGGCACTTCTTCTTCAAGGAACGCTGGTACGGCTTCGACGACGGCATCTATGCCGCCGCGCGGCTGGTCGAGTTGCTGGCCGGCGACATCGCCGATCGCAGCGTGCAGGAGATCCTGGACAGTGTGCCGAAAGGCGCAGCGACTCCCGAACTCAAGGTCGCGATGCCGGAAGGCACGAACCACGCATTCGTCGCGGCTTTCGCGCGCGCAGCGCGGTTCGACGGCGCGCACCTGACGACGATCGATGGCCTGCGCGCGGACTGGCCGGACGGCTTCGGCCTCGTGCGTGCATCGAACACGACCTCGATTCTCGTGCTGCGCTTCGGCGCCGACGACGCCGCTGCGCTGAAACGCATCCAGGAAGCGTTCCGCACACAACTGCTCGCATTCGACGCAAGCCTCGAATTGCCGTTCCCGTAGGCCGGACGTACGTAGGCCGGACGTGCGCAGCACGGCCGGCGCCTTCCTGCGCGCGCTTTCGCTCGACACTCAAGACGCGAAGGTCCGGAACCGGTGCTCGCACCGCTCCTTTCGGGACCCCGAGCCGGCCGCGCCAAGCGCGTCCGGCCTACGTCGATCCTGGCCGCGTTTGCAACGTGCGGTAGCGCGTAGGCCGGACGTGCGCAGCACGGCCGGCGCCTTCCTGCGCGCGCTTTC
>CAYWZC010000136.1:5061-6478 GCA_964462745.1 uncultured Rhodanobacteraceae bacterium
ACGGTCGCTGCACGTTCGGCTTGCCTGCGAGCAATGAACTCCCGCTGATCCGCGACCCGCTTGCGCAACGAGCCGATCTGCTCGGCGAGGCGAGCCGGCACCGGCTTCTTGTCGCGCTCGAAGTCCGCGGCCGCGTCGAGCTGTTCGCCGAGCGAACCTTCCAGCGCTTCGAGTTCCTGGCCGAGTGCGGCGATATTCCGGTCGAGCTGTTCGAGTTCGAGCTGGTGGCTGCGTTCGAGATCGGCTTCGGTCGGGTAGGTCGCGAGCAACTGGCGATCTTCCCGCTGGCGGCGTTCGGCCGCCCGGCGTTCCGCTTCGGCGCGCTTCGCGAGCGCCTCGGCGGCGGCACGTTCGGCGGGTGTCTTCGCGCGTTCGACACGTTCGATCACGACCCCTTGGGCGTTGAGGATGTCGTAACCGAACTTCCGAGCCTCCGGAGGCAGTACGTCGCCGTAATGCAACGCGCCGTCGGCGTCATGCCAGCGGTAACGGTTGTGCCCGTCGGCGGCGAACGCTGCCATGCATGTGCCGAGCAGCAGGCACGCTGCGAGTCGAATCGAAATGCGACACATGACCGGCCTCCCGTGGATGTTCGGACCGCGCTTGGCTGTCAGCACCCCGTCAGTGGCGATTTCCGGCAGCCATCCCCCAACCCGTTGATTTGGAAAGCCGGGATCGTGCAACAACCGGCATCGGGCGCCCGAGTATAGGACATCAGGCGCCGTACCGGCTCCGATACGCCTCCAGCGCGGCCCGCTGCGACGCGTATCCGTCACGCTCGCCGGTGTAGGCGAGCAGGTCGTCCAGGTGCGCGACCGCGATCACCGGAATCGAGAATTCGGCCGCGACTTCCTGCGCGGCCGAGCGCTCGCCCCGGCCGCGTTCGCCACGATCGAGCGCGATCAGCACGCCGGCCGCGACCGCGCCGTGGTCGCGGATCAGTGCAAGGGATTCACGGATCGCGGTGCCCGCGGTGATCACGTCGTCGACGATCAGAACCCGCCCCGCGAGCGGCGCGCCGACCAGCACGCCGCCCTCGCCGTGGTCCTTGGCTTCCTTGCGGTTGTACGCGAACGGCACGTCGCGGCCGTGCGCGTCGGCGAGCGCGATCGCCGCCGCCGCGCCGAGCGCGATGCCCTTGTAGGCCGGACCGAACAGCATGTCGAAGCCGACCCCGGACGCGACGATCGCCTCGGCATACGCGCGGCCGAGTGCGGCGAGCGCCGCGCCGGACCGAAACCGCCCGGCATTGAAGAAGTACGGGCTCACGCGGCCCGATTTCAGGGTGAACTCGCCGAAGCCGAGCGCTTCGTGCGCGATCGCGAGGTCGAGGAAGTCGCGTTGCCAGGGGTGCATGGATGGCCGGGAATCGGGAATCGGGAATCGGGAATCGGGAATCGGGAATCGGGAATCGGGA
>CAYWZC010000137.1:0-6323 GCA_964462745.1 uncultured Rhodanobacteraceae bacterium
AGAACAGCAGCACATCCGGATGCGCGGCCTTGGCCGTCAGGTACTGGCGCATCAGGGGGGTGTGGTTTTCCAGCGCGGCGGCGTTGGGGACTTTGGTCAAAGCGGAAATCTCGTTGGCCATGCAGTGTACCCGCTCGCGTGGCACTCGCTCCAACTGGCGCCACTCAAGGCATCGCGGGCTGGTGGGGCACTCCTTGACTGGGAGTCCCTCAAGGTGCAGGGTCCGTTACCGTGGATTGCCGAACCGTGGGGAGAAAAGTCATGAAAAGTGGTTGGTCATTGCATTCGCCAACCAGCCGCAATCTGTTGTTGCCGATCATTGTATGGATTCTCCTGAGCGGCACTACCTTGGTTCAAGCGACGAAAGTCGACATCACGGGGCCGTCGGGTAGCGTCGCGTTTGGTACTTCCGTGACGGTGCTTTCGAACGGAAATTTCGTTGTGACCGATCCGCATGCATCGCATGAGGGCATGGCCAACGCCGGCGCCGTTCATCTCTATCATCGCGATGGTTCACTGGTCAGTACCTTGACCGGCAGCAGCGCTGATGATTACGTCGGCGGCCGCGTGTACGAAGTCGGTGAAAGCAACTTTGTCGTAACGAGTCCATCGTGGAGTAATGGTGCCGCGAATGATGCCGGTGCCGTGACATGGGTGGATGGAGAGGAAGGTCTTGCTGGAGTGGTCTCGTCGGATAATTCCCTGGTGGGTACCGCAAGCAACGACCGGATTGGGTGGGAAGGCGTCGTTACGGTGGGGGACGGGAAGTATGTCGTGATCAGCCCACTCTGGAGTAATGGCGCCGCGACTCAAGTGGGAGCGATTACATGGGGCGATGGCAACGCGGGTCTGACGGGGTTCGTGTCGAGCGAAAATTCCTTGGTCGGAGCGTCTGCATATGATCATGTTGGGGCAACATACGGATCTTCGTACTTCGGCGGCGGTGTGGTGCCCTTGCTCAATGGCAATTATGTCGTGATCAGTCCGGATTGGAACAATGGAGCGATTGCCGACGCGGGAGCTGTGACCTGGGTTAATGGGGCGACGGGACTCACTGGTCCGGTATCGAGCGACAATTCTCTTGTCGGAACGACACCCAACGACAGAATAGGAATCCCCTCCGTGACGGCGCTTGCCAATGGCAATTACGTCGTCGCCAGCATGTGGTGGCAAAACCCGGAACCGGGTGGTGATGGTGCAATCACCTGGGGCAGCGGACAAGGCGGCCTGACGGGCCCCGTATCAATCGGCAATTCGCTCGTTGGTTCAACAAACTACTGTTGTAATGATGCGAGGTGGGTTACCGCGTTGACCAATGGCAACTACGTCGTGTCCAGCCCCGGGTGGAGTGGACTGGTAGATAGCGGCGGCGCCGTGACATGGGCCGATGGCGACACGGGACTCGTCGGGACGATCTCGGCAGAAAATTCCTTGGTGGGAACCACGGCATTCGATCTCGTCGGATATGGGGCCTCCCCAGGTGCGTGGGGGGCTGGCGGAATTACGGCACTCGCAAACGGAAACTATGTCGTCGCCAGCTCGGGTTGGCAAGGCGATCGGGAAGGCGTAGGCGGAGCCGCAACTTGGGCGGATGGTGAGCGGGGGGTGACCGGACCGGTCAGTATCGACAACTCTCTCGTAGGCACCGGTTTCAGTGATGTCATCGTGACCGCATTGACGAATGGAAATTACGTGGTGGCGATGCCAAATTGGAACTGGAAAGACGGTTCCGCAAGCGGCCCCCTCGGTGCGGTTACCTGGGCTGATGGAACGATGGGGCTGAGCGGCAGGGTCTCCGTGGAAAACTCGCTCGTCAACACGCGGGGCATTTACGGCGGGCAGGGGGCGGCCGGAGTTACGGCCCTAAGCGACGGCAACTATGTGGTCGCCAGTCCGCGCTGGTCCGCGGTCGGTGCCGAGGCGCCCGCCCGCGATCTGGGGGCGGTTACGTGGGGAAATGGTTCGACTGGTATTGTTGGCCAAGTGGCTGCGAGTAACTCAATTGTCGGAACAAGTCCAGGTGAAAGGGTGGGAAGCGGCGGAGCAATCGCGCTGACGAATGGCAACTACGTCTTTTCAAGTCCGCGATGGCCTGGATTGCCCAAGCCTTATGGTGGGGCCGTGACCTGGGCGTACGGCGGGCATTCGACGATTGGTAACATTGACCCGGAAAATTCCCTGGTTGGCGCGTATGTCGGTGATGGATTGCTCTCCGGTGGTCTCCTCGCACTTGAAGATGGAAACTATGTCATGGCCAGTTTGCGCCGGCAGGATGAGCGCGGCCTGGTGATCCTTGGAAACGGAAATTTTCCGCAGGTCGGTACGGTGCAGGAATTCAATAGTGTGACGGGGGTTGTCCCATATGATGGGCCGAATATGGTTCTGGATTACGATGTGGAACGATCAACACTGGTCGTCGGTCGACCCGGGGAGAACATGGTGACCTTGCTGTCGATGGAATGGATATTCGCGGGCTCGTTTGAGTGAGTTCTGTGCGATAGGACATCGGATTGGGTTCGAGGCAAACCCGTTGAGCGGAAGTACTCCAGCTCGGCCTGCTGCAAATCTTGATGCAGGAGAGGCCTTCAGGCCGATGCTCCTGGCTTCTGTGTGACAAGAAGCATCACGGCTGAAGCCGGTTCCTACGACGGCGGGGCGGTGTGGTCGGGGATGCGCCGCCGCATCCGATAGATCAGTGCACCGACGAGGATTGCCACCGCACCCGCGACTAGGTTTGCCGCGCTCGCGCTCGCGAGCAGGCCGAGCGACAGCAGGATCGCCGCGATCGGTATGGCGGGTCCGCCCGGCAGGCGCAACGCATTGGCGCGGTCGCCGTGGCGGCGGCGCAGGACCAGCACCGACATCGCAGTGCCGATGTAGGCGACGAGGCGTGCGACCATCGACAGCAGCGCGAGCTGCACGAACGAGCCCGACAGCGCGAGTACCAGCGACAGCACGCCGATGACCACGATCGCCGCGGCCGGCGTGCGGAATCGCGGATGGATCGCGGCCAGCGCGCGCGGTCCGAAGCCGTCCGTCGCCAATGCATGCAGGTAACGCGGACCGAGCAGGACGGTGTTGCTGTTGGTGCCGAGGATCGACACCGCGGCGCCGACCGTCAGCACCAGTGCGAGCCAGCCGCCGCCGAACAGCGCAGCGGCCGCGGCGAGCGGAGTCTGCGACTCGGCAAGACCCGGCAGGGTGCCGAGTGCCACCCATTGCACCGCGAAATAGATCGCCGTCACCGTGGTGATCATCGCGAGCAGCGCGAACGGCACGTCGCGGCGCGGGTTGCGGTACTCGCCGGCCGCCGCGGGCAGGTTCTCGAAACCCGCGTAGGCGAACAGCAGCAGCAGCGCGGCCTTGCCGAGATCGCCGGGCGGGATGCCACCTGCCAGCGGCGCAGCCAGCGATCGATCGACATGCATCACCCCGATACCGATGAACAGCAACAGCGGCACCACCTTCGCGATCGCGAGCAGCACCCCGGTCCGCGCCGCTGCGCGCACGCCGAGAACATTGACGACGACGAGGAAGCCGAGCGATCCGGTTACGATCGCAACCCGCATCGCGCCGTTCGCGGCGCCGGGCCAGAAGTGGGTGACCGCTTCGGCAAGACCGTTGGAGAGCGCGGCGGCACTCGCCACGCGGGTCAGGACCAGCATCCAGCCGACCTCGAAGCCGACGAACGGGCCGAACGCCTCGCGCGCGTACAGGTAGCCGCCTCCCGGCTGGTCGAAATAGCTCGCGGCTTGCGCGTAGCACAGCACCAGCAGGCTGACCGCGAGACCCGCGAGCAGCACCGCCCACAGGCTGGCCGGGCCGAGCAGGGCAGCTGCCGCGGCCGGCAACAGGTAGATGCCGCTGCCGATCACGTCGTTGAGCGACAGCCCGTACAACTGCCAGCGACCGACCGCACGGCGCAGGGTCGGATGGCCGCGGGGCTCACGAGCGGTGTCGGTCAGGATTGCCATGTCGCGATCCTCCGGCGTTGCGGTCGGCGCAAGCTAGCACAGGAAACGCGGGTCGCTTCTGGCACCTTGACGCTACAACGTCATGGCGTCATGCTTGCTGCTGGAGGTCCCCTCATGTCCGACCTTTCCCGGCGATCCACGATCTACCTCGACCCCGATCTGCATCAGGCGCTGCGTTTGAGGGCCGCGCATACGCACCGTTCGGTTTCCGACATTGTCAACGATGCCGTGCGAGAGGCGCTGCGCGAAGATCTGGACGACCATGCCAGCTTTGAGCAGCGCGTGGCCGAACCCACCATGTCCTACGAGGCGTTGCTGAACGACCTCAAGGCGCATGGCAAGCTTTAGACTCGTCTTCAAGCGCTCGGTCGCAAGGGATCTTCGTCCCCTGCCGGCGAAAGACGTCACCCGCATCCTGCAACGCATCGAAGCCCTTGCCGATGATCCGCGCGGTTCGGGATGCGAAAAGCTGTCCGGCCAGGAGCGCTACCGCGTACGCCAGGGTGCATACCGTATCCTCTACGAGATTCACGACCGGGAACTTGTGATCGTCGTGGTCAAGGTCGGCCATCGCCGCGAGATCTATCGGCGGTAGCGCACGAATCCGCCCGGGTGTCGCGGAGGATCTGTTCAGCGCGGATCGTCCGGGACAGTGTCGGGATCGATCCGCTCGACCTCGAGAAACACGCTGCCGTCGGCGAGCCGCGCGCGCAGTCGCGTGCCGGGGGCAACCTGACTCACGGAGCGCACGATCGATCCATCAGCGGGGTCGAACAGGATCGCGTAACCGCGATCAAGGGTGGCGAGTGGCCCGAGTGCGTTGAGTGCACGACCGAGCTCGGAGAGCCGGCGACGCCGCTCGTCGAGTCCGCGCCGGGTCGTTCCGAGCAGGCGCAAGGCCAGCGCATCGGCGCGTTCGCGCAGCTGTGCGAGCCGGCGTTCGGGCCGGTGCGCGAGCAGTGCCGCGCGGATCCGGTCCAGGCGCGCGCGTGCATGGGCGAGGCGATGGCTCGACGCGAGCGCGAGGCGACGGCGCAACGAGGCAAGGCGCTCGCGACCCCGCGCAAGGCGCTGGCCGGGCTGGTGCGACAGCAGGCGCGCATGGAGGTAATCCAGTCGCTGGCGCAGCGCGTCGTGCCGGCGTCGCCACACGGTAACGATGCAGCGGCGCAGTTCGGCGAGACGACGCAATACCGCGGCGCCGTCGGGCACGAGCAGTTCCGCCGCGGCGGATGGTGTCGGCGCGCGCAGGTCCGCGGCGAAGTCGGCGATGGTGAAGTCGATTTCGTGGCCGACCGCGACCACGACCGGGATCGTGCTAGCGCGGATCGCACGCGCGACGGTTTCCTCGTTGAATGCCCACAGATCCTCGAGCGAGCCGCCGCCGCGGGTCAGCAGCAGCACGTCGTGGCGGGCGGCGGCCGATGCCGCGGCGAGCATCGCGACGATCGCGGGCGGCGCCTCGCGGCCCTGCACGGGCACCGGCAGGATTTCGACCTCGGCGAGCGGAAAGCGCCGCGCAATCACGCTGAGCACGTCGTGCACCGCGGCGCCACTCGGCGAGGTGATGACGCCGATGCGCCGCGCGAGCGTCGGCAGCGGGCGCTTGTGCGCCGCATCGAACAGGCCTTCCGCGGCGAGTTGCGCCTTGAGCCGCGCGAACTCGCGCTGCAGCGCGCCTTCGCCCGCTTCCTCCAGATGTTCGACGATGAGCTGGAACTCGCCGCGCGCCTCGTACAGGCTGACCCGTGCACGTGCGAGCACATGCAGCCCCTCGGTCGGACGGAATTTCAGCCACGTGCTGCGCGGCTTGAACATCGCGCAGCGTATCTGTGCAGACGAGTCCTTGAGGGTGAAGTACAGGTGCCCGGACGCGGGCCGCGAGCAGTTGGACAGCTCGCCCTCGATCCACACCAGCGGTAGCGCATCCTCCAGCAGGTCGCGCGCGAGGCGATTGAGCCCGGACGGGGTCAGGATTTCGCGAGCGGCAGGCAGGTCGGGATCGTCGATCGGCATGGTCGGACAGGGCGTGCCGTCGCGCGCAGACGCGCGGACGGCGGCCGATCAGTTTAGCAGGGCGACGCGGCGGGGCGTCCGCAAGCCGTCGTTGTTCCGCGAAAGAACGTTACTTCGACCCCGACTCGGAGTCGGAAGCCGAGCAAGCTCGGCTCTACGAATACCCCGTAGAGCGGAGCTTGCCCCGCTGTTCTTCGATTCCCCAAGCCGAGCAAGCTCGGCTCTACCGACCGGCTTCTCCCGCGCCGGCGCCTGGGGATGGGCGGTTCCCTTCGGGCGTCGCGGCGACGCTTTCGTCACGCAACTCGCGGCGCAGGATCTTGCCGACGTTGC
>CAYWZC010000138.1:0-4449 GCA_964462745.1 uncultured Rhodanobacteraceae bacterium
CTCCCCGGAGGGGAGAGGGAGAACAGCAGTCGCTTCCCCGACCCCCGATCCTCAATCCCCGATCTTCGATCCTAGAATCCCGTCTCCCGTCTCCCATCAATGCACCCACCCCGCGAGCACGAGGATCGCAATCACGACGAGCCAGACGACGAGCACGCGGCGCAGCACGCGGCGTGCGTCGGCGAGCTCGACCAGCGGGTCGCCGATGTCGGTCGCGTAGCCGTCGCCGGCGCTGACGTCGGCATCGACGCCCGCGCGCGCGACCGCGTCGAAGAACCCGAGGTCGAGGGTAAACCAGCCCTTGCCGTGATCGGTGTGGTAATTGCGCCAGATGCCGAGCACGGCATCGAAATCCGATACCAGGGCGAGGCTCAGCGAGACGAGATGGGCCGGTGCCCAGTCGAGGATCCGCGCGCAGCGTTCCAGCAGGGTACGGCGTGCCTCGTCGATTTCGCCTGAGAACGCTGGATTGCGCGCCATGAGTTGCACGACGCGATAGCCGATCGCGCCCGCCGGGCCGAGCAGGACGAACCAGAACAACACGCCGAACCAGCGCGCGAGCGCGCTGCGGAAGCTGGCCCCGACCACTTCGGCCGACTCGAACGGCAGCGGCGTGAGCGCCGGGTCCGGTCGCAGTGCCTGCGCCGCAGCCACGCGGCGCTCGCGATCGGGTGCCTTGAGCACCGCATCGATATCGGTTTCGAGCTCGCGTGGTCCCCAGCAGTACCACAACACGGCGACCGCGAACGCAAACCCCGCGAGGCCGAACAGCACGCCGGCGAGGAACGCATGGACCAGCGCACAGACCACCACCAGCAGGATCGGCACGAGCAGGACGAGCAGGGCGCGGTCGGCATCGCCGCGCGCGACGTCCTGCCAGCGCGACAGCCAGGTCCGCAGCCACGAGAAATCCCGCAGCCGGGCGAGATCCGGTAGCGTCCAGGTGATCATCATCACGACCAGTGCAGCGAGCAGGATGTTCGACATGGATACGTCTCGTCGTCGCCGGGTTCGGGATTGTAGCGGCAAAGGCCGTCATGCCGCCGTCGCACGCGAATTCACGCAGTGCAGGGATGCTGCACCGCCCGCGATGGCATCCCGCAGGCGATGCCATCGTCGGAGCCGAGTCCGGGCGTGTACCGGACCCGGCAAGCTGCGAAGGGCCGGAAAGGACCTTTGCAGCAATCCTGCTAGTCGTCGACGAGGTCGGCGAGCGCGAGCCCTGCCGATTCCGCGAGCCAGTGCTCGATCAAACGCCAGGACACGGACAATCGCGAGGACACGCGGATTTCCCCGGCCCCGAGCGCGCGCACGAGTTCGTCGGGGGTGAACCAGCGCGCGTCCTCGAGCTCGGGGCCTACGCGGATGTCGGTGGATTCGGCGCGCGCGACGAAACCGAGCATGAGCGAAGCCGGAAACGGCCACGGTTGCGAGGAGTGGTACTCGCAGGCGCCGACGACGATGCCCGATTCCTCGTGGACTTCGCGACGCACCGCGTCCTCCAGCGATTCGCCCGCCTCGACGAAGCCGGCGAGGGTCGAATAGCGCCCGCGCGGCCAGCTCGCCTGGCGGCCGAGCAGGCACGCATCGCCGTGCGTGACGACCATGATCACGGCCGGGTCGAGGCGCGGGAAGAAATCCGCGCCGCACGCCGGGCAGTGCATGCGATGGCCGGCGGCGACAACGTCCAGCCCCGTGCCGCAGTTCGCGCAGAACCGCGTGCGCGCGTGCCATTGCGCGAGCGCATGTGCGTACGCGAACAGGCCGGCCTGGAACGGATGCAGGCCGGCGCCGGCACTGCGCAGGTCGAGCCAGTCGCCGCCCAGCTCCGCGGCGCAGTCGCGTGCGACATCGGCATCCGCGCGCAGCAGGAAATACGGGCCGCTTGCATCGTTGCCGAGATAGGTCGGCGGGATTGCGGCGAACCAGCGCGTGCGCTCGGCCTCGGACAGGAGGCGCAATGCGCCGGAGCCGGCCTGCGCGAGGGCGCGGCCGTCCGCCCGGAGCACCAGGAAACGCGCGTTCGGATCCTCGCGCTGCGCGGCAATGAACCTTGCGTCGTCGCGCGACTCGCTCCAGCGTTCGAGGGCGAGCGCGGCGAACACGTTGTCACCGCGCGCGCCGATCCCCGTTGCCGCCGGCTCGCGCACGGATCAGACCGCGAACGAGGATCCGCAACCGCAGGTCGTGCGCGCGTTCGGATTGCGGATCACGAAACGCGCGCCGGTCAGGTCCTCGGAATAGTCGATCTCGGCGCCGCCGAGATATTGCAGGCTGAGCGGATCGACGAGCAGGGTGACGCCCTCGCGGTCCAGCGCGAGATCGTCCTCGGCGCGTTCCTCGTCGAACGAGAAACCGTACTGGAAACCCGAACAACCGCCGCCGCTGATGTACACGCGCAGCTTGAGGTCCGGGTTGCCTTCCTCGGCGATCAGCTCACGCACCTTGTGCGCGGCCGCCGCGGTGAATACCGGCACCGCCTCGGCGGCATCGAGATAACTGGGCGACGACTCGTTCATGCTTTCGAGATCATGGCGCAACGCGCGCGTTTCAAGCCTCGGCCACCGCGCCGGCCGGGACTTCGTCGTCGCGCTCGGACGACTCGTGGCCGATGCGCAGCGGCGCATCGCCGCGGTACACCATCTTGCCGTTGACCTGCGCACCGCCGGCCATTTCGAGCACCTTGTAATAGACGTTGCCGTCCACGCGCGCGCCGACCGCGAGTTCGAGTCGCTCGGCGGCGTGGATGTCCCCGTTGACCTCGCCGTTGATGACCGCGTTGGATGCGCGGATCTCGCCGTTGATGCGGCCCTTGTCGCTCAGGGTCAGCACCGCGTCGGGACCGGACGCGCTGATCGAGCCCTCGATCACGCCGTCCAGGTGCAAACCGCCGTCGAACTGCACGTCGCCGCGGATCACCGTGCCTTCGGCGATCAGCGTGGTGATCGCCGCGACCGGTTTGCCGTTGCGTTTTTCATTGCCGAACATCACTCGTCTCCTCGCCTTTGACCGCATCGGCCCACGCGAACTCCTGCTCGACCCGCGCACCGTCGCCATCGAGGCGCACACGCACGCGGTTGGGTTCGAAGTCCGGGGGCAACATGATGGTACCGCTGACCCGCTGGAAATACTTGAATGCGTACTCGACGCCGCCCGCGCCGGAATCCTGTTGCAGGGTATCCCAGTCGAGCACTTGCAGCTTGCCCGCGGCCACGCCCTCGACCGTGAGGCGCAAGCGGCCGTGTATTTCCGCGTCGCGGCGGAAGTTCTGCGAGATCGTCGCGACGAAGTTCCACGCGTTGGAGCCCGCGACCGGTTCCAGGTCGAGCAGCGCCACGGTCAGGCCCTGGCGATCGTTGCCGCCGACCAGGCGCCCGTAGAACGCGAGGTCCGCGCGCAGGCTCTCGATCTCCTCCTCGCGCGCGCGCACGGTGGCCTGCAACTCGTCGACCGCCGCCTTGGCGACCTGTTCCGAACGCTCCAGCACCGCGATGCGCGACTTGGCCGCCTCCATGTCACGCGCCTGCTCGACGCTGCGCGCATCGCCGCGGCTCGCGCGATAGCGGTCGGCCACTTCCACCGCGACGCCCGCAACCAGTACGAGACTGGCCATCCAGCCGAAGAAAAGCATCCACGCAAGCCGTTGCAGGCGCGCCGGATCATGGTTGCGGATGACGAGGGAGGGCGGAATTCGCGGCATGCCGGTTCGGGGTCGCGCGATTGCGCGGAGCGTCGCTTATAGCCGCGCAAGTCCGTGAGGGCAAGCCGGGGGGCTGGCGGCCGGGGCCGCGAACGGAGACACTTGGGCCCGTATTTCCCGCACCGGAACCGCCCATGCTCTGGCTCAAGGCCCTGCACATCGTGTTCGTCGTCACCTGGTTCGCGGGCCTGTTCTACCTGCCGCGCCTGCTGGTCTATCACGCCGAGGCGAGCGAGCCGGTGGTGCGCGAGCGGCTCAAGGTGATGGAGCGGCGCCTGCTCATGATGACCCGCATCGGCGGCGGGCTCGCCGTGCTGCTCGGGATCGCGTTGCTCGCGTGGTTCGTGCATGCGAGCGGCGCCTATTTCCAGCAGGGCTGGCTGCACGCCAAGCTCGCGCTCGTGATCGTGCTGATCGGCTACCAGATCATGCTGTCGCGGCTCGTCGCGCAGTTCGCGCGCGACGAGATCACGCGCTCGCCGCGCTGGCTGCGCATCTTCAACGAAGTGCCCGCGATCATCCTGCTCGCGATCGTGATCCTGGTCGTGGTCAAGCCGTTCTGACGCGGGCAAGTCGGTTCAAGCGGCGCAGCCGCGAGGCATCCCGGGCAGGTAGGTCGGTTCAAGCGGCGCAGCCGCGGAACCGACAACGCGCAGGGGGCGATGGTCTTGCACGAGTGCTGTCGGACTTCGGGCGTCGTCGGCTCCGGCCCTTCGGGCCTCGAGCCGACCTACGGTTGTCGCACCGGC
>CAYWZC010000138.1:4549-6245 GCA_964462745.1 uncultured Rhodanobacteraceae bacterium
TACGCGACCTCGCCGAGCTTGTCGATCAGCCCGAGTTGCGTTTCCAGCCAGTCGATGTGCTCTTCCTCGGATTCGAGGATGTCTTCGAGCAGCTCGCGGCTCACGTAATCGCCGAGCCGCTCGCAATCGGCGATCCCGGTCTTGAGGTCGGGAACCGCGGCCATTTCCAGGCGCAGATCGCAATCCAGCGCCTCGCGCGGGCTCTCACCGATCAGCAGCTTGCCGAGTTGTTGCAGGTTCGGCAGGCCGTCGAGGAACAGGATGCGCTCGATGAGCCGGTCGGCGTGCTTCATCTCGTCGATCGACTCCTTGTACTCGTGCTCGGCGAGTTCCGCGTAACCCCAGTTCCGGTACATGCGCGCATGCAGGAAATACTGATTGATCGCGGTCAGTTCGTTGTACAACGCCTTGTTGAGGTGGCCGATGACCTTCGGATCGCCTTTCATTTTTGCTCCTTGCCCGTGCGCGCGCAGCGCGGTACGAACCGACTATAGCGCCGTGCGCCAAACCGTGAGGTAACGAAAATCGCACGCATTCGCGTGCCGCGCGTTGCGCGGGGAGGAAAGCTCGGAACGACGTTCGGGAAGGCGGCTCGGATTGGGGAAGCGCGTCCGGGGTGGCTTCGCGCCGGAAGACTCAATGCGCGGATGCGGAATCCGGAATCACACCGTCGACGCGCGTCGACGCAGGCGTCCGCCTCAGGCCGCGGCGGCCAGCACCGGCAGGCCGAGCGGTCGCGCAGGGCGCGCTTCGGCGAGGATCTCCGCGGCCACGTCGGTGCAACTGCCACAGCAATCGCCGCATCCCGTGCGGCGCGCAAGCTCGTCCAGCGAAGACACGCCTTCGGCGGCGGCCTCGCGGATCGCGCGATCGGTGACGGCATTGCAGACGCAGACGTACATGGCGGCACGGGAATCCTGACTGCCGCCATTCCATCGCAAATGCGAATGATTGTCAACAACTTTCACGGCGGGAGCCGTCCGGCGTGGTTCAGCCGACCGGAACCGCCTCAATGTCCGGCTCCGGCGCGGTGGGTCGCCGTCGCAGGGGAACCCGGCACAGCGCCTCCGCGGCAGGCGCGAGCTGGCGCAGGGCCTGCTCGTACACCCGGCGCTTGAAGTTGACCACGTTCGCGGCCGGATACCAGAAATCGACCCAGCGCCAGTGGTCGAACTCGGGCTTCTCGCAAGCGTCGAGGCAGAACGAGGATTCCGAACCGAGCAGGCGCAGCAGGAACCAGACCTGCTTCTGGCCGATGCACAGCGGACGCTGGTGCTGGCGCACGAAGCGGTTCGGCAGGCGATAGCGCAGCCAGCCCGGCGTCGCCGCGAGCACCTCGACATGGCGCGCGAGCAGGCCGGTTTCCTCTTCGAGTTCCCGGTACATCGCCTCGATCGGCGTTTCGTCGCTGCGCATGCCGCCCTGCGGAAACTGCCAGCCGTCATGGCCGATGCGCCGCGCCCAGAACACGCGTCCGTCCTCGCGCAGCAGGATGATGCCCACGTTGGGCCGATAGCCGTCCGGATCGATCACGACGGGCTTCCCTGAATTGGATGAGTCGATACTTACCACAGCGCCCGCGAGGCGGGCAAGGCGAGGGCGCCGGATGGGCATTCCGAAACGGGGATTCGAGCGGCCCCGCGTGGCGCAAGCGGATCGCGCGGGATGAACCGCCGCGCTTGACACCACCCCCGCG
>CAYWZC010000139.1:0-6205 GCA_964462745.1 uncultured Rhodanobacteraceae bacterium
ACATCGAGGGCGCGCTATACCGCTAAGCTCGGGTTTTCCTCCACGGGAATCGATTCATGTCCTTCGTTCGTTGCCTGCGCGGCCTGGCTTCCGGCATCGAGTACTCCGCCGACCGGCCCATGAACCTCGACCCGGCCGATGGCCGGCCGGTCGAGATGATGCTCGACCTGGAACGCCTCGCGGCCGAGAAGCCCGATGCGCAGTGGTACGACCCGCGCCGCCGCGACCTGTGGCGTTTCGGTGCGCTGATGGCGCTGGACGTCACCGACCCCGTCGACGCCGCGCACATCGTGCCGCTCGGCGAGGGCGCGACACCGCTGCTGCCGCAACCCGATCATCCGCTCGCGAAGGCCGCCGGCTTCTCGCTCGCGATCAAGGACGAGGGCCGCGCGCATGCGGGCTTCGGCGCGAATCCGACGCAGAGTTTCAAGGATCGCGGCATGGCGATGGTGGTCGCGCAGGCGCGGCGGCTCGGACTCTCGCGGCTGGCGGTGCCGACGCAGGGCAATGCGGGCGATTCGCTGGTGCGCTATGCGCTTGCGGCCAGGCTCGACGTGGTCGTCGCGATGCCGCCGGATACGCCGGCGCCGATCCTGGGCAATGTCGCGGCGGCGGCGCATCGGAATCCGGGACGCGTAATCCTGGAACTCGTCGGCCCGACCATCCGCGAGGCCGGCGCGCGGCTCAAGGAACATTACCTCCCGCAGGGCTGGTTTTCGGTCGCGACGTTCCAGGAGCCGGGCTGGCGCATCGAGGGCAAGAAGTCGCTGGGCCTGGAACTCGCCGAGCCGGCGCCGGGCGACACGCGCTGGTCCCTGCCCGACGTCGTGGTCTATCCGACCGGCGGCGGCACCGGCGTGCTCGGCATGTGGAAGGCCTGGGCGGAACTCGAGGTGCTGGGCCTGATCGGTTCCCACCGCCCGCGAATGGTCTGCGTGCAAAGCGCGGCGACTCCGCCGCTGGTGCGTGCCTTCGAATCGGGCGCCGCCGACACCATCGCGCAGGCCGCGGGCGAAACGCGGGCGTTCGGCCTCAACGTACCCGGTGGCGTGGGGCATTTCCGCGTGCTGGAAATCATCCGGGAAAGTGGCGGCGCGGCGCTGGCTGTTTCCGAAGACGACATCGCCACCGAACTCGCGCGCCGCTGGCGCGAGCACCACGACTGGATCGGCCCCGAAGGCGCGGCCTGCCTGGCCGCTTTGCCGCAATTGCTGGATCGCGGCCTCGTCCGGCGCGGCGACGAGGTCGTGGTCGTCAACACCGGTTCGCTGGAGAAATACCTGCCGGCGTTGCGGGATTTGCTGTGATTGCCCACCATCGGCAAACGCGGAACTCTTCGGAACCGCCCCATCGTCCTTTCGCAGTGGAGTCGTGAAATGGTTCCTCGATTCACGTACATGCTGGCTTGCGTCGCCTGGTTCGCGGTCGCCCACGGTGCAATGGCCGAAGAAGCGCCGATGCCCTCACACGAATCCTTCGATGTCGCATCGAAGGTCTTGCACGAGACGCGACACCTCAACGTGTATCTACCGCCCGGGTATGCCGCCGATCCGCAGGTGCGCTACCCGGTGCTGTACATGCCCGATGGCGGGATGCAGGAGGATTTCCCGCACGTGGCGCGGGACGTGGATGCCGCGATCCGCACAGGGCAGATGCGACCCGTCGTCGTGGTCGGCATCGAGAATACGCAGCGACGCCGCGACATGACCGGCCCGACCCGGGTGGCGAGCGATCGCGAGATTGCGCCGCAGGTCGGCGGCGCGAAAGCGTTCCGCGCGTTCCTCGCCGAGGAACTGATGCCCGAGGTACGCAAACGCTATCGCACGGACGGCCAGACGGCCATCGTCGGCGAGTCGCTGGCCGGCCTGTTCGTGATGGAGACGTTCTTCGAACAACCGGAATTGTTCGATATCTACATCGCGATCAGCCCGAGCCTGTGGTGGAACGACGGCGCGCTCGCGAAGGCCGCCAGCGCACGGTTGGAATCGTGGCCGCACGGAATGAAGCGCACGCTTCATCTGTCGTCCGCGGCCGACGACATCGTCGGTACGGCGCTGGATACGCTGGTCGCGGCGTTGCGCGAGAATGCCCCGCCGAACCTGGATTGGCGGTACGAACCGCGGCCCGACCTGCATCATGCGGACATCTACGTGAAGTCCTCGCCCGGGATTTTCCGCGCGCTGTTTCCGCCGCAGGTGAAAGGGAAGGGCGCGCAGTAGCTCATGCATCCTCGGTTCCACGAGACGCACACACCCTCGTAGAGCGGAGCTTGCTCCGCTTGTTCCTCATGCACGAGCGGCGTCGCCGCGATGCTGGTTGCCGGGATGCCGTGGCGTCGATAGCCGAGCAAGCTCGGCTCTACGAAACACACGCACCCCCGTAGAGCGGAGCTTGCTCCGCTTGTTCCTCGCGCACGAGCGGCTTCCGCCGCGATGGTGGTCACCGGGATGCCGTGGCACCGATAGCCGAGCAAGCTCGGCTCTACGAAACACATGCCCCCCCGTAGAGCGGAGCTTGCTCCGCTTGCTGCCCACACACGAGCGGCGTTCGTCGTGATGCTGGTCGCCGGGATGCCGTGGCATCGATAGCCGAGCAAGCTCGGCTCTACGAAACACACGCACCCCCGTAGAGCGGAGCTTGTTCCGCTTGGTCCTCGCGCACGAGCGGCTTCCGCCGTGATGATGGTCGCCGGAATGCCGTGGCATCGACAGCTGAGCAAGCTCGGCTCTACGAGACGCACGCATCCTCGTGGAAATGATCCGCAATGGCGGGTCGCGAGCGAAAGCATCACGGCTGAAGCCGGTTCCTACGGCAGGACTCCTCGCAACAGGTTCCTGCGGCAGGACTCCTTCTATCAGCCGGTTCCTGCGGCAGGACTCCTTGTATCGTGCAGGAAACGGTTTCCGTCGTGATCCGGCGAGGCAGCGAATTGCGCGCAGGCGGCGCGCTGGGGTCGCCGGCTCAGAAGCTGCGCCCGTCCACCGGAACGCGTTTGATCGCGGCGAGATCGACGCCTTCCAGGCAGCGCACGTTGACCGCGGCGGTCGCGGCACCGCTCGGATCCTTGCCGAAACCGAACGGCGCGCAGCCGCAATCCGGGCAGAAGTGGTGGTCGATCACGTGCTTGTTGAAGCGGTACGTCGCGAGATCGGCCTCGCCCGAAGTCAGCCGCAACTGCTCGCGCGGAACGAACCACAGCAGGTAGCCCTTGCGGCTGCAATGCGAGCAGTTGCATTCGATGGCTTCGGTGAAGTCGCCATCAACCTCGTAGGCGATCTTGCCGCAGTGGCAGCTACCCGTATGCATGGCGGTTTCCTGGATTGTCTGGGACGACCGATCGTCGGGCAGGGCGATCGATGCGTCAAGCGCGGTTTGCCAGCAGGGTCGAATCCGCTTGCAGCGATCGGGTGCCGATTTTCCTACGCCGCATGACGTAGTCGTACTACGTCTTGCGACCGTTGTGCGCCGCGACGCGAGGTCGCAGTCTTGGGTTGTTACAAGTTCGTTAAAGCGAAGGGGCTCCAGTCCGCCGAGGCGGCGCGAAACGCTTCCGTGCTCGCACGGAAGCGAGGCCAGCGCGGCGTCGACCGCGGTATTTCGTTCCGGGCGATTCGGCCGATATCGAATCCGAGCGCGTGTCGATCGGCTCGCAGGCGGGATGCCCTTCGCTCTGTCCTCCACGTTGTTGAACGCTACGGGGTATCCAATGATCGTCACGAAAGCTCCCGTGCGGCTGCGCCTGGCCGCGAGTCTTCTCTGTGTCCTCGCGTCCTGGGCCGCGGCCGCGGAATCGCCGCAGGATTCGGACCGGGATTTCGATTCGAACCCCGACAGCGAAGCAACCGAGGCCCTGTTGCCGTGGGTCCTGGTACGCGACTGGTCGACGCAGGGTTACCTGATCCCGCGCACCTCGACCGCAACCGGCACGGTCACGCCGCTGGTCGACATCCCGCAATCGATCCAGGTGATTCCGGAGGAAGTGCTGCGCGACCAGGGTGTCCAGTCGCTCGCGGAAGCGACGCGCAACTCACCCGGCATCGCGGTCAACATGGGCGAGGGCATGCGCGACGAACTGATCATCCGTGGCGTGGAGACCAAATCGGATTTCTTCATGGACGGCCTGCGCGACGACACCGAATACATGCGCGACCTCTACAACGTCGCGCACGTCGATGTCCTGCAGGGACCGGCGGCGCTGCTGTTCGGGCGCGGCGGCGCGGGTGGCCTCGTCAACCTGGTCACGAAGCCGGCCGAGCGCAGGCAGATCGGCGAAGTCTCGATCGAGGCGGGTTCCTGGGAGCATCTGCGCGGCACGGCGGATCTCGGCGGCGCGGTCGGCGAATCGGGCGCGTTCCGGCTGCTCGCGATGGGCGAGGATTCGGGGGGCTTCCGCGACCACTATTTCCTGCATCGCTGGGCCGTCAACCCGAAGTTCGCGTTCCAGGTCGGCGAGCGCACGCAGGTCGATTTCGGCGTCAGCTACCTCAGCGACCGGCGCATCGTCGATCGCGGCATCACCTCGCAGGACGGCCGCCCGGTCGACGTGCCGCGCGACACCTTCTTCGGCGCGCCGGACCAGAACCTGTCGGACGGCGACGTCGCCGCGTTCAATGCGCGCATCACGCATGCGTTCAATGACGACCTTGCGCTGCACAGCTCGTTCCGCGTGACCGACGCCGATCGTTCCTACGTCAACACCTATGCGGGTGGCGAAGTGGACGAGAACGGCGAGTTCAAGATGAAAGGCTACGCGCACGACCACCATCGGCGCAGCTACCTCAATCGCACGGACCTCGTCGCGAACATCGACTCCGGCGCGGTCGACCACACCCTCCTGTTCGGCGCCGAGTTCGCCTGGCAGCGCGACCACGATTTCCAGATGTTGCCGAGCGAAGGCTCCAAGAACGTGCCCGGCCGGTTTCCGATACTCGACCCGGAAATCGCGCCGATCGCGTTTCCGTACCTCGATCGCGACAACCGGGTGGTCGGCAAGGAGTTCGGCGTGTATGCGCAGGACCAGATTTCCTGGGGCGAGCACTGGAAGGCGATCGTCGGCGCACGCTGGGACCGCTTCACGGTCGATGCGGATTATCGCAATCCGGAAGTCAGCCCGGATCACACCTACAATGCCGACACCGAATGGTCGCCGCGCGCGGGCCTGATCTTCAAGCCGGTCGAGAACGACTCGATCTACGCGAGCGTCACGCAAACCTTCACCCCGCAGGGTGCCAACATCGCGCTGTCGCGCAAGACCCCGGACGGTGCAAACCTCGCGCCGGAAATGGCGATCAACTACGAGATCGGCAACAAGCTGGACCTGTTCGATGGTCGCCTTGCCCTGACCGCCGCGCTGTTCCAGCTCGACCTCGACGACGTGGTGGCCGAAGCCGCCGACGGCTCCGGTGAACTGGTCAACACCGGTGCGCAGCGCAACCGTGGCTTCGTTTTCTCGGTCGATGGCGCGCTCACGCCGCGCTGGAGCATCTACGCGAACTACACCCACCTCGACGCCGAAATCACCGAAACGACCGAGGACGCGCAGGCCGGCGCCCGCGTCGCCCTCGTGCCACGCAACCAGTGCTCGATCTGGACCCGGTTCGCGGTGACATCGCATTGGGGCCTCGGCGCGGGCGTGCACGGCGAGTCCGAGAAGTACAGTTCCTACGACAACGAAGTCGTGCTGCCGCGCTACGTCGTCGGCGACCTGATGGCCTACTACCGGGCCGAGCACTATCGGGTCCAGCTCAACGTCAACAACGTGACCGACAAGCACTATTTCCCGACCGCGAGCAGCGACTACGAAATCATGCCCGGCGAGCCACGCAACGTGATGCTGAGCCTGAACCTCGATTTCTGAGCGGCGGGATCCCGTCCTGGCGGCAGGGACGGGATCGAGGTTTCGCGGTGCGTTCTTCCGGGCGGCCTTTGCCGTTCGTGTTCGATCCGGCGAATCGCGGCCGTGCGGTACGGTCCGGTTTCGCCGTGGAATCGTTGGTGATTTGCCGGCGAGGTGATTCTTCTCCAGGTGTCGTTTCCATGACCAGGGCGGCCAACGCCCGGTTATCGACGCCTGGAGGAGTGCCATGTCATCACCCGGACCGATCCTTTCAGCCGCGGTTCGCAGCCGCATGGCACTCGCGGGATTCTGCATGCTGCTGGCTGCGCCGGTGGTTCAGGCCGACACGTTCTCGATCACCACCAACAA
>CAYWZC010000140.1:0-4456 GCA_964462745.1 uncultured Rhodanobacteraceae bacterium
CCACCGCGCCGGAGCGCCAGCCGCGCCCGTCGATGACCTGCTCGTTCGCGAGCACGGTCTGGTCGACCGGATCCCAGTTGACCACCGAATTCCTGCGGTAGACGAGGCCCTTCTCGAACAGGCGCGTGAACATGCGCTGCTCGTGCACGTAATACTCCGGCCGGCAGGTCGCGAACTCGCGCGACCAGTCGTACGCGAACCCCATGCGCTGGAACTGCGCGCGCATGTGCTCGATGTTGCGGTAGGTCCACTGCGCGGGCGCGGTGTGGCGCGCGATCGCCGCGTTCTCGGCCGGCAAGCCGAATGCGTCCCAGCCCATCGGTTGCAGCACGTTGCGCCCGTTCATGCGCTGGTAGCGGCTGATGACGTCGCCGATCGTGTAATTGCGCACGTGGCCCATGTGCAGCGCGCCGCTCGGATACGGCAGCATCGACAGGCAGTAATACTTCGGTTTCGAAGGGTCTTCGGTCACCTCGAACGCGCGCCGCCCGGTCCAGAACCGCTGCGCGGCGGCCTCCACGGATTGCGGGTCGTACGGTGCCGGGTCGTCGGTCTCGTGCATGGACTTGGGCGGAGCGGTCATGGGCCGGGTGCGGAGCTATCGAGCGTATCGCAGTGCAACAAAAGAAAAAAGCGGCGGTGGCGCGCCGCCACCACGGCCACGAACCCGCGCGGCATGCCGAACGGCAGGGTCCGGCGGTGCGCCGCGCGGGCTATGATCGTCGGCTGCACAACTCGGGGATCGATCATGCGCCATCGTCTTTTCGTCGCCTGCCTGCTCGCAGCCTGTGCCGCACCGGTGCTCGCCGCCGAACCCACGACCGTCGTCCACTGCGGCCACCTGCTCGACACGACCGGCGGCACATTGCTCGGCGAGACCAGCATCGTCATCGACGGCCAGCGCGTGCGCGAGATCCGCACCGGACGCGTCGACCTCGGCGCCACGGCGAAGGTCATCGAACTCGGTGACCGGACCTGCCTGCCCGGCCTCATCGACAGCCACACGCATCTCGCCGGCGAAACCAGCCGCACCGGCTACACCGACCAGTTCCGCTGGAACGTCGCCGATTACGCGATACGCGCGCCGATCCACGCCGAGCGCACCCTGCTCGCGGGCTTCACGACGGTACGCGACCTCGGCGACGGCGATCACGTCGTGGCCGCCCTGCGCGACGCGATCCGGGCCGGCACCCTGCCCGGTCCGCGCATCCTCACCGCGGGCGAACCGATCGGCACGACCGGCGGCCATGCCGATCCGAGCAATGGCTATCGCGACGACCTGGCCGGCGATCCCGGCCCGAAGGAAGGCATCATCAACAGTCCCGAAGACGCGTGGAAAGCCGTGCGCCAGCACTACAAGGACGGCGTCGACGTGATCAAGATCATGCCTTCGGGTGGCGTGCTCGACGAGAGCGCGAGCGGCGACAACCCGCAGATGACCCTGGCCGAAATCGAGGCCGTGGTCGCGGCCGCGCACGATTACGGCTATCGCGTCGCCGCGCATGCGCACGGCGCGGAGGCGATCCGGCGCGCGGTGCTCGGCGGGGTCGATTCGATCGAGCACGGCACCTACATGGACGACGCCGACATGAGGCTCATGAAGGAGCACGGCACCTGGTACGTGCCGACCATCATCGCTGGCGAGTTCGTCGCCGACCACGCGAAGATCCCGGGCTACTACCCACCGCAGGTCGCGGCCAAGGCGGCCGCGATCGGGCCGCTGATCCAGGCCACCGCGGGTCGCGCGTACAAGGCCGGCGTGAAGATCGCGTTCGGCACCGACGCCGGCGTGTACCCGCACGGACAGAATGCGCATGAACTCGAACTCATGGTCGAGGCCGGCATGCCGCCGCTGTTCGCGCTGCAGGCCGCGACCACGCATGCGGCCGAGTTGCTCGGGCGCAGCGCGGATCTCGGCAGCGTCGAGGCCGGCAAGTATGCGGACGTCATCGCGGTAGCCGGCAATCCGCTCGACGACATCGCACTGCTCAAGCAGGTCGATTTCGTGATGAAGGCGGGTGTCGTGTTCAAGCAGGGCGGCGCCGCGGTCGAACCGTGACGCCCGCGATGCCATACTGCGCGGCCGTGCCAAGCGACCCATTGCCGGGGGAAGTCCCTCCCTGGGCTTGTCCGGATCGCCGAGTCCGGCATCGGCCCGGACTCCGCTCCGTCGAGGCGATTACTCGCGTGACCGCCTTGCGTGCGGTGCAGTCCCTGCACCGCCCTGCTTCTTTCCAACGAGGAACCGATTCATGCATCGTCTCGCCGCCCTTGCCTTACTCGCCCTGCTCGCGCCGATGAGCGCAAGCGGCGCCAACGACCCGCATTCCTACGCGCAACCGGAAATCGTGCGCGTGACGCATGCCGACATCGATCTCGCGCTCGATTTCACGAAGCAGCGGCTCGACGGCAACGTGACCCTGAAGCTCGACTGGGTGGATGACGAGGGCAAGTCGCTGGTCCTCGATACGCGCGATCTCACGATCACGAAGGTCGAGGCGATCGCGGAGAACGGCGAGGCGACGGCGCTCGAATACGAGCTCGCCAAACGCGACGCGGAACTCGGCAGCAAGCTGACGATCGCAACGCCGAAGCGCGCGAACACGGTGCGCATCACCTATGCCACCTCGCCCGAAGCCAGCGGCCTGCAGTGGCTTACCCCGGCGCAGACCGCGGATCACACGCAGCCGTTCATGTTCTCGCAGTCGCAATCGATCCACGCCCGATCGTGGGTGCCGTTGCAGGATTCGCCGGCCGTGCGCTTCACCTACGACGCCCACGTAACCGCGCCGAAGGACATTCGCGTGGTGATGAGTGCGATCAACGACGCGAAGCACCCGCGCAACGGCGACTACCGCTTCGAGCAACCCAAGCCGATCCCGTCCTACCTGCTCGCGATCGCCGCGGGCGACATCGCGGTGCGCGAAACCGGCCCGCGCAGCGCGGTGTACGCGGAGCCCAGCGTGGTCGAGAAGGCGGCGCGCGAGTTCGAGGACACCGAGAAGATGATCGTCGCGGCGGAGAAACTGTATGGGCCGTACCGCTGGGGCCGCTACGACATCCTCGTGCTGCCGCCCTCGTTCCCGTTCGGCGGCATGGAAAACCCGAACGTCACGTTCGCGACGCCGACCGTGCTGGTCGGCGACAAGAGCCTCGTGTCGCTGGTCGCGCACGAACTCGCACATTCGTGGTCGGGCAATCTCGTGACCTCGGCGGCATGGCGCGACATCTGGCTCAACGAGGGCTTCACGACCTACGTGCAGGGCCGCATCACCGAGGCGCTGTACGGCAAGCCGCTGGCCGACGAGGAAGCCCTGCTCGCCGCGCGCGCGTTGCAGAAGTCGATCGTCAAGATGTCGGACAACAGCCAGAAGCTCGCGCCGGAGCCACGCGAAGCCGGCGCCGACGACGCGCTGTCCGATGTCGCCTACGACAAGGGTTCGTGGTTCCTGCGCACGCTCGAGCAGCGCTTCGGCCGCGACGTGTTCGACGCCTACCTCAAGGGCTATTTCGATCACTTCGCGTTCCGGAGCATCACCACCGAGCAGATGCTCGATTACCTGAAGCCGAATCTCATCGAGAAACATCCAGGCAAGATGAGCTGGGCCGAGGTCCGCGAATGGGTCTACGGCAGCGGCATCCCGAAGGATGCGCCGCTGCCCGAGTCGCCGCGCTTCGCAGCGATCGACGAGCAGCGCGAGGCGTTCCTCGCCGGCAAGCTCGATGCATCGAAACTCGATGCGAAGGACTGGAATACCCAGGAATGGATGTATTTCCTCGATCGCCTGCCCGACAAGCCCGCGCTCGACAAGTTGCGCGCGCTCGACGCGGCCTGGCACCTGACCGGTACGCCGAACGCCGAGATCGGCATGCGCTGGTACAGCCATGCGATCGCGGGCGGCGACAAGTCGGTGTGGCCCGCGGCAGCCGAGCACATGACGCGCATCGGCCGCAATTACCTGACCATTCCGCTGTACAAGGCGTTCGCGCAGTCGATCGACGGGCTGGCGTTCGCGAAATCCGTGTACGCGAAAGCCGAGGCGGGTTACCACCCGCTGACCCAGCGCGCGGTCGAGCGCGTGTTCGAGAAGGCCGCGAAAGCGAAGTCGCAATCGAAGGATTGAAAGGGCTGACATCGCACGAACCAGCGGAGGAGCAAGCAGGAGCAAGCGTAGGAGCAAGCTTCAGCTGCGATGCTCCTGGCCGTGTTGCGTGAAGTGGAAGGGCATCACGGCTGAAGCCGGTTCCTACAGCGGTTCCTGCGACGGTTCCCGCGCCGATTTTCGCGATCGATCGCGTCGGCCGCCTTGACATGCGCTGGGCAATCCCGACATTGGTATGCCGATTCCCGCGCAACAGGACTTCCCGTGAACGACGCCGCGACGACTTCCCCCCACATCTTCGACGCGACCCAGGCGAACTTCGAGGCCGACGTGCTCAAGGCATCGATGACGGT
>CAYWZC010000140.1:4556-6190 GCA_964462745.1 uncultured Rhodanobacteraceae bacterium
TGCGCAGCGGCAACGCGGAGGCCGCGCGCGCCGAACTCGATGCGCTGCCCGCGAACCTCGCGGCGGATACGCGGGCCACGCGCCTGCGCGACCAACTCGAGTTCTCGAGCCTGCTGAAGGACGCGCCGCCGTCCGCCGAGCTGCGCGCGCGCATCGAACGCGACGCGTCCGACCTTGCCGCACGCGACCTGCTCGGCGTGCGCCTGGTTCTCGAAGGCGAGGAAGCCGCGGGGCTCGAACAGTTCCTCGCGATTCTCGCGGCGGACCGGCAGTGGAACGACGGCCTCGCCAAGCGCCGTCTCATCGCCGCATTCGGCCTGATCGAGGATGCCGGACTCGTCGGCACCTACCGACGCCGGATGTCGTCCCTGCTGTTCTGAGCCGCGCCACGCGCAATCCGCAGGTCGGCTCGACGCCCGAAGAGCCTGCCCCGGACTCCGATCCGCGGGCGGTAGTCGACGCCGACGACGCCCGAAGTCCTGAGGCACCGGGCAATGCCGTCGCCCACCTGCGCAATGTCGGTTCCGCGGCCGCGCCGCTTGAAGCGACCTATCCGGCGCAGCCACACAAGCGCATCACGCCTCCGCGGTCACCGCTTCCTTCGCTTCGGCGGCGAGACGTTTCGCTTCGACCGAGTTGACCGGCGCGACGAGCAGCTTGGCGCGCAACTGCGCATCGATGTCGTCGGCGATTTCCGGATGTTCCTTGAGGAACTGGCGCACGTTGTCCTTGCCCTGGCCGATGCGGTCCCCGTTGTAGCTGTACCACGCGCCGGATTTCTCGACCAGCCCGTTGGCGACGCCGAGTTCGATGAGTTCGCCCTCGCGCGAGGTGCCTTCGCCGTACAGGATCTCGAACTCGGTCTGCCGGAACGGCGGCGCGACCTTGTTCTTGACCACCTTGACCCGGGTCTCCGAACCGATCACCTCGTCGCCGCGCTTGACCGCACCGATGCGGCGGATGTCGAGGCGCACCGAGGAGTAGAACTTCAGCGCATTGCCGCCGGTGGTGGTTTCCGGGCTGCCGAACATCACGCCGATCTTCATGCGAATCTGGTTGATGAAGATCACCAGACAGCCTGATTTCTTTATGTTTGCGGTCAGCTTGCGCAGCGCCTGGCTCATGAGCCGCGCCTGCAGGCCGACGTGGGTGTCACCCATCTCGCCCTCGATTTCGGCCTTCGGCGTCAGCGCCGCGACCGAGTCCACGACGACCACGTCGACCGCGTTCGAGCGCACCAGCATGTCGGCAATCTCGAGCGCCTGTTCACCGGTATCCGGCTGCGAGACCAGCAGGTTGTCGACATCGACGCCGAGCTTTTCGGCGTAGGACGGATCGAGCGCATGCTCGGCATCGACGAATGCGGCGACGCCGCCCGCGCGCTGGCAGCTCGCGATGACCTGCAGGGTAAGCGTGGTCTTGCCGGAGGATTCCGGGCCGTAGATCTCGACCACGCGGCCGCGCGGCAGGCCACCGACGCCGAGTGCGATGTCGAGGCCGAGCGAGCCGGTCGAGATCGTCTCGATGCCTTCATAGCTGTGATCGCCCATGCGCATCACGGCGCCCTTGCCGAACTGCTTCTCGATCTGGCCGAGGGCGGATGCGAGTGCGCGGCGCTTGTTGTCGTCCATCGG
>CAYWZC010000141.1:0-6166 GCA_964462745.1 uncultured Rhodanobacteraceae bacterium
ATCCGGCCGAGCCGATGCGCCTCATGCTGGTCTGGACCGACGCGCCGGGCCACGGCCTGGGTGGCTCGACGCCGGCCTGGAACAACAACCTGGACCTGCGCGTCACCGGCGCGGGCGGCACCTTCCTCGGCAACGTGCTCGACGGCGGCTGGTCGACGACCGGCGGCAGCGCGGATCCGATGAACAACACCGAGGCGGTATTCCTCCAGCCGGCGCAGCACGGCGGTTCGATCAGCGTCGAGGTCCTCGCGACTGACATCAACTCGGACGCGCTGCCCAATGCGGGCGACGACACCGACCAGGACTTCGCGCTGGTTTGCTACAACTGCGTCGATGCCGTGGACGATGGGGCGGACCTCGCGTTCGCGCCGCTGTTGACGGAAGGCTTCCTCGTGCCGGGCGGGACATTCACGCTCGGAATCAGCGTCGTGAACAACGGTCCCGGAGACGCCTCCGGCATCCATCTCGAGGTTTCCACGGATCTCGCGAACGCGACCTTCAGCGACGAGGGCTTCTGGCCGGAGTGGACCTGTGATCTTTCGGCAGCGGTGCCGAGCTGCGATTACGACGGTGCGGTCGAGGCCGGCGCAACCTCGACGATGATCGGGCTCACGCTGCACGCGCCGGCCGACGCGCCGTTCGGCCCGTTTTCGACGAAGCTGACCATCAGCGGCGCCGGTACTGATCCCGATCCGTCGAACAACAGCATGGTGTTCGATCTGGACGTCATCGATCGGATCTTCACGAACGATTTCGAGGCACTGGCCGTGCCGTGATCGCGAAACGACTCGACTGCAACGGACGCGCGCTGGTCCTCGACCAGCCGCGCGTCTGCGGCGTGCTGAACGTCACGCCGGATTCGTTTTCCGATGGTGGGACCAGCCTCGACGCGCAAACCGCGATCGAGCGCGGCGTGCGCCTCGTCGCGGAAGGCGCGGATGTCGTCGACGTCGGCGGCGAATCGACCCGCCCGGGTGCGCAGGCGGTTTCCGTCGAAGAGGAACTCGCGCGCATCATCCCGGTGATCGAGGGCCTCGCGAAACAGGTCGACGTACCGATTTCGGTGGATACATCGAAACCGGAGGTCATGCGCGCCGCGGTCGCGGCCGGGGCGGGACTCGTCAACGACGTGTACGCACTGCGTCGCGAAGGCGCCGCGGAGGCCGTCGCCGAACTTCGCGTGCCGGTCTGCCTCATGCACATGCAGGGCGAGCCGCGCACGATGCAGGATGCACCGCAGTACGACGATGTGGTGGGCGAGGTGCACCGCTTTCTCGCCGAGCGCGTGTTCGCATGCGAGATGGCCGGCATCGAACGCCGCAACCTCCTCGTCGATCCGGGCTTCGGCTTCGGCAAGACGCTCGAACACAACCTCCTGCTGCTGCGTGATCTCGAACGCTTCGCCGAGATCGCACCGGTCATGGCCGGGCTGTCGCGCAAGGCGATGATTGGTACCCTGACCGGGCGCCAGCAGCCTGCCGACCGCGTTGCCGGATCGGCCGCCGCGGTGCTGATTGCGGTGCAGCGCGGCGCAATGATCGTGCGCGTGCACGATGTCGCGGCGACGCGCGACGCGCTCGCGGTCTGGAATGCCGTTGCCGCGATAATGCCGAAGCAACGTCGAGCAACGTCGAGCAACGCCGGCTTCGCCGGCTGCGCTGTGGGATGACGATTGAGCGAAGCAAGTGCATCACGGCTGAAGCCGGTTCCTGCAACAAGCACGCACTATCGTAGGAGACAGCTTCAGCTGCGATGCTCCTGAGACACGTCCGGGATCCGCCGTATCAGGTATCGCTTTGGTCGACGCGCAACCGATGCCGATACAGGTGCTCGTAATGCGGCCTACAGGCGTCGGCCACGCGCGCGGCATGGCCTTCGAGCCGGATTTCCCGTTGCCGTGGCGCGGCGAATCCGGTCGATCGCCACACCGCGTGATACCAGTGCGGCGCCCACACGCCGTCGCTTGCGCGCGGCCCGGCGGGCCACTCGAGCATGCGTCCGGTGAACGGAATGCCGAAGCTCCCGCACAGCACGCGCAACTGCGCCTCCGGAGCGGCGAGGAACTCGTCCGCGTCGATGACCGGCGGCGCGCTGCCGCTTCGTTCCGCGATTTCGTCGAACAGGCGCGCCTCCTGCTCGAGTCCGATGTCGTCAGGCTCGACCTCGCTGCGCGTGCGCAGGTAGGAATCGACCACGGCGGCCGGGTCGCGGATCAGGAATGCGTTCGTCAGCTCGTGGATCCATTCGTGCCCGACGTGCGCGAGGAGGTGGTGGCACATGTGTTTCTGGTACCAGATCGGCCGTGGGTCCGGCACCGGGCCGGTCAGCTTGTCCGCGACCTTTCGCCAGTCGGTTTCGCCCGCGGCAATGACCTCGTCACGACCGGGATGATCCGCGCCGGTTTCTGCGAGGTAGTGCGCGTACAGCGGTTCGTCCGATACCGCGCAATCGCCTCGGTTCTCCCACGCGCGCATCATCGCGGTCGAGAGGTTGCGTGGTCCGGACCACATACCGATGCGGAGTGGCGGCCCGCCGATGTCGCTCATGCGCTGGCGATTCCCGCGCGCCGCGCGGCGACATCGCGTGCGACGAGATCGCGGTAGAGTTCCTGCAAGCGCAGGACCATCGGCCCGCGTCCGCCGCTGCCGATCGTGCGGCCATCGACTTCGCGTACCGGCACCACGCCGGCGAACGTTCCGGTCACGAACGCCTCGTCGGCACCGTACACGTCGGTCAGGCTGAACGACTTCTCGAGCGCGGGGATGCCTGCCTCGCGGCACACGCGCAACACGTTCGCGCGCGTGATGCCACCGAGGCAGTACTCGCCGGTGGACGTCCATACCTCGCCCTTGCGCACGATGAAGAAATGGGTCGAGTTGCAGGTCGCGACGAATCCGTGCGGGTCGAGCATCAGGCCCTCGTCCGCGCCTGCCGTGTAGGCCTGAATGCACGCGGTAATGCAGTTGAGCTTGCTGTGGCTGTTGAGTTTCGGATCCTGCACGTCCGGGTAGCCGCGTCGCACGTGCACGGTGAACAGGCGCAACCCGCGGTCCAGCGTCGCGGGCAGGGGATTCTTGTATTCGGCGATGATGACCAGGGTTGCCGGCCCGATCGTGACGCGCGGGTCCTGGTACGGCGTGCGCTTGATGCCGCGCGTCAGCATCAGGCGCACGTGCACGTCGTCGGTCATGCGATTCGCTTCGAGCGTCGCCTGGATCGCACGCGCCAGCTCTGCACGGTCGCGACCGACATCGAGCGCAATCGCCTTCGCACCCTCGAACAAGCGGTCCAGGTGCAGGTCGAGGAACACGGGTTGGCCACCGCTGATGCGCAACCCTTCCCAGACGCCGTCACCGAGGATGAAACCCGCATCGAACACCGACACCACGGCTTCGTCGCGTGGTTTCAACTCGCCGTTGACGTAGATCAGGATGTCCCGGTTGCGCGGGTCGTCCTCGAAATCGTGGGTGCCGTGGGTCATGTCGTTCGTCCGCAGGGAAAGCGATGAGCATAAGGCATGGACGGATCGCGATCGTGCGCCGGCTGGTCGGACCACGAATGTTGTTCTTCGTCAGTCCAACCTTGCGATGTCGGTACCGACCTCGGTGCGCCGCCTCGCTTTCGTAGGAGCCGGCTTCAGCCGCGATGCTGTTCGCAGCATCGAACGATCAAGCATCGCGCCTGAAGGCTGCTCCTACGATGCCATGGGAGTTGATTGCGCGCGGAGTTCGTCGAACACAGCTTCCAGCCTGGCATTCGTGCCGCGCACGCCCGCAATCACGCGCGCGGCCCATTCGAAATACTCACGCTTGCGCGTGTCGGACCAGTCCGCGGGCGGTCGCGCGAGCAGGTCGCGCAGATTGCAGATCTTGTCGGCGAGCTTGACCAGTTTGGCATCCGCCGATGCCTGCGCGGCGCGTTCGACCTGCAGGCGCTTGCGTTCCTCCTTGGACAGACTCTTGTCGTCGGTCACCTCGAACACGATCCGCGCGATGCGGTCGCCGAACTCGCACTGGAGTTCGGCGAACGTCGTTTTCGTGTCCTCGATGGTGTCGTGCAACAACGCCGCGCACAGCACGTCGACATCGGTCACCCCGCCTTCGTTCGCGAGCACGCTGGCGAGGGCCAGCGGATGGTTGATGTAGGGCGATGCGTCCTCATCCTTGCGACGCTGCTTCGTGTGCTTCTCCGCGGCGAACGTCGCGGCGCGCAGGATCTTCGGGATCGGGTCGGTTACCGGCTCCATGATGGCTCCTCGTTTCGTGATGGGGCGGATTCGGTGCCGCCGGGCGGCCGTATCGTGCCGCGCCGGCGTCGCAAGGAGTGCGACCGAACCTGTCGATCAGAACGCCCCATCGCGCACCTGTTGGCCCGGTGCGCGCAGTTGGATCGTGCTGGCGATCGGGATCGGCCGGTTGTCCGCGAGTTTGCGACCGCGCTTGTGCAGGGCGGTGGCGACGCCGTCGAGTGCCGGCAACACCGTTCCGGCGGGAAGGCTCTCGCCTTCGCCGTACCAGTCGAACCAGGGTACGTCGGCATCGGCGTAGGCTTGCGCCGTGATCGGCGTCGGCGGCGGCTTGCGGCCGGTCACGCGGCGGTAGTCCCGGCTGTTGAGCAGATGCACGAAACAGCGCGAGTACACCGAGGTGTCCCAGTCATCGATCCCGTAGGGGTCCTCCTCGATGACCTGACGGATGCGCCCGCCCGGAGCGAGACCCATTGCCGACTCAGTGGAACAGCGTACGGGCCGTGGTGTGCCGTGATAGACCACATCAATCGCATCGCCGCGTCGCACCGGCGGCGGAAACCGTCGCTTGTACACGTCCGCCTTCATCGGATAGAAGATCATTTGCACGCCACCCCAGATTTCCTCGCCGGAAAGCTGGCCCTCGGCGGTCAGTCCCTCACCAAGCGGCATCGCGACGAACTGGCGCACCACGTCGGAATCGACGTGAAATCCGTCCAGCCAGGGTTGTCTGGAAATGACCACGTAATCCTGCGGATCGGCATGCAACGTATTCGTCCATGGCTCGCCGGTCACCGCGTTGATCTTGCCGGCCGCGATCTTCACCGCGATCGGATAGCTCGCATAGCCCTCGTCGAGCGCGATCCACATCGCCTCGCTCTGGTACATCGGCAGGAACAGGCCACCGTCCTCTCGCCAACGGTCGGGGACCGGATGGTCATCGACCGCATGCAGCGGGAAGCGACCGAGCCCGGCCGGCAAGGGATAATCCTGGTTGTCGTCCGGGACGCGCAGGGTGCGCTCGAACGCGATCGCGCAACGCGCGTCCGGGTGGACTTCCGGAAAACTCACACGCAGCCTGTCTTCGACAAGTTCAATCATGTCTTCCCCTCGTTGGTCGGAACGCATCCTTCATCACGGACCGGCGCCCTTGCCGGTCACCACTTTCCATCGCGCACCTCGCGCACCACGCGCAAGACCGCATGATCGGGCAGGTTCTTCAGTTGCCGGATCAGATCCGCGAACAACCGCGGTCGCTTGCGGATGATCGCCTGCAAGTCGCCGGACACCTTGCCCGCCATCGCGAGCAACACGTCCACGTCCTCGCCGAGGTCGGTGGCGAGGGCACGAATCGTGTCCTCGCCGGGCGGCGCGAACTCCTCGCGCTCGATCTTGCTCAGATACGCGGGCTCGATGCCGACGCGCCCGGCGGTCCTTCGTAGCGAATAGTCCGGATCGTTCTTGCGCAGGGCTTCGCGGCGGTTGCGGACATAGGTGCCGAAGCTCATGTGTAGTATATACTACACAATACATGATCCATGCAAGTCGGCTGGATGCGAGTCGCTGTTGCAGCCCGTGCGACGCGAGCGCACGGAAATACCCATGGGCGGACCATCGGGAGAAACGGATGAACTGCAACGATCTGCAACTGCGCCTGCTCGCGAAGCTGCGCGCGAGTGGCAACGCCGTGAGTGCGGTCGGCATCGATCTGGGAACCACCAAGAGCGCGCTCGCCTGCACGCGCAACTGATTCGCGTTATCGGTCAAGCCCGACGCGGCATCGGAGGGTATCCTCGGAACGCCGGGAGCAACCCGCGGACGCTCGCGGCGCACCCACCACCAGCCAGCCATCCGTCACGGAGCCGATCATGTCCGAACCGAAAGCCAGCAACGCCCGTCGTCGTTTCCTGAAGACCCTCG
>CAYWZC010000142.1:0-6160 GCA_964462745.1 uncultured Rhodanobacteraceae bacterium
CTTCTCCCCGCAAGCGGGGAGAAGGTGGCGCGCAGCGCCGGATGAGGGGCCACGGCTACCGCATCGTACGAAGCTACGTCGCACAGCGTTGCATCGTGCGAGGCGAAATCGGTCGGGCGATCGAACGCGTCCATCACGATCCCAGCCTCGACACCGCGCCGACCAGCGCGATGACCGCGGGCCCGGCGAGTACCAGCATCAGCGCGGGCAGCAGGGTCAGCATCATCACGAGGGTCATCTTGACCGACAGCTTGCCGGCCAGCTCCTTCATGCGCATCTTGCGCTGTTCGCGCAGGCGTACGCCGAACTGGCGCAGCGGCTCCTGGACCGCACCGCCGTGCGCATCGACCTGCACGATCATGCGCACCAGGCCGCGCAGGTCCTCGTTGTCGAACACCTCGCCGAGGCGTTGCAGCGATTGCTCGCGGCTGCGGCCGCGCGCGTAGGCGACGTTGGCCAGGTGCAGCTCGTGGCCGAGCACCGGCACGCTGGCGCGGAACTGTTCGGCGATCACGTCGAGGCTCTGGTCCATGCTCATGCCGACGCCTTGCAGCAGGCGCAGGAGGTCGACGAACAGCGGCAGTTCCTCGTCGGCGCGGCGCGCGACGCGTTTGGCCCACGAGCGCAGCGCGAACTTCGGCAGCAGCAGGCCGGCGCCGAATCCGATCAGGCCGCCGAACAGTGGCCCGAGCTTGCCATCGGCAAGCCAGATCATCGCGGCGAGGCCGAGGCCGAGCGCGAACAGCACGCGCACGCCGAGGAAGATCGCGCGGCCCTGCACGTTGTTGTAGCCGCAGCGGTCGAGCAGCAGGCGATCTTCGGGCGCGAGCAGCGCCTTCTCGATTCGGCTGCCTTCGAACTGGTCGCCGAAGCCGCGCAGCCAGGCGAGCGCCCGCACGTGCCACGGATCGTCGGGCGATATCTCCGGTTTGCGTTCCGTGCCGAGTGCGGTTTCGACGACGAGTGCATTGCGGTCGCGCTGGCGCGCCTGGCGCAGCAGCGCGACGCCGAACAGCGTGAGGCCCGCGGCGGCGAGGATCAGGGCGATGGTCAGCAGGGTGGTTTGCATGGCGTCCGCGCGATTCTCACAGCGACTTCGCGAGCCGATACAGGAGGAAGGCGCCCAGTGCTTCGAGGCAGAGTGCGATCAGCAACAACTTGTGACCGAGCGGTTCGTGGAACATCGGCTGGAAGAAATCCGGGTTGGTCAGCATCATGAATCCGCCCGCGAGCAGCGGCAGCAGGCCGAGCACCCACGAGGACATACGCGTTTCCGACGTCACCGATTTCAGTTCGTGCTGCGCGTGTTCGAGATCGCGCATGAAATCGCTCATGCGCTGCAGGACCTGGTCGGTGCGGCCGCCGATGCGTGCGCTCATGCCGATCACCGCTTCGAGCAGGTCCAGTGCATCGACCTTGTAGATGCGTCCGGACTGGTGCAGCGCCTGCTCGAGGTCGAGGCCCGCACGCATGCGCTTCAGGGTGCGATCCAGCACGTCGCTCAACGGGGCTTCGACGTGTTCGGATGCGGACTGGAACGCCATCGGCAGGCTCTGGCCGATGCTGGTCAGGCGCACGACGTTCTCGAGGAAATCCGGCATCTGCGCGATGATCCTGCGGCGCTGGCGCTCCATGCGCGTCCACAGCCAGAACATCGACAGCACGATGCACAAGCCGGCCATCGCGAGGCCCGCCCACGGCGTTCCCATGCGCCATGCCGCGAACACGGACAGCGCGAGCGTGCCGCCCGCGAGCAGGGCCGGAACCTGCCAGCCGGGGCCGAACCCGGCGCGTTGCAGCCATTCCTCGAGCGAATGCGCGCGACGGGTCGGCGCGGCCGGATCCGTCTCGTATGTCGTCAGCGGATCGGGCTGCAACTGGCGTTGCAGGTGGCTGAGGCTCGCGCGGCGTTTCGCGCGCGCGGCGCTGCCCCACCAGAGTTCGACCGCGGCCGCGGCCAGCAGCAGGGCGACGGCGACGAGGACCAGGGTACTCATGGCAGGCGACCGAGTTGCAGGCGATCGCGGAACGGTTCGAGCTTGCGCGTGTGCGGGCGGAAACCGGGCGCCTTCCAGAAATCGACTTCCTGGCCGCCCGCGTCGATGCGCGCTTCGTGCTGGAACATTTCCTGGGTCGTGATCATGGTGTCGCTGATGCCGGTCACTTCGGTCACCGACACCACGCGGCGGCGGCCGTTGCCGAAACGGCCGATCTGCACGATGAAATCGATCGCGCCGACGATCTGACGGCGCAGGCTGTCGTCGCTGCCTTGGAAGCCCGCGAAGCCGGCCAGCATCTCGATGCGGTGCAGCGCATCGCGCGGCGAGTTCGCATGGATCGTGGCCATCGAGCCGTCGTGGCCGGTGTTCATCGCCTGCAGCATCTCCAGCACTTCGGGCCCGCGTACCTCGCCGACCACGATGCGGTCCGGGCGCATGCGCAGGCTGTTGCGCACGAGGTCGCGGATCGACACCGCGCCGTCGCCCTCGAATCCGCCGATGCGGCTTTCCAGACGCACCACGTGCGGATGGTTGAGCGCGAGTTCGGCGGTGTCCTCGATCGTGACCACGCGCTCCGCGGGCGGGATGAACGACGCGAGCGCATTGAGCAGCGAGGTCTTGCCGGAACTCGTGCCGCCCGACACCAGCACGTTGCAGCGGCCGATCACCGCGCATTGCAGCAACGTGTACATCGCCTGGTTGAAGGTGCCGAGTTCGATGAGGTTCTCGGGCGTGAACGGATCCTTGCGGAACTTGCGGATCGAGACCATCGGTCCATCCACCGCAAGCGGCCCGATGACCGCATTGAGGCGGCCGCCGTCGGGCAGGCGCGCATCGACCATCGGGTTCGAATCGTCGAGGCGCCGGCCGAGCGGGGCGAGGATGCGGCGCACGATGCGCAGCAGGTGGCGATCGTCGGCGAAACGCGTCGTCACCGGCTCGAGCACGCCGCCGCGCGACACGTAGACGTCCTTGTGGCCGTTGATCAGGATGTCCTCGATCTCGCCATCGGCGAGCAGGTCGTCGAGCGGGCCGAAGCCGGTGAGTTCCTTGACCAGCGCGTCGCTGACCTTGTGCAGCTCGGCTTCGTTGATCGGGATCTGCCATTCCTGGACGAACGCCGCGGTCTCGATGCCGACGTACTTGCGCACCGCGTCCTGCGACCACGAGCCGATGTCGATGCGGTTGTCCTCGATGCGATTGAGCAGGAACTCGTGCGCCGCGCTCATGACCTCGAGGAACTGGCGGCTGCGTTCGAACGCGCCGTCGCTGCGGCTGCTGCCCTTGTCCGGACCGTTGCGCGGCCCGAGCGGAGTCACGTTCGTTTCCATCGGGGCTCCCCGGGCCGGGTGAACAGACTCCGCAAACCGGAAGCCGGCGCGGTTGTCGCGGTGCTCGCTCCCTGCAGCCGGTCGAGCAGGGGTTGCAGCGCGCGCACGTAGCGATCGCGCGGCGCGGTTTCGTGCAGCAGCTTGCCGAGGTTCGCACTGCCGCGCAGCGCGCGCCCGCGGTCGGGCAGGGTCGCGAGCAGCGGCAACTGGAATCGTTCCGCGATCTGGCGCGGATCGAGGCCGGCTTCCTCGTCGTGTCGATTGACCACGAGCTGCATGCGCTGGCGTTCGGCGCCGCAGCGGCGCAGGTTTTGCAGCAGGTCGTCGAGCGAGACCATGCTCGCCACGCCCTGGTCGACGACGATCCAGATTTCATCGGCGAGCCGGAGCAGCGGCGCGGAAAGGGCACGCGCGGGCACGCCGCCGAGGTCGACCAGCAGGATTTCGAAGAACCCGCGCAGGCGCTCCACGAGCAGGGCGAGGTTGGCCTCGTTGTCGCCGTCAAGAACACCGCTGCGGATCGGTTGCGAAAGGACTGCAAGCTCGCTGGAATGGCGCGCGAGCGCGGTGCGCGCGAGGGTCGCGTCGAAGCGATGCGCATTCTCGATCGCGGCCGCCACGTCGAACTCGGCGTGCACGTCGAGATACAGCGCGGCGTCGCCGCCCGGCTGGCCGAGATCGAGCAGGAGCACGTGTTCGGCGATCGGTTCGGCGGGTTGCGGTCCGGCGCTGCGCTGCTGCTGGACGAGACTGCCGAGGTGCGCGGCCAGCGTACTGGTGCCGACACCCGCGCGCGCGCCGAGCAACAGTATCGTGCGGCCCTGGAAGCGCGCGACCGGAGTCAGGTTGGGCGCCGACCCGCGTTGCCGCAGCGCGCGCGAGATGACGGCTTCGGCCTCGTCGAGGCCCGCGTCGAGGTCGATGAAATCGCGCACGCCCGCGCGCAGCGCGGCGAGCACGCCGGCCGACGACGCGCTGTTGCCGACCGCGACGAGGACCATGCCCGGCGCGAGCCGGGTCAGTTCGCGCGCGAAATCGGCGGACGCCTGCGCGTTCGGTTCCGCGAAATCGAGCAGTACGAGGCTGCCCTCGCTGCGGCTCGCGAGCAATGCGGGCGACGCGGCGGATTCCCAGGTCACGCGGCCGATGCCGCGCAGGCGCATGATGACGCTCTGCGCGCGCGACCGGTCCGCGGAGCAGAACACGAGGTCCGGCAGCGAGGCGGGTCCGTTGCGAATGGGGACGGGATGGGCCATGTCGGGTGTGCGCTCCATCAGATCAGCGCGAGAACCCCGGCAACTGGTCGCTGCTGGCAGGGCCGAGCAGCCAGGCGCCCCATACGGGCTGGTTGTGGTCCGATTCGCGCTCGCCGGGTAGCGGCAGGGTAGCGCCTCGCGCGATCGGCCGCACCAGGTGCGGGGTCACGATGATGACCAGTTCCTTGTCGACCCGCTTCTGGTTGAGGTCGCGGAAGAACGCGCCGATGATCGGGATGTCGCCGAGCAACGGCACCTTGTTGACCGAAGTACTGGTGCTGCTGCTGACCAGGCCGCCGATGACGTAGCTCTCGCCGTCGCCGAGTTCGACCGTGGTATCCGCGCGCCGCGTGGTGATCGACGGAATCTGCACGCCGCCGAAGATCAGCGCGTTGCCGTAGTCGAGGTCGCTCGCCTCGGGCGCGACCTTGAGCGCGATGCGATCCGGCGACAGCACGGTCGGGGTCACGGTCAGGCCGATGCCGAACGGCTTGAACTCGATCGTGGTGGTGCCGAGGCCCTGCGGCACCGGAATCGGCAGTTCGCCGCCGGCGAGGAAACTCGCGCTCTGCCCGGACAGCGCGACCAGGGTCGGCTCGGCGAGCACGCGTGCCATGCCGTTGTTCTGCAACAGGCTGAGATTGCCGAACCAGTTGTGCGTGGCCGAGCGCGCGACGAGATTGAACGCGGAGGAGATCGGCGAACGCGCGTCGATGTCGATGCCGCCGGCGTCGTTGGCCGTGGCCGAACCGAGCTGGCTCGGCCCGAACAGGCCGAACGTGAAGCCGCCGTTCTGCTTGATGATATTGAGACCGATCTGGCGCAGCGCGGTGCGGTTGAACTCGACCACCTTGACGTCGACCTGGACCACGCCGCCGCTCGCGATCGTGGATACGTCGATCGGCGCCTGCTTGCCGTCACCCGCCGCGGCCGCGGCCGCGCGCGCGCGCTCGTGGTCGAGCAGGCTCGGCGCCGAACCGCTGAGCAGGGACACGCCGTTCTGACTGGTCACCTCCATGTCCGGCTGGTCCGCGAGCAGGGCGCCCTGCACCGCGCTTTGCACGAGGATCGTCGTCCGCTCGGGCTCCGCCTGGCCGCGCACCCACATCAACAGGGTGGTCCGGCCCGGCGCGTTGCCGACCAGCAGCGCATCGCGCCGGCCCTTGAGCGACACGATGTCGGCGACGCCCGGATCCGCGATCGCGATGCGTTCGAGTCCGGCCGGCAGCGCGATCTGGTGCTGCTCGTGGACCTCGAGCTGTACGGTTTCGGTCGCAGCGCTCACGCACATCGGCGCCACGGCCAGCACCGACCCGAGCAGGAAATGCCGGAAGACTTCGACGTTTCCGCGACACAGGGATGTACCGGCCTCGATCAGGCGCGCGAGCGCATGGTCGGCGGAGGCGAGTACGGACCTCGGCCGGATTCGCCGATCCGAACGATCGTCCGGATGGCGTGCGTTCGGAATTCCTTCAACGGGACGCAGGAAACTCATCGACGGCTCTCCGGTCGGGATGCGGCGGGCACGGCGAGCGTGCCGCGTTCGGTGCCGCGGATGACTTCGACGCTGCGC
>CAYWZC010000143.1:0-6155 GCA_964462745.1 uncultured Rhodanobacteraceae bacterium
GCGATAATCTTCCCGCTCACCGCTCACCGCTCACCGCTCACCGCTCACCGCTCACGCCGCGTCGCGCAGTTCCTCGCCCGCCGCGAGTGCGTCGAAATACTCGCGGGTCAGGCGCAGCTGTTCGCGTGCGCACTCGGTGCGGTTGACGACCGCGCGGAACGCCGCGTTCTCGGGCCGGTCCTTCGCGTACCAGCCAAGGTGCTTGCGTGCGATGCGCACGCCCGGCAATTCGCCATGGAACGCGTACAGGTCGGCGAGATGGCCGCACAGGATGTCGCCGACGACACCCGGTGAGGGCGGTGCGAGCTTCTCGCCGGTCGCGAGATGGTGCGCGACTTCGCGGAAGATCCACGGTCGACCCTGCGCCGCGCGACCGATCATTACCGCATCGGCGCCGGTCGCGTCGAGCACCGCGCGCGCCTTTTCCGGCGAGTCGATGTCGCCGTTCGCGAACACCGGGATCCGGATCGCGGCCTTGATCGCCGCGATCGTTTCGTACTCGGCCTCGCCCTGGTAGAGGTCCGCGCGCGTGCGCCCGTGCACCGCGAGCGCGGCGACGCCGCTGTCCTCCGCGATGCGCGCGATCGCGACACCGTTGCGGTGCTCGCGGTCCCATCCGGTGCGGATCTTGAGCGTGACCGGCACCTCGACCGCCGCGACCACCGCAGCAAGGATGCGCGCGACCAGCCGCTCGTCCTGCAGCAGCGCGCTGCCCGAATACACGTTGCAGACCTTCTTCGCCGGGCAACCCATGTTGATGTCGATGATCTGCGCACCGTGGCCGACGTTGTAGCGAGCGGCTTCGGCGAGCATGGCCGGGTCGTAGCCGGCGATCTGCACGCTGACCGGGTCGGGTTCGCCTGCGTGGTCCATGCGCATCAAGGACTTGCGCGTGGCCCACAGGCGTGGATCCGAGGCGGTCATTTCCGAGGCGGCGAGGCCCGCGCCGAGTTGCTTGCACAACTGGCGGAACGGCTTGTCGGTGACGCCCGCCATCGGCGCGAGCACGACCGGCGGGTCGATCACGTGGGGTCCGATCTGCATGTGCGGAATTATCCGGGTTGCGCGACCCGCCGACAAACTCCCGGCACCGGGCGGCTGTGTCGGCAGGCTGCCGGGATTGCCGGGACGCACCGCATCCGGCCGGGCAAGGGAAACTCCGTCCCGATTGTTCATCGCGATACCGTATCGTTCGCGCCATGGACCTGCTCGGATCGCTCATCGACCTGTTCACCGGACACGGCTATGTCGCGGTGCTGGTCATCCTGCTGGCTTGCGGCTGGGGCGTGCCGGTTCCGGAGGACATCACCCTGGTCGCGGGGGGCGTCATCGCCGGCCTCGGCCACGCGAACGTGCATGCGATGTGCGTGGTGGGCGTCGTCGGCGTGCTCGCGGGCGACGCCACGATGTTCCTCGCCGGTCGCCATTTCGGCACGCGCCTGCTGCGCCTGCGCTGGGTCGGCTGGCTGCTCGCGCCACGCCGCTATGCGCGCGTGCAACGATTGTTCGCGCGCTACGGCAACCGGCTCCTGTTCGTCGCGCGCTTCCTGCCGGGCCTGCGCACGCCGATCTACCTCAGCGCCGGCATGTCGCAGCGCGTGCCGTTCTGGCGCTTCCTGCTGCTCGACGGCCTGGCCGCGCTGCTCAGCGTGCCGTTCTGGGTCTGGGTCGGCTACCTCGGGGCGGAGAACCGCGACGCGCTGCTGACCTGGCTTTCGCGCGGCAAGTACGGCGTCGTGCTCGTGTTCGTCGGCGCCGCCGCGCTCGTGCTCGTGTGGCTGTGGCGACGTACCCGGCGCCGCGACCGCCTGCGCGCGTCGCGCGCCCGGCGACACCTGCGCAATCCGCGTCCGTGAGCCTGGCTATTCCCCGAAACGCGCGGCCACTTCGCCGAATCGCGGCATGACCGGCGCGGTGCCGACCGATTCGGTGGACAGCGCGGCAGTGCGGTTCGCATGGCGCACGGCGTCGCGGAACGGTCGCCCGGCGAAGCGCAGCATCGCGGCGACGAGCGCACCGTTGAATGCGTCGCCGGCGCCGGTCGAATCGACCGCTCGCACCTTTTCGGGATCGAGCCGATAGAACGCGGTCGCGTCGCCACGCAGGTTCGCGTCCGCATGCGACACGAAGCAGCCCCTTGCACCGAGCGTGATGACGACGCTCGCCACGCCGAGGCGGCGCGCGAGTGCGTGCAAGTCGCCGTCGTCGCGCGCTGCCAGATCGGCCGCGGCGATGCGCTCGCCAGTGCAGCGTTCGAACAGCAGCGCGAACTCGGTTTCGTTCGGCGTGACGAGATCGCATTGCCCGAGCAGCGCCGCATCGAATTGCTCGTGCAACGGCGCCGGATTCAGGACACGCACCAGTCCGTGCCGGGTCGCGCGGTCGAGTGCGGCCGCGGTCGCGTCGATGTTGTTCTCCAGTTGCAGCAGCAGGATGCGCGCGGCCGCGAACGCCCCGTCCTGGGCGGCGAGGAAATCCGGACCGAGATGCAGGTTCGCGCCCGGATTGAACACGATCTGGTTGCGGCTTTCGGCGTCGACGATGATGCTCGACGCCGCGGTCGCGACGTCGTCGCGTACCTGCCAGCGGCACGGCAGTTCCTCGGTGCGCGCGAATTCCTGCGCGACGCCGCCGAGATGATCGTCTCCGATCGCGCCGACGAACACGGTCGCGACGCCCTGCCGCGCGCACGCCACCGCCTGGTTGAAGCCCTTGCCACCGGGGCCGGTATTGAATGCGTTTGCAAGACGCGTCTCGCCGACCTCGGGAAAACGTTCGGTGAACCACGCGTGATCCTGCACGTAGCTGCCGATGACGAGGACGGCCGGCGAGGACGAGATGGATCGGTTCCTTCGGGTATTCATCGCAGGCAGGGTATATCACAGCGGGAAGCAGTGAGCGGTGAGCGGGAAAGACCATTGGACACCGCGATAATCTTCCCGCTCACCGCTCACCGCTCACCGCTCACCGCTCACCGCTCACCGCTCACCGCTCACCCGTCTCACAGCCCCTCGAGCACCCCCGCGATCGTCGCGGTCATGAAGGTCGCGATCGAGCCGCCGAGGACCGCGCGCAGGCCGAAGCGGGCCAGATCCGCGCGCCGGCTCGGCGCGAGGCCGCCGATTCCGCCGATCTGGATCGCGATCGAGGAGAAATTCGCGAAGCCGCACAATGCATAGGTCGCGATCAGGCGGCTGTGCTCTTGCAGGCGATCGAGGTTCTGCGCCATGTCGACATAGGCGACGAACTCGTTGATCACGATCTTCTCGCCGATGAAGCTGCCGACCAGGGCCGCGTCCTGCCACGGCACGCCGATCAGCCACGCGAGCGGCGCGAGGATCCAGCCGAACAGCGTTTGCAGGGAGAACGCGACCGGATGTCCCGCGCTCGCCGACAGCCAGGCATTGAGCGACGAACCCGCGGCTCCCCATTCGTGCGTGCCGAGCCATTCGAGCGGCGCATTCAGCAGCGCGATCAGCGCGATGAACGCGAGCAGCATCGCGCCGACGTTGAGCGCGAGGCGCAGGCCGTCCGCGGCGCCGGTCGCGGCCGCGTCGATCACGTTGGCGGTGGTTTTCTCGACCTCGAGCCGGATCGTGCCGCGGGTCAGCGGCTCGCCCGTCTCCGGAATCAGGATCTTCGCGAGCATCAGGGTCGCCGGTGCGGCCATGACGCTCGCGGTCAGCAGGTGCTTGGCGAAGAACTGGCGCTGCACCGGATCATCGCCGCCGAGCAGGCCGACGTAGGCGGCCATGACCGAGCCCGCGATATGCGCCATGCCGCCGATCATCACGGTCATGAGTTCGGATTCGGTCATGCGTTCCAGATACGGCTTGACCGTGAGCGGCGCCTCGGTCTGGCCGATGAACACCGACGCGCAAACGGACGTGGTTTCCGCGCCGGACACGTTCATGACCTTGGTGATGAGCCAGGCCATGCCCTTGACCACCTGCTGCATGATGCCGAGGTGGTAGAGCACGCCGGTCAGCGACGCGAAGAAGATGATCGTCGGCAGCACCTGGACCGCGAACACGAAGCCGAACTTCGAGGTGTCCATGAAACTGCCGAAGATGAACGCCGAGCCGACGTTGACGAAATCGAGCAGCTTCACGAAGCCGGTCGCGAGCGCGTCGAACACGTCGCGTCCGAGCGGTACCTTGAGCACCAGGGCGGCGAACGCGATCTGCAGGCCGATGCCGGTCGCGACGAGCTTCCAGCTGATCGCGCGGCGGTTGTTCGAGAACAGGAACGCGATGAACACGAGCACCGCGAGGCCGAACAGGCCGAACGCGATGTCGCCGAGAACTTGCAGCATGGGGATCCCCGGTGCGGCGCCGCGACGGCTGGCGCGAAAGCGGAGCCTAGAGCAGGCGCGAAGGCCGGCGCAAGGCGTTGCCAGCGCTGCGCGCGCGTGGCAACCGGCCCGGCCGCACCCGGAGGTCATCGCAAGGCCGCCGGACGTGCGTCCCGGGCGCCCGGCCTGCAATCGGCCGATGTGTCAGAATCGTGACATCCGCGTGACTTCGCCGAATCCGCGCGGCGGACGCGCGCAGGCCGGAAGACGATGTGAACCGATTCTCCCTCCATCCGAGCGGGCGTTCCCGGCTCGGTTCGTTGCGGGTCGCGGCCAGCTGCTTCGTGATTGCGCTCGGCCTGTGCGCGTATGCGGTCGGCTACCTCGATCCGGCGTTCCATCAGCGGATCCCGCCCGAAGCGCCGATCCTGCTGGCGCTGGCGAACGCGCTGCCGGCCGCGATCGTCGCGCTCCTGTTTTTCGGCCTGAGCCGCCGGCCGCTGCTGTCGGCGTGGCTCGCCGCGCTGTTGCTCGTCGTTCTCTACCAGATCAACGAACTCAAGCTCTACGCGCTCGACACGCCGCTGATGCCGGCGGATTTCTTGCTGCTCGCGCATCTCGGCGATGGCGGGGAATTGCTGTCGCATTACCTTCCGCGCAGCCCGCGCACATGGGTTGTCGCGGCGGGAATCCTCGTCGCCACCCTCGCGCTGTGGCGCCTGGAGCGACCGGCGGCGGTCGTGCGGGCCGGCGCACGCGCACTCATCGTGGCGATGGCGGTCGCGCTCGGCACGAGCCTGGTGTTCGACGCCTCGCCATGGAAACTCGTGTATGCGAGCGGTGCCACGGGGTTCCAGACCTGGGCGCCGAATGTTTCCGCGCGCAAGCTCGGCCTGGTCGCGAATCTCATGCGTTTCGGTTGGAGCACGGTGACGCCGCTTTCCGAACCGGACCCTGCGGCGGCGGATGCATTGTTGCGCCGTCATCGCGATGCCCTCGTGCCGGCGGCGGTGGGCGGCGAACTCCCCGATATCGTGATCCTGCAAAGCGAGTCGTTTTTCGATCCGGCCCGCCTGCGCGGTATCGAACGTCGCGACGTACTACCCGAATACCGGCGCCTCGCGCAATCGGCGCGGCATGGCGAGCTGTGGGTGCCGACCTACGGTGGCGGCACGATTCGCACCGAGTACGAGGTGCTGACCGGCATCGCGATGCGCTATTTCCCGACCGTCCAGTACCCGTATTTCCAGCTCACCGCGAAGCCCGGCGAAAGCCTCGCCACGGCACTTGCGGCGCACGGTTATCGCGCGATCGCGATCCATCCGCATTCGCGCGCGTTCTGGAACCGCGCCACCGCGTTCGCGCACCTCGGGTTCGACGCGTTCGACGCGCTCGAGGAGTTCGGCAAGGCACCGCGCCAGGGCTACTACATCAGCGACGATGCGCTGGTCGACCATATCCTCGAACGGCTGGATGAATCGTCGACGGCGCCGGCCTTCCTGTTCGCGATCAGCATGGAGAACCACGGCCCGTACGCGAACTTCCCGAACGTGGACGAGGCGCGCCGCGACGCGCGGAAGGTTCCGGCAACGCTGTCCGCGGATGCCGCGAAGAACTTGCGCGGCTACCTGTACCACCTGCGCAATGCCGACCGCGCGCTCGGTCGCCTCGCGGATGCACTCATGGCGCGCCCGCGGCGCACCTTGCTGTTGTTCTACGGTGATCACCTGCCGTCGCTGCCGTCGGTTTATTCGGAAGCCGGCTTCGACGATCGCAAGGAACCGAACGAACAGCCGGTGCCGTGGCTGCTGCTGGACAGCGCTCGGCCGGATGCCGTCGCGCGCATCGATACCGCGTCGTT
>CAYWZC010000144.1:0-5957 GCA_964462745.1 uncultured Rhodanobacteraceae bacterium
TCCCGTCTCCCGTCTCCCGTCTCCCGTCTCCCGTCTCCCGTCTCCCGTCTTACCCTCCATGCTCTACCTCGCATCCCGATCTCCCCGCCGCGCCGAGCTGCTGCGCCAGATCGGCCGGGATTTCGCCATCCTCGATGTCGAGGTGGCGGAAATCCGCGCGTCGGACGAGAGTGCCGAGAAGTACGTGTGCCGGGTCACGCACGACAAGGCCACGGCGGGACTCGCGCGGGTTTCCGGCCAGGCGGATGCCGTGATCCTCGCCGCGGACACCGAAGTCGTGCTCGACGACCACGTATTCGGCAAGCCGGCCGATGCGGCAGCGGCCGCGCACATGTTGCGTCGGCTGTCGGGGCGTCGGCACCGCGTGCTGAGCGGTGTCTGCTGCGCCACGGCGAACGGCTCCCGGTATGCCCTGTGCGAGTCCATCGTGGAGTTCGCCGACCTCGACGAGAGGCGTATCGCGGCCTACGTGGCGAGCGACGAGCCGTTCGGCAAGGCCGGTGGCTACGCGATCCAGGGTCGCGCGGCGGGCTTCGTGCGTCGGCTGGAGGGCAGTTATTCCGGTGTCATGGGCCTGCCCCTGTTCGAAACCCTGCAATTGCTCGGCGAGTGCGACCCGGATCCGCTGCTTCGCGGGGAAGCGACGGCGCCGCGTGGCACGCACGGCGGCCTTGCGGGCGCCTGACTCGCGGCATTCGACAACACGCGCCCGCGCCCGCTATAAGCTGGCCAAGTCTCCATCCGACCACGAACCCCGTGTCCGAAGAACTCCTGATCAACGTCACCCCGCGCGAAACGCGCATTGCCCTGGTCGAGAACGGCATGCTCCAGGAGGTGCACGTCGAGCGCGCCAGCCGGCGCGGCTATACCGGCAATATCTACAAGGGCCGGGTCAGCCGGGTCATGCCGGGCATGCAGGCGGCCTTCGTGGAGATCGGCCTCGAGCGGGCCGCATTCCTGCATGCATCGGACATCCTGCGGCCGCGCGTCGCAACGGAAGCGGTCGAGAACGGCGAAACCGCGATGTCCCATGCGCCGCCGATCGGCGAACTCGTGCACGAGGGCCAGGAGATCGTCGTCCAGGTGGTCAAGGATCCGATCGGCACCAAGGGCGCGCGGCTCAGCACCCACCTGTCCGTGCCGTCGCGCTACCTCGTGCTGTTGCCGTACAGCAAGGTACTCGGCGTATCCGCGCGAATCGAGGACGAAGCCGAGCGCATGCGCCTCAAGCAGCTGCTGGAGGAATGCCGCGCCGGTGACGGGCCGGGCTACATCGTGCGCACCAATGCCGAGGGTCAGAGCGGCGAAGCACTGGCCGAGGACGTCGATTACCTCGGCAAGCTGTGGGCGTCGCTGCGCGTCGCGATCGAAGCGGCGAAGGTCGGCGAGCGCATCTACGAGGACCTGCCCCTCGCGCTGCGTGCGTTCCGCGATTTGGTGCGGCCCAGCATCGAGAAGGTCCGCATCGATTCACGCGAAACCCTCGATCGCGCGCAACAGTTTGCCGAACGGTTCATGCCCGAGTTGGCCGACCGCCTGGAACATTACACCGGCGAGCGTCCGATCTTCGACCTGTACGGGGTCGAGGACGAACTGCAGAAGGCGCTGCGCAAGGAGGTACCGCTCAAGTCCGGCGGCTACCTGATCGTGGACCAGACCGAAGCGATGACCACCGTCGACGTCAACACCGGCGCATTCCTCGGCACGCGCAACCTCGAGGAAACCGTGTACCGGACGAACCTGGAAGCGGCCCAATCGGCTGCGCGCCAGCTGCGCCTGCGCAACCTCGGCGGCATCATCATCATCGATTTCATCGACATGCTCGACGAGGAGCACAAGCGCCAGGTGTTGCGCATGCTCGAGAAGGCGCTCGCACGCGACCATGCGAAGACCACGGTTTACGAGATTTCCGCGCTCGGCCTCGTCGAGATGACCCGCAAGCGCACCACCGAAAGCCTCGAGCGCCAGTTGTGCGAACCGTGCTCGACCTGCAACGGACGCGGCAGCCTGAAGACTCCGGAGACCGTGACCTACGAGATCTTCCGCGAAATCACCCGCGCGGTGCGCCAGTTCGAAGCACAGAAGCTGCTCGTGCTCGCGGCGCCGAACGTCGTCGCCCGCATCCTCGACGAGGATTCCAGCGCGGTCGCCGAACTGGAGGAGTTCATCGGCAAGACGATCCGCTTCCAGCCCGAGGAACATTACTCGCAGGAACAGTACGATGTCGTCCTGCTGTAGCGTCGCGACCGGCCGGGCGGGGAAGGTCGCCCTGTGTTCGGCGCCGGGGCACCGGTGGATGCTTCCGACGGCCCGGACACCGGCATGAATGCCTGGTCGCGGCGCGTGCGCCGCGTGCGGTTTGCGCTGTCGGCTGCGTTCGCGGCGGTCGTCATCGGCCTCGCCGTGCTGGTCGGGATCAGCCAGTTGGTCCTGCCGTGGCTGGTCCACAATCCCGACCGGGTCGAGTCCTGGCTCGCCGGCAAACTCGGTCGTCCGGTCGCGATCGGCGCGATTCGCAGCGACTGGGTCGCTGGTGGGCCGCGGCTGGTACTGGAGGGCGTGCGCATCGGCGCCGGCGGCGGTGCCACCGAGTTCGCGGTTCCGCGTGCCGAACTCGCGTTCAACCTGTTCGCGCCGTTGCAGCGCAACCGCGCGTGGAACGAGTTCCGCGTCAGCGGTCTCGATCTTGCCGTGCGGCGCGGCAGCGACGGGCGTTGGCAGGTCAGCGGCCTGGTGTTCTCGGGTGGCGACCCGGTTTCGATGGGTGCACTCGGCGCACTGGTGTTGCGCGACGTGAAATTGCGCGTCGACGATCCCGGCCGTGACCTTCGCTTCGACCTGCGCATCGCCGAGCTGCGCCTGCTGAATCGCGAGGGCGACATGCTGCGATTGCTCGGGCGGGTGAGCGCCGCGCGGGGCGGTGCGGACGCGCTCGACCTGATCGCCGATTTCGACAGCGTACGGCGTTCCGGAAAACTGTACGTCAGCGGGCGCGACGTCGATCTGGCTGGATGGCCGGCCGGTCGTGCGCTGTTCGGCATCCTGCCGATCGCCGGGCGCGGGACCGTCCAGTTGTGGGCATCGCTGGACCGCGGCAGGATCGTCGGCGCACGCGCACGCGTGGAACTCGCCGACACGACCCTCGCGAGCAGCGCAACCGTGGCTGCGGCCGCCGATCTCGCGATCGCCCCGCGCGTGCATTTCGACCGGCTCGCGTTCGTCGGTGGATGGCGCACGACCGCGGGCGGGTGGCAGCTCGATCTCGCGGACATCGACGCCGGCTCCGGGTCCGATGCGGACGCCACGGGTCGCTTCTCGCTCGCGTGCGACGGCAGCGATCCCGCGCGATGCCGCGCCGGTGCGGCGCAGTTGCCGATCGCACCGATCGCGAATCTCGCGATGCTCAGCGACGAACCGGCGAACGCTGTGCGTGACTGGCTGTATCTTGCCGCGCCGCGCGGTGTCGTCGAGCGTGCGCAGTGGATCGCGCGCTCGGCCGACGACTACGACCTCGAGGCGGATTTCGCCAATCTCCAGGTCGCGCCAGCCGGCAAGCTGCCGGGGCTGGAGCTGGCACGTGCGCGCCTCGATGGCGACGACGGCGCATTGCTCGTGGAACTGCCCGAACAGCCGCTGCGCATCCATTATCCGCAAGTATTCCGCAAACCGTTCGTGTTCGCGCGCCTCGGCGGGGATCTCGTCGCGTGGCGCGACGGCGCAGGATGGCGCGTGGCCACCGACCGCATCGCGTTCCAGGGCGAAGGCTACGGCGGCGAAGTGCGTGGCGGATTGCATTGGCAGAACGACGGCACGCGCCCGTCGCTCGATCTCGCCGCCGCGGTTGGCGATGCCGATGTGACGGCGGCCAAGCTGTTCTGGCCGGTCAACATCATGCCGCCGCCCGTCGTCGAGTGGCTCGATCACGCCCTCGTCGAGGGGCATGTAAGCGAGGGGCGCGCGATCGTGCGCGGTGACCTGGACCAGTGGCCGTTCCACGACCACAGCGGGCGTTTCGAGGCCAGCTGCGAGGTGGACGCGACCACGTTTGCGTTCCACCCGGAGTGGCCGTCTGCCCGGCAGGTCCGCGCGTCGGCGGACTTCGTCGGCGTCGGCCTGGAGGTCGAGGTCGATGCGGCGCAGATGGCCGGCAATTCGGTGCGTCACGCCAGCGCGAAGATTGCGGATCTCGCCCACGCGGTGCTCGATCTGCAGGCGCGGGCCGACGGCAGCGCCGCGCACCTGCTGGATTTCCTGCGCGCGACACCGATCGGATCGCGGCACGAGGCGGCGCTCGCGGAACTTTCCCTCGGCGGCACGGGCGAGGTCGAACTCGACCTCCATCTGCCGATCGCGCATGAAGCCGACGCGGTCCTCGCACTCGATGGCAAGGTGGCGCTTGCGGATGCGAGCCTCGACATCGCGGCCGAGGATCTGCGCCTGGACGGCATCGGCGGCACGGCATCGTTCGACGAGGGCGGCTTCGCGACCGGCCCGCTGACCGCGGCCTGGGACGGGCGACCGGCGACGCTTGCGGTCGCGGTCGGAGAGCATGTCGCCGATCCCGCCCATGCGGTGGAGGCGCGTCTCGAGCTTCGTGCACCGGCGAGTGCGCTGTTCGCGAGGATCCCGCAGGTCGCGCCGGCGCTTGCGCGTTTTCCCGGGCAGTCGGATTGGCGTATCGATCTCGGCATCGACGACCGTGCGGATCCATCCGCCGCGGGCAAGCACCTGACCCTGCGCAGCGATCTGGTCGGCACCGCGATCGACCTTCCGGTTCCGCTCGGCAAGCCGGCGGGCGATGCGCGGTCGTTCCGGCTCGAACTCGAGTTGCCGTACGCGGGGCGACCGTTCTCCGCTCGCCTCGGCGATCTCGTCGCGGTCCGAGGCCGGTTGCCCGGTCCCGCCGTTCCATTTGCGGCCCGTGCGGATTTCGGCGCGAGCGAAGCCGGGAAACCGCCGCCAGCCGGATTGTTCATCGGCGGTCGCGTCGCGACCGTCGCGGCGGGCGACTGGCTCGCGTTCGCCGGCGAGATGGGCGGCGCCGGCGACGGGCTCCTGCGAGGTATCGATCTGGTCATCGACGATACCGCTTTCGGCGAATATGCAATGGGTGCGAATCACCTGCGCGTTGCCATGGACGCCGCAGCCACCGAGATCCGCGTCGACGGGGAGGCGCTTGCGGGGCGCATCGTCGTGCCCGAGGCGGCGCGCGCCACGGACGGCATTCGCGGCGACTTCGAACGCATCCACCTGCCGGTCGCTTCGGGCGAGCCTGACTCCGGATCTGACGCAGAAGCGGACGCCTCGATCTCGCCATTGGGCCTGCCGCCGCTGCATTTCCGTGTCGCCGATTTCCGACTCGGCGAGGCGATGTTCGGCGAGGCGCGGTTCGACGCGACGCCGATACCCGGCGGAATGCGCATCGATCGTCTGGAAGCGGATTCGGCGGACATCGGCATCGAGGCCAGCGGCACCTGGACCGGCAGCGCCGCCGGCAGCCGCACGAAGCTCGGCATCGACCTCACGTCACGCGACCTCGGCCGCATGATGGACGCGCTCGGATTCGCCGGTCTCATCGACGGTGGCGCCACCGCGGCGCATTTCGATGCCGAGTGGCCGGGCTCGCCATCGGCATTCGGCTTCGCGAAGCTCAGCGGCACGCTCGGCATCCAGGTCGACGAGGGGCGCATCCTGGAGGTCGAGCCCGGCGCGGGGCGCATCTTCGGCTTGCTGTCGCTGCGCGAAATCCCGCGCCGGCTGTCGCTGGACTTCAGCGACTTCTTCCGTTCCGGCATGAGTTTCAATTCGATCAACGGCCACTTCCGTTTCGAGGACGGCAATGCCTGGACCGACGACCTCGCGATCAGCGGGCCGGCGGCCGACATCGAAATCAGCGGCCGTACCGGTCTCGCGGCCAGGGATTACGACCAGGAAATGGTCGTGACGCCGCACGCGGG
>CAYWZC010000145.1:0-5859 GCA_964462745.1 uncultured Rhodanobacteraceae bacterium
TCATCATCGACGAGTTCGCCGACATGATGATGATCGTCGGCAAGAAGGTCGAGGAACTCATCGCGCGCCTCGCGCAGAAGGCGCGCGCGGCCGGCGTGCACCTGATCCTCGCGACCCAACGCCCGTCGGTCGACGTGATCACCGGCCTGATCAAGGCCAATATCCCGACCCGCATCGCGTTCCAGGTGTCCTCGAAGATCGACTCGCGCACGATCCTCGACCAGAGCGGCGCGGAAACCCTGCTCGGCCACGGCGACATGCTGTACCTGCCGCCCGGCACCGCGACGCCGGAACGCGTGCACGGCGCGTTCGTCGACGACCACGAGGTGCACAAGGTCGTCGAATGGCTGCGCGCGCAGGGCGAGCCGCAGTACGTCGATGGCGTGCTCGAGGAAACCCAGAGCCTCGGCGACGGCCGCGTGATCAACGAGAGCGGCCTGCCCGAGGATTCGAGCGAGAACGGCGACAGCGGTTACGACGAACTCTACGATCGCGCGCTGCGTATCGTCACCGAAACCCGGCGCGCATCGATCTCCGGCGTGCAACGCCACCTCCGCATCGGCTACAACCGCGCCGCGCGCCTCATCGAACAGATGGAACGCGATGGCGTGGTCAGCGCCCCCGAGCACAACGGCAACCGCACGGTCCTCGCGCCACCGCCGCCGAAGGGGTAGCGTTCACGCTTCGAAGCGCCCCAGGCCACGTTGCGGGAAGCGGCTTCCGCTGTGATGTCGTTACCGTGGCCCTGCAAGCCAATTCCAGCAGGCCGGACTAGCGAAGCGCGGCCGGGGCTACGGTTTCGATGCCATCGCGTCGGAGTCCGGCTGCGACTTCCAGTCTCGGCCTGCTGCGGTTCCAGCGCAACCCCTTGTCGCGCCCGATCCGAACCCTCAGATCCGACTCCTTTCCCGCGCCGCTGGCGTCCCCTCATCCGCCCTTCGGGGACCTTTTCCCGCAAGCGGGAGAACGAACAGGAAGTGGGTCGTTCAGATCGGAGAGGGGCGTTGCGCCATTGGGCGTTCGCTTCACCGGACGGGACGGTTGCGGCACCGCTGAGCACCTACGGTCTGTTCAGGTTTGAACCGTACACGGCCGGCGGAAGTGTTATATTATTTCATCACAAGGGACTGCCAGATGACCGCCACAACACCGCCGCCATCGCTGCTCGCGCGCCTCGCCGATCGATTCGGCGCGACCGCGTCGTTCCTGTGCGCGGTGCATTGCGCGTTGTTGCCGGCCGTCATCGCGCTGCTGCCTGCGATCGGCCTCGGCTTCCTCGCCGACCACGGGTTCGAGTACGGCTTCATCGCGTTCGCGAGCGTGCTCGCGGTGACTACCGCGGTGATCGGTTTTCGCCGCCACCGGCGCTTTCGTGCGTTCTGGTTCCTCGTGCCCGGCGTGGTCCTGCTCGCCGTCGGCGTGTTCATCGACCCCGGCCACACCACGGTCCGTCACGCAGTCCTGGTCAGCATCGGCGGAACCCTCGTCGCGCTGGCCCATCTCGTCAATCTGCGACTCGCGCATGGCCATGTGCACGATGCGAGCTGCGGGCACCTGTCCAGTCGGCTGCGGTGATTGTGTAACGCCGGCCGCGTTTCCTAGCATGCGTGCAGGATGGTACAGGCCGGTTATCGCACATGAGTGATGCGCATGCGCACCCCGAGGCGGTCGGCGCGGATGCGAGGCGGGCGCGGCGCCTGCTGTTCGCGTTCGCGCTGACCACGGTCACCCTGGTCGCCGAAGCGATCGGCGGCTGGTTGTCCGGTTCGCTCGCGTTGCTCGCCGACGCGGGACACATGCTGGTCGATGCGCTCGCGCTGTTCTTCGCGTGGCTCGGCGCGCACTTCGCGCGGTTGCCGGCCGATGCGCGGCGCAGCTTCGGCTACGCACGCCTCGAAGTGCTGGTCGGTTACTCCAATGCACTGGCGCAGTTCCTGCTGGTTGCGTGGATCGTGTTCGAGGCGCTCGGGCGTTTCCTGGATCCGGCGCCGATCCTGTCCGGGCTCATGCTGTGGGTTGCGCTGGCCGGCCTGCTGGTCAATGCGCTGGTGCTGCGCGTGCTCGGCCACCACGATGCGGACGACCTCAACACGGCGGGTGCCCGCCTGCACGTACTTGGCGACCTGTTCGGTTCACTCGGCGCAGTCGGCGCGGCTCTCGTCATCGGCCATTTCGGCTGGTCGTGGGCCGATCCCGCGATCTCGATCCTGGTTTCGGCGCTCATCCTCGCGAGCGCGTGGCGGCTGTTGCGGCGCAGCGGGCACATCCTGCTCGAAGGCGCACCGGATGGCGTGGAAAGCGCAACGGTCGCAGCGGCGCTGGAACAAGCCGGCATCCTGGTGTGCGGCGTGCATCACGTCCACGTCTGGCAACTGGCCGGCGGCCGTTCGCTCGCGACCCTGCACGCACGGCTCGTCGAGGGTGCCGATGCGGACCGTGCGATCGCCGGGATCCAGCGCGTGCTGCGTGAACGCTTTGCGATCCAGCATGCGACGGTGCAGATCGAGGCGGGCGGCTGCGTCGATCAAATGGCGCATCGCGATTGACGTCGATTCCCGCGATATGGCGCATTCGCGGGAGCCGGCTCCCGCCGGGATTCCCGGTGCGATATCGCAACGCGCCCTCACGAGCATCACGGCTGAAGCCGGTTCCTACGTCCTGCTCCGCGCGGCTCGTGGAGCGGGGCTTGCTCTGCTGCCCTGGTTCCTTCGCCATCTCGGAGCCGAGCAAGCTCGGCTCTACGATGCCTTCTTCTTCGCGAGCCGCAACCACGTATCGACCACGGTATCGGGATTCAGCGACACCGATTCGATGCCCTGTTCCATGAGCCATTCGGCGAGGTCCGGGTGGTCGCTCGGGCCCTGGCCGCAGATGCCGACGTACTTGCCACGCTCGCGCGCGGTGCGGATTGCCATCGCGAGCAGCTTCTTGACCGCCGGGTCGCGTTCGTCGAACAGGTTCGCGACGATGCTCGAATCGCGGTCGAGGCCGAGGGTGAGCTGGGTCAGGTCGTTCGATCCGATCGAGAAGCCGTCGAAGATGTCGAGGAACTCGTCGGCGAGCAGCGCGTTCGACGGCACCTCGCACATCATGATGATCTTGAGCGCCTGTTCGCCGTCCGCGCTCGCGCCCTGTTCGAGGCCGTTGTCCTTCAACACCTCGACGACCTTGCGACCCTCGTCGAGCGTGCGCACGAACGGGATCATGACCCAGACATTGTCGAGGCCCATGGTCTCGCGCACCTTCTTCACCGCCCGGCATTCGAGCGCGAACGCGGCCGCGAAGCTCGGATCGACATAGCGGCTCGCACCGCGGAAGCCGATCATCGGGTTCTCCTCGTGCGGTTCGTAGCGCGCGCCGCCGAGCAGGTTGGCGTATTCGTTCGACTTGAAATCGGACAGGCGCACGATGACCGGCTTCGGGAACACCGACGCGGCGATCGTCGCGATGCCCTCGGCGAGGCGGTCGACGTAGAACGAGACCGGATCGGCGTAGCCAGCGATGCGCGCATCGATCTTCGCGCGGATGTCGGCGTCCTGCTGGTCGTATTCGAGCAGCGCCGGCGGGTGCACGCCGATGTGGCTCGCGATGATCATCTCGAGGCGCGCGAGGCCGATGCCCGCGTTCGGCAGCAGGCCGAAGTCGAATGCGCGCTCGGGGTTCGCGACATTCATCATGATCTTGAGCGGCGCCTCGGGCATTGCGCCGAGGTCCGCGGTGATGCGCTCGAACGCGAGCGTGCCCGCGTAGATCGTTCCGGTGTCACCCTCCGCGCAGGACACGGTGACATCCGCGCCGTCCGGAATCAGGTCGAGTCCGTTGCCGGTGCCGACCACGGCCGGCACGCCGAGCTCGCGCGCGATGATCGCGGCGTGGCAGGTGCGACCGCCGCGATTGGTGACGATCGCGGCTGCGCGCTTCATGACCGGTTCCCAGTCCGGGTCGGTCATGTCCGCGACCAGCACGTCGCCTGGCTGCACCTTGTTCATGTCCTTGAGCGAACGCACCACGCGCGCCTTGCCGGCACCGATTTTCTGGCCGATCGCACGGCCGCTCGCAAGGACCTCGCCGCGCTCGTTGAGCTGGAAGCGCTCGAGCTGGGTCGCGTGTGCGCGCGACTTCACCGTTTCCGGCCGCGCCTGCACGATGTACAGCTTGCCGGTCACGCCGTCCTTCGCCCATTCGATGTCCATCGGACGGCCGTAATGCTTCTCGATGGTCAGCGCCTGGCGCGCGAGTTCCTCGACTTCGGCATCGCTCACGCAGAACGCGTCGCGCAATTCGGTCGGAGTGTCCTCCGTGCGCACGCGTTCGCCCGGCGTGTCCGAATAGACCATGCGCAACTGCTTCGCACCGAGGCTGCGGCGCAGCACGGCCGGCTTGCCCGCGCGCAGGGTCGGCTTGAACACGTAGAACTCGTCCGGATTGACCGCGCCCTGCACGACCATTTCGCCGAGCCCGTAGCTGCCGGTGACGAACACGATATCGCGGAAACCCGACTCGGTATCGAGGGTGAACAATACGCCCGATGCGCCGCAGTCGGAGCGCACCATGAGCTGCACGCCGGCCGACAGGAACACATCCTCGTGCTTGAAGCCCTGGTGCACGCGATAGGCGATGGCGCGATCGTTGTACAGCGAGGCGAATACTTCCTTGACCTTGAGTACGACGTCGTCGGCGCCGGTCACGTTGAGGAAGGTTTCCTGCTGTCCCGCGAACGACGCGTCCGGAAGATCCTCGGCGGTCGCGGACGAACGCACGGCGACCGCGACATCCTTGCCGCCCGCGTCGGAACAGAGCTTCGCGTAGGCGTCGCGGATCGCACGGTCGAGCGGCGCGGGCAGCGGCGTGTCGATGACCCAGCGGCGGATCTCCTCGCCGCAGCGCGCGAGTCCGTCGACGTCCTCGACATCGACCTCGGCAAGCCGCTCGTGAATCCGGTCCCGAAGGCCGCTGTCCTCGAGATAGGTCTGGAACGCGGCCGCCGTGGTCGCGAAGCCGCCCGGCACCGAGACGCCGAGCTGGGCGAGGTTGCCGATCATTTCACCGAGCGAGGCGTTCTTGCCGCCGACGCGGCCAAGATCGGACATGCCAAGTGCATCCAGCCACAGGATCAGGTCGGACAAGACAACCTCCAGGAGACAAGGGTGGGACGGGTACGCGGAATCGGCAATTCTCGGGCTTTGCGCGGGCAGGGGCAAGCGTTGCGCCTGTGGTCAATGCGTTGCCGACGCCTCGATGGTCGCGCGTCGCCGTCCTCGTGCGCGCGCGGCGGAACTCGCGACGCGGTCGGTTCCGGCGCGCGACGGGCATGGCATTCGCCCACCGTCGCAACGGCGGGCTATGGGCCTGACCTTCTCTGCGCTACGCTTCGCCGATGAAACGCAAGATCTTCTACGTCTCCGACGGCACCGGCATCACGGCCGAAACGATCGGCCACAGCGTGCTGACCCAGTTCGACAACTCGCGTTTCGAGACGCACCGCATTCCGTTCGTCGACAGCCCGGAACGCGCGCGGTTCGCGGCGCAGCGGATTCGCGACAGCGGCTACAACGGCGGGCGTCCGATCGTGGTCAACACGATCATGGACGAGAAGCTCAGTGCAATCGTCGCGGAATGCGGCGGTTTCATGCTCGACGTGTTCGCGCCGTTCATCGGCCCGCTCGAAGCCGAACTCGGCATGCGTCGCTCGCCGCAGGTCGGCAAGGCGCACGGCCTGACCAACTTCGCCGAGTACGAGGCGCGCATCAACGCGACCAACTACGCACTGTCCCACGACGACGGCATCGACGTCGATTACAGCGACGCCGACGTGATCCTGATCGGTGTGTCGCGGGTCGGCAAGACGCCGACCTGCCT
>CAYWZC010000146.1:0-5846 GCA_964462745.1 uncultured Rhodanobacteraceae bacterium
ACGGCTGCGTCGTGTTGTCCGAATCCGGAAAGACCACCGCACGGTTCGATGCCGCGCGAGAATTCGAATCCCGGCTCATCGCATTCGCGCCGATCGGCACGTTTCCCGAGGGGTTCGATCCGTCGAACGTGATCTGTCAGGTTGCGCCACCGCGCTTCGGGGCGTAGGGTTTCACCCAACGGCGTGGAGGAGGGGATATGCGCTCCAATATAGCCCTTGGCATGAAGACGCAACGTCGCGTGCTCGTCGCCTGTATTGCAGCCTTGCTAGCTGGTGATCTCGCCAGCGCACGAACGGACGATCATCGATCCATAAATGATCCATTCGGCGACACGTTGATTGTCACCAATTGCGACGATGATGGCGTCGGTAGCCTGAGAGCGACGCTGGGATCGGCAACCGATGGTGATGTCATCGATCTGACCGAACTGGAATGCAGCACGATTACGCTGACCTCGGGGGAACTCGCCACGACTCTCGATGAAATCCGGCTCAACGGGAATGATCAGATCATCTCGGCCGACGGCAACAGCCGGGTCTTTGCCCACAATGGTAGCGGTACGCTGCATGTGGCCGGAATCACGTTCGCTGACGGAGTCGTTTCGGGCGTAAACCAGGCATACGGGGGATGTATCTATTCCAGCGGCAGCCTCGCGCTTGCTTCGGTAACGGTACGAAATTGCAGTGTTTCATCGACCCCGGACTTCACCAGCGCGGCAAATGGCGGTGGTGTGTTCGCCCAAAATGCGATTTATCTCACCAGAAGCACGATCGAGAACAACGAGATATTCCCCGCAGGCGGCAATTACAGTTACGGACACGGTGGCGGTCTCTTTTCCCGTGGCAACATGACCATCAGTGCCAGCACGATCTCGGGGAATGTTGTGCATGGAATTGGTGGCGCGTATAGATCGGGAGGCGGAATCTACTCGCGTTCCGATGTCACAATCCGCGATTCCACGATTAGCGGCAATAGTGCCTATTCTGCTGGAGCCGCGGATCTCAGCGGTGATGGCATCTCGTCCATCGTGAACAGCACGATCTCGGGGAATACGGCTGTGTTCAGGAGTGGCGGCATCACCAGCAGCGATGAGTTTCTCAAGATATGGAACAGCACCATCGCATTCAATACTGCCTCGGGCCCACCGGGGCCATACGTTGATGGTGCTGGCGTGTTGATTCTGGGGCACAACCAATACCTGAGCTTGCGTAGTTCCATCATTGCGGCCAATAGTAGTGGCGGTGTCAGTGATGATCTTTGTTTGAATGACTCAAACCATCAGACCTTGGTTGGCGCCAACAATCTGATCCAAGCATCAAACATAACTCTCCCCGATACCATTAACAGCGATCCGATGCTGGCGCCGCTTGCGGACAACGGTGGTAGCACGTTCACCCATGCACTCCTTCCCGGCAGTCCTGCAATCAATGCGGGCAATAATCTTGCGGGATTGACGTATGACCAGCGTGGTGAAGGCTTTGACCGGATCGTTGGTCAGGCTGCGGATATCGGTGCGTACGAAGAACAGCAGCCACCACCCGACGGCATATTTGCGAGCGGATTCGAGTAGAGAGCGCTTCCAAAGCCAACAGTGGTCTTTTCGCCGGAATTGGCGAATCCCCATTGAGGATCGGGAATTTTTCAGGATTCCCTTGACGCACGGACGCAGCCCTCTTGCACTCGCCCCCGAACATACGTACATTGGTACGTATGTCGTCCCCAGCCTCCCTGACCCCCAACCAGCGTCGCGTGCTCGAGTTCATCGAGCGGCATTTCGCCGAACAGGGTTGTGCGCCGACCCTGCGCGAGATTGCCGGGGCGCTGGGGCTTGCGCGGCACAGCTCGGCGCAGGATTATGTCGAGGCACTGGTGCGCAAGGGCGTGCTGGAGCGCCTGCCACGGCACCGCGGCCTGCGGCTTGCCGACACCCATTCGCGGCAGCCGGCGGCGATCTCGTTGCCCCTCGTCGGGCGAGTCGCCGCCGGCAGCCCGATCCTCGCCGAGCAGAACATCGAGCAGCACATCGGCATCGATGCGGCGCTGTTCCGGCCGCGCGCCGATTACCTGTTGCGCGTGGTCGGGGAGAGCATGCGCGATGCGGGCATCCTCGACCGCGACCTGATCGCGGTGCACCGCACACCCGAGCCCGCCGACGGACGCATCGTCGTCGCGCGGCTCGATGACGAGGTCACGGTCAAGCGCCTCGAATCCCGTCGCGGACAGGTGCGTCTGTTGCCCGCGAATCCCGATTTTTCCGCGATCGAGGTGGACCCGCGCCGCCACACGTTCGCGATCGAAGGCTGGTATGTCGGCGTGGTGCGACAGGGATGAACGGCAGGGATGAGCCATGTTGAACTTCGCAGCCGATGATGCCGCCCACGTCGGGGAAACCGAGGCTTTCCTTCCCTTGAGAGAGGCTGGCGTGGGAGAGGCTTCCGTCTCGATTGCTTTTCGCCAGGAAAGGAGAACCGAGGTTGAAGCCTCTCCTCCCGCACGTTTCCGTGGGAGGGACTTCCGTTCCGATGACTTTTGCCTCGACCAGAGCATCGCGCCTTCCGGTGCTCCCACGGGACACGCGCTCGCCGACGTCCTGCGTCATCCCGGCATCTGGCGGCGCAGCGCTCCGGCTACGGGCATGGATGCGCAATCGACCGGCTTCGCCGATCTCGATGCGCTGTTGCCGGGCGGTGGTTGGCCGCGCGGGGCGCTGACCGAGATCCTCGTCGAGGCGGACGGTATCGGTGAACTCGCCCTGCTCGCGCCGACGCTCGCGCAACTTACCCGCGCGGGCCGACGCGTGGTGCTCATCGCGCCGCCGTACATCCCGTATGCGCCGGCCCTGGCCGCGGCCGGCATCGACCTCGATCGGCTCGTGCAGGTCGATGCGAACGCGCTCGATCGCCACTGGAGCGCCGAGCAATGCCTGCGCTCGGGCTGTTGTGCGGCGGTGCTCAACTGGTTGCCGGATGCCGATTACCGGCGATTGCGTCGCCTGCAGATTGCCGCGGAAACCGGCGCGACGCTCGGCTTCGTGTTCCGTTCGGCCGCGGCGGCGAGCCAGGCGAGTCCGGCCGCGCTGCGTGTTCGGGTACGTGGCGGCGAAGCCGGGTCCACGATCGAAATCGTGAAATGCCGCGGAAGCCTTGCCGGTCGCCGACAAGGATTCCGCCTGCGTGTCCAAGGAGATTCGCAACCGTAGAGCGGAGCTTGTCCAGGGAGATTCGCAACCCGTAGAGCGGAGCCCCCGGGAGGCTCGTAACCCGTAGAGCGGAGCTTGCTCCGCTACCGTATTCCGCCTGTGCGTCCAAGGAGATTCGACCGAATCCCACGCACCATGGATGGCGCGCACCGCGGTCAGGCGCGCAGTACTGATCTGGAGTCGTCGAGTCCGGAAAACTCCCCGATGGAGCCTTTCGGACCATCCCCAAATGGAATCGGGAGCATGTCGTGTTGTGGATCTGTATCCAGTTTCCGGAAATTTACCTCGATGCGTTGCAGCCGGATATCGATGCGCGCGCGCCATGCGCGGTCATCGACGGGCCCTCGAACCGCCGTCGCATCGCATTCGCGAACGCGTCGGCGCGGAAATTCGGTGTGCATCGCGGCCAGCCCGTCGCCGCCGCGCAGGCCTTGTGCCCCTCGTTGTCGGCATGGCCGCGAGATCGCGAAGCCGAATCGGCGTGCCTGGAGGCGTTCGCCGACTGGGCCTGCCGGTTCAGTACCGATGTCGGTATTGCCGCGCCCGATGCCTTGCTCGTCGAGATCGGCGCGAGCCTGAAACTGTTCGGTGGCTGGCCGGCGCTGGAGCGGCGCCTGCGTGCGGAACTCGTCGTAAGCGGTGCCGCGCATCGGCTCGCCGTCGCGCCGACCGCCGCCGCGGCGCGCGTGCTGGCTGGCTGCGCCGATGGCACCGCGATCATGACGCCGGCGACATTGATGCAGGCGCTCGATGCGCTGCCGCTCGATGCGAGCGGCCTTGCCGCGGCGACCACCGCGAGCCTGCGCGGCATGGGATTCCGGCACCTGCGCGAGGTGCTTCGCCTGCCGCGTGCAGAGCTCGTGCGCCGCATCGGCGAGGCGGCGCTCGCGCACCTCGATCGCCTGCGCGGCGCGGTCGCGGAAACCTTGCCGCGCCACTTGCCTCGCGCGCGTTTCGAACGTCGCGTCGAATTCGATCACGGCATCGAGAGCACGGTCGCGCTGCAATTTCCGTTGCAGCGCGTGATCCGGGAATTCGCGACGTTCCTCGCCGCACGTGATGGCGGGGTGCAGCGGTTCTCGCTGATCCTCGGCCACGAACGCGACGCGCGCACGCGCATCGATGTCGGCCTGCTCGCGCCCACACGGGAAGCGGACAGCCTGTTCGAGTTCGCGAAGCTGCGACTCGAACGCATTGCGTTGGCGGCGCCGGTGCACAGCCTGGCGCTGGAAGCCGACGACCTGCCGCCGCTGTGCCCGTTGCATCGCGACCTGTTCGATGCGGACCGCGGCGAAGCACTCGCCTGGCCTGCGTTGACCGAGCGTTTGCGTGCGCGGCTCGGCGACGAGGCGCTGCGCGGCCTGGCCTGCGTGGCCGATCACCGGCCCGAATGCGCGTGGCGATTCGTCGATCCGTCCGTCGCCGACTCCACGAATCGCGGGCCACGCAATCGGGCATCCGCCGGCGGAACCGTTCCCGCATCCGGCCCGCGGCCGTTCTGGTTGCTGCCGCGCCCGATCCCGTTGCGGTACGCGCCGCAGATACTCGCGGGCCCCGAGCGCATCGAGAGCGGCTGGTGGGATGGGGATGACCTGCGTCGGGATTACTACCTCGTCGGAACGCGTTCGGGGCAACGTGCGTGGGCATTCGTGCCGGTCGGCGCGACGAGCGGCTGGATGTTGCATGGATGGTTCGGTTGAAGGCCGGGAATAGGGAATGGGAAGCAGCAATCGGGTTGCGGACGAATGAAATGAGACACGCCTTGCCAATTCCCCATTCCCCATTCTCCATTCCCGGCTCCTCCTACGCCGAGCTGCATTGCCTCGGCAACTTCAGTTTCCAGCGCGGCGCATCGAGCGCGGCGGAGTTGTTCGAACGCGCGAAGGAACTCGGTTACGCGGCGCTCGCGATCACCGACGAATGTTCGCTGGCCGGCATCGTGCGCGCACTCGAAGCCTCGCGCGAAACCGGCGTGCCGCTCCTCGTCGGCAGCGAAGTGCAGCTCGCGGACGGCCCGAAACTGGTGCTGCTCGCGGCCACGAGGGACGGCTATTCCGATTTGTGCCGCCTCATCACGACCGGCCGGCGACGAAGCTCGAAAGGCGAATACCGATTGACCCGCGCCGACGCGGAAGCGCTGGGCGACGGCGTTCTCGTGTTGTGGGCGCCGGGTCCCGTGGGAGGGGCTCCAGCCTCGATGGATTCGGCGAAGGGCGCCAGCGACGTCGGGACCGAAGCCCCTCCCGCGGCGACGGCCGCCTGGCTGGCCCGACACTTCGTCGGCCGTGCATGGATCGCGGTGGAGTTGCATCGCGGCCCGGATGACGCGGCGGAACTCGCGGCATTGCGCGACCTCGGTGCGCGACACGGACTGCCGCTGGTCGCGGCGGGTGACGTGCACATGCACGTGCGCGGTCGACGCGCATTGCAGGATGCGCTGACCGCGATCCGCCTGGGCTGCACGATCGCCGAGGCCGGCCATGCGCTGTTTCCGAACGGTGAACGGCATTTGCGCCGAATGCAGGAGCTCGCCGCGATCTATCCACCCGATCTGCTGGCCGAGACGCTCGTCGTCGCGGCGCGCTGCACGTTCCGGCTCGATGAAGGGCTTGGTTACGAGTATCCGCACGAACTCGTGCCGGCCGG
>CAYWZC010000147.1:0-5747 GCA_964462745.1 uncultured Rhodanobacteraceae bacterium
CGCCCAGATGCGACGCCGCGAGAATCCAGTCGGCCCAGAGGTACAGGCGCTGGTCCGTGCGGCCGTTGCGGTGGTCGGCGAGGCGCGCGGCGCGGAATCCGTCGGCGCCGATCGCCGCGCCATGGTTCGCGGGGATGCGATCGTCGCGGAACCAGCGGCCGATCGGCATGGCGAAACCCTGTTTGCTGCGGGTGAGCACGCTGGCGGGGAGCAACGACCGCGTCGCTTCGCGCAGGATCCACTTGCTGGTTCCGCCGCGCAGCTTCATGTGCGAGGGCAGGCGACGCAGGAAGTCGACGAGGTCGCAATCGAGGAACGGCGCGCGCACTTCGAGCGAATGCAGCATGCTCGCGCGGTCGACCTTGGTCAGGATGTCGTCCTGCAGGTAGAGACGGATGTAGAACGCGATCGCGCGTTCGACCGGATCGTCCACGGCGCACCCGTCCCACGCCTCGATCGCCTCGCTGAAGAGATCCTCGACGTCGACCGGCGCCTGGAACAGGTGTTCGATTTCCGATGGCGCCAGCGGCGCCATCCAGATCGGCAAGTGCAGTCGGGGGGCATGGTCGAGGCCGCGCAACAGGCGCTTCAAGCGGAAATCGAAGCTCATGTAACCGTGCGACACGGGCAGGCGCGCGGCGATCATCGCGATCGCGCGGTGCGCCGGTTTCGGCACGACGCGTGCGTACCAGCGCGCAAGGCGCAGTGCGCGAAACGGATCGTAGCCGGCCAGCAGTTCGTCGGCACCGTCGCCGCCGAGCGCAACGGTGACTTGCCGGCGCGCATGCGCGCACAACAGGTACGTCGGCAGGATCGAGGAGTCGGCGATCGGTGCGTCGAGACGCGCGGCGAGATCGGGCAGGATATCGAGTGCGCGTTGCACCGACAGACGTTCGATCCGATGGTCGACGCCGAGATGCGCGGCGACCTCGGCGGCGTAGCGCGTTTCGTCGAAATCCGCTTCCTCGAAACCGATGGAGAAGGTCTTGAGTCGCTCGCGTCCGGCATGCCGCGTCGCGAGCGCGGCGACGGTCGATGAGTCGAGCCCGCCGGACAGGAAGCAGCCGACCGGGACATCGGCGACGAGCCGGCGTTCGACGGCGGTGTCGAGCAGGGACCGGAATTCCTCGACCCAGCGTCGTTCGATGCCGGCTGGATGCTCGGTCGCCGGCTCCGGCTCGTAGCGCCAGTAGCGCTCGACGCGCGGGACCGGCGATTCGAGGTCCAGGACCAGTGAATGCCCGGCAGGCAACTTGTGCACGCCTTCGAGGAAGCTCAGTGGCGCGGGCACGAAGCCGTAGCCGAAGTACTTGCGCAGTGCGCGCTCGGAAAGCGCCGTCGGCGTCGCGGGATGCTCGCGCAGCGCAGTCAGTTCGGATGCGAACGAGAATCCGCGTGCGTGGGCATGCCAGTACAGCGGCTTCTTGCCGAAGCGGTCACGCGAAAGGAATGCTTGCCGGCGATCGAAATCGACCAGCGCGAATGCCCACATGCCGTTGAGCCGCGACACGAAATCCGTGCCCCATTCGCGATAACCGTGCAGCAGCACCTCGGTGTCGGAATGGTCGGTGCGGAAACGCGCCCCGCGCTTGGCGAGTTCCTCGCGCAACTCGCGGACGTTGTAGATCTCGCCGTTGAACACGACGACCAGCGCCCGGTCCTCGCTCCACATCGGCTGCACGCCGCCGGCATGGTCGAGGATCGACAGCCGCCGATGGGCGAGAAAGACGCCGCGATCGGGGTCGACCACGTAGCCGTCGCCATCCGGCCCACGATGGCGGATGCGGTCCGCCATGCGTTCGAGGGCGAGCCGATCACCCGCGCCGAAGAAACCGGCGATGCCGCACATGTCAGGCCGACGCCGTGCCGCCGCCGCGCACGACGCGCGCGACCCGGTACACCGCCTTCGACTGCGATTCGTGATAGGTGCGGTTGAGCATCTCGGCGAGCAGGCCCATGAGGATGCTGAGCACGCCGACCGCGCCGAGGAACACCGCGAACAGCGGCAATGGCGTCAGGATCAGTGACACGTCGTTGAACAGTTTCAACCCGATCGCCCACAAGCCGGCCAGCAGCGCACACAGGATCGAGAACAGGCCGAATCCGCCGAACAGGTAGATCGGCTTGCTCGCGTAGCGGAACAGGAACTTGACCACCAGCAGGTCGAGCACGACCTTGAAGACGCGTTCGAGGCCGTACTTGGATTCGCCGTGCAGGCGCGGGTGGTGCTGGACCGGGATCTCGCCGACGCGCGCGCCGTTCCAGGCCGCGTAGATCGGCACGAAACGATGCATCTCGCCGTACAGCTTGACGCCTTCGAGCGCATCGCGCCGATAGGCTTTCAGCGAACAGCCGTAGTCATGCAGGTGGACGCCCGATACGCGCGAGATGATTGCGTTCGCGATGCGGCTCGGCAGGTTGCGCTTGATTGCGTGGTCCTGGCGATCCTTGCGCCAGCCGGAAACGACATCGAAGCCTTCGTCGAGCTTTTCCAGCAGGTGTGCGATGTCGGCGGGGTCGTTCTGCAGGTCGCCGTCCATCGGCACGATGATCGCACCGCGCGCATGATCCATGCCGGCCATCATCGCGGCGGTCTGGCCGTAGTTGCGCGGGAAATGCACGACCACGACGCGCGCATCGGACGCCGCGACCGCGTCGAGCAACTCGGCCGATCCGTCGCGGCTGCCGTCGTTCACGAACACGACTTCCCAGGACTCGTCGAGTGCGTCGAGCGCCGCACGGATGCGTTCGTACAGGGTCGGGATGTTCTCCGCCTCGTTGAAGATCGGCACGGTGACGGTGATCGAGGGACGGATATCGGCTGGATCCGCTGCGCCAGGTGGATGCGTCATCGATGGCGCCGCGCGCTGTTGGGTGGATGGTCCGGTCACGGCGTCGCGAGCTCGGCGATATCGCGGTACAGGGCCAGTGATTCGGGATTCGCGAGCGCGTCGGTATTCTTCACCGGGCGGTCGTGGATGGTGTCGCGGACCGCGATCTCGGTGATCTTGCCGGAGATCGTGCGTGGGATGTCGGCGACCTGGAGGATTTTCGCGGGTACGTGGCGCGGCGTCGTGTGCGAGCGGATCTGCTTGCGGATGCGGTCGCGCAAGTCGTCGTCGAGCACGACACCATCGCGCAGGCGCACGAACAGGATCACGCGTTCGTCGCCCTGCCAGTGCTGGCCGACCGCGATCGATTCCAGCACCTCGGGCACCTGCTCGACCTGGCGGTAGATTTCCGCGGTGCCGATGCGCACGCCACCGGGATTCAGGGTCGCATCGGAACGGCCGTAGATCACGATGCCGTCGTGCACGGTCAGCATCGCGAGGTCGCCATGGCACCACACGCCCGGCACGCGCGAGAAGTACGCGTTGCGGTATTTTTCCCCATCCGGATCATTCCAGAAACCGACCGGCATCGACGGGAACGGCGCGGTGCAGGCGAGCTCGCCGGGTTCGCCGCGCACCGGCTTGCCGTCGTCGTCGAGGATTTCGACCTTCATGCCGAGCCCGCGACATTGCAATTCGCCGCGGTACACCGGCAGCAGCGGATTGCCGAGTGCGAAACACGAAACGATGTCGGTGCCGCCGGAGATCGATGCGAGCAGGACGCGTTCCTTGATGTCGCGGTAGACGTAGTCGTAGCTTTCCGGCGCGAGCGGCGAACCAGTCGACAGGATCGTCTTCAACTGGAGCAGCTTGTGCGTCTCGCGCGGCCGGATGCCCGCCTTCTCGGTCGCGGACAGCCATTTCGCGCTGGTGCCGAACACGCTGATACCGACCTCGTCGGCGAGATTCCACAGCGCATTGCCATCCGGATGCGACGGCGAGCCGTCGTAGAGCACCAGGGTAGCGCCGACCGCAAGGCTCGACACCAGCCAGTTCCACATCATCCAGCCGCAGGTCGTGTAGTAGAAAATGCGATCCTCGCGCTTGAGATCGGTATGCAGCACGAGTTCCTTGAGGTGCTGGATCAGGGTGCCGCCGGCGCCGTGCACGATGCACTTCGGCACGCCGGTCGTGCCGGAGGAATACATGACGTACAGGGGATGGTCGAATGGCAGGGATTCGAACCGCAGCGCAGGCGCGTCCGTGCCGACGAAATCCGGCCATGCGATCGCATTGCGCAGGCCGGAAAGATCGAGCGGATCGCCGCTGTACGGGATGACCACGACACGTTCGATCGCATCGATGCGGTCGAGCACGCCGCGCACCTTGGCGAGGCAGTCGAAGCGCTTGCCGCCGTAACCGTAGGCATCGGCGCAGAACAGCACCTTCGGTTCGATCTGGCCGAACCGGTCCACCACGCCGTCGATGCCGAAATCGGGTGAGCACGACGACCAGATCGCGCCGAGCGCGGTCGTGGCGAGCATCGCGATGACGGTTTCCGGCATGTTCGGCAGGAAACCCGCGACCCGGTCGCCGACGCCCACGCCCGCATCGGCCAGCGCACGGGACACGCGCCCGACCTCGGCATGCAGGTCTGCGTAGCTCAGTTCGCGCGCGTGGCCCCATTCGTTGCGGAACACGATCGCCGCGCGATCATCCTTGTGGCGCAGGAGGTTTTGCGCGAAATTGAGTTGCGCGCCGGGAAACCAGCGTGCGCCGGGCATGCGGTCGGGATCGGCGAGTACCGCCTGCCAGGTACCCGTCGAACGGATCCCGCAAAACTCCCAGACCATGGGCCAGAAGCGTTCCGGATGCCGGATCGAGAAATCGTGCAGTGCCGCATAGTTCGCGAGGTCGTCGCCGCCGGAACTTTCCCGTGCGAAGCGCAGGAATCGGTTGAGGTTCGCGCGTTCGATACGATCGCTGCCCGGTTCCCAGATCGGCTTTTCGCTCAAGGCGTGTTCTCCATGTGCCAGAGCGCTCCCGTCCGCTCCGCGAGCGCCAGCATACTGTTTCACCGATGCATTGAAAAGAAAACGCCGGCACGATGCCGGCGCTTTGATGCACGTGTTTCGTCTGCGCGTCAACGCGATGGCGCGGCGTGGCGGGAACCCCGCCCGCACGAACGCCGGAAACCTCCGGCGCAGCCGCAATCGCTGGTTGGTGCGCTGCGATCCGCTATCGAATCAGCAGATCTTTTTCCTTCTTGCCCGCCTTGAGCGCGTCGTTGAACCAGCGTGGGCGCTTGCCGCGGCCGCTCCAGGTGGAACCATCCGCCGGATTGCGGTACTTCGGCTTCACGGGTTTCGATTTGCGCCGCCCGCTCGAACGACCGATGACCTCATCGAAGCTCAACCCCTCGGATTTTGCCAGCGCAACCATTTTTGCGCGGACGCGCGCAGTACGCTCCTTCAACAGTTCCTTTTCACGCAACTCCGCGCGGCGCATGAGATCGCGCACTTGCGTAAGATTCAGTGACTTCAGGTCGATGGCCATGGAAGCTCCTTTTGCAATTCCTGAATGACGTTGCCATTTATGAAACGGAATGACTATAAACCAAATCCGGTGGACTGAGAATGGCCATTGGTCACGCGTGGCGGTCCGTGGCTTGCCTGCAAGCCACGGGATCGCTATCGTTGGCCCCGGATGGGGAATCCAGGTCGCGTCGGCGGGTCCGGCGTTTGTGCGCCAGCGGTTCGCGGTACGGACCCTGCCGGGCGCATGCCACGGAAAATGCTTCCCCGGACCTTTCCGCACGTCGCTGATGGACGAACAGGGCGGCACGATTCCGCATGCCGGGAATGCCATCGACATGAACCTGCTGGACGAACTCGATGAGGAAGCGGCGCGGTTGCG
>CAYWZC010000148.1:0-5693 GCA_964462745.1 uncultured Rhodanobacteraceae bacterium
AGTCCTCGAAGTTGTAGCCGTTCCACGGCATGAACGCGACCAGCATGTTCTGGCCGAGCGCGAGCTCGCCGAGGTCGGTCGACGCACCATCCGCGAGCACGTCGCCCTTCTCGACCTTGTCGCCGACCTTGACCAGCGGACGCTGGTTGAGGTTGGTGTTCTGGTTCGAGCGCACGTACTTGGTCAGCGTGTAGATGTCGACGCCGGCATCGTTGTCGCCGATCTCGCTTTCCTTCACCCGCACGACGATGCGGCCCGCATCGACCTGCTCGATTTCGCCACCGCGACGCGCGGCCACGGTCACGCCCGAATCACGCGCGACCGCGCGTTCGATGCCGGTGCCGACCAGCGGCGTCTGCGCGCGCAGCGTCGGCACGGCCTGGCGCTGCATGTTCGCGCCCATCAGCGCGCGGTTCGCGTCGTCGTGTTCGAGGAACGGCACCAGCGCCGCGGCGACCGACACGGTCTGCATGGGCGACACGTCCATGAAGTGGATCTCGGCCGGTGCCCGCAATTCGGATTCACCGCGGAAACGGCACGCGACGAATTCCTCGGCGAAGCCGCCGTCCCGGGTCAGTGGCGAATTCGCCTGCGCGATCACGTACTCGCCCTCGTCGATCGCCGACAGGTATTCGACCTGGTTGGTGACCTTGCCGTTCACGACCTTGCGATACGGCGTTTCGAGGAAGCCGTACTCGTTGGTGCGCGCATACACGGCCAGCGAATTGATCAGGCCGATGTTCGGGCCTTCCGGCGTCTCGATCGTGCACACGCGCCCGTAATGAGTCGGATGCACGTCGCGCACCTCGAACCCGGCGCGTTCGCGGGTCAGGCCACCCGGTCCGAGCGCGGACACGCGACGCTTGTGGGTCACTTCCGAGAGCGGGTTGTTCTGGTCCATGAACTGCGACAGCTGCGAGGAACCGAAGAACTCCTTGATCGCGGCCGCGACCGGCTTCGCATTGATGAGGTCCTGCGGGGTCAGGCCATCGGCTTCGGCCAACGACAGGCGCTCGCGCACCGCGCGTTCCACGCGCACGAGGCCGATGCGGAACACGTTCTCGGCCATCTCGCCGACCGAACGCACGCGCCGGTTGCCGAGGTGATCGATGTCGTCGACCGTACCGCGACCGTTGCGGATCTCGATCAGCACCTTGAGCACGTCGAGGATGTCCGAGCCCTCGCCGAACTCCTTGACCAGCGCCTTGGACGCCTCGTCGTTGCGCTCGCCGAAGTACTTGCTGTCGTACAGGATGCCCGGCCCCTTGTCGTCCTTGCGGCCGACACGGCGGTTGAACTTCATGCGCCCGACCCGATCGAGATCGTAACGTTCGGCCGAGAAGAACAGGTTCTGGAACAGGTTCTGCGCGGCATCCTTGGTCGGCGGTTCGCCGGGGCGCATCATGCGGTAGATCTCGACCAGTGCTTCGAGCGGCGTGCGCGACGGATCGATGCGCAGGGTCTTCGAGATGTAGTCGCCGCGATCGAGGTCGTTGACCCACAAGGTCTCGATCTTGTCGACCCCGGCCTTGCGGAAGGCCTCCAGATGCTCCTCGACGATCTCGTCGTTGGCCAGCGCGAGCACTTCGCCGGACTTCGTGTCGACCACGTCGTCGGCGAGGATGCGTCCGATCAGGTATTCATCCGGGACTTCGAGCGACTTGATCTTCGCACTCTCGAGGCTGCGCACGTGGCGCGCGGTGATGCGCTTGCCCGCCTCGACGAGGACCTCCTTGCCGGCATGCAGGTCGAAGTTCAGGGTCTCGCCACGCAGGCGTTCGGCGACCAGGTCGAGCCTGGCGCCGTCCTTCTTGCCGAGGTGGAACACGTTCTTCTCGAAGAAGATGTCGAGCATCTCGGCATTCGTGTAGCCGAGCGCACGCAGCAGGATCGTGACCGGCAGCTTGCGGCGGCGATCGATGCGCGTGAACAACGCGTCCTTCGGATCGAACTCGAAGTCGAGCCACGAACCACGGTAGGGAATCACGCGTGCCGAGTACAGCAGCTTGCCCGAGGAATGGGTCTTGCCGCGATCGTGGTCGAAGAACACGCCCGGCGAACGGTGCAACTGCGACACGATCACGCGCTCGGTACCGTTGACGATGAAGGTGCCGGTGTCGGTCATGAGCGGTAGTTCGCCCATGTAGACTTCCTGCTCCTTGACGTACTTGATCGCCTTGTTCGACGACTCGCGATCGTAGATCACGAGGCGCACGGTCACGCGCAGCGGCGCGCCATAGGACATGCCGCGCGAACGGCATTCGCGCTCGTCGAACGGCGGCTCGCCGAGCCGGTAGCTGACGTACTCGAGTGCGGCGCTGCCGGAATAGCTCGTGATCGGGAACACGGACTGCAACGCGGCGTGCAGGCCGGTATCCTCGCGCTTGCCGGGGCTGCCTTCGACCTGCAGGAATTCGCGATACGAATCGACCTGGATCGCAAGCAGTAACGGCACATCTAGAACGTTGGGCCGCTTGCCGAAATCCTTGCGGATGCGCTTCTTTTCGGTGAACGAGTAGGTCGTGGTAGGAGCGTGGGTCGTCATGGGGAGCTAACGCCTCGTCTGATTTTCGAAGGGTCGCGCAGGCGGCCCCGGGGAACGACAAATTGCCAGTTGGGAGTCGCTGGTATTGCCGGCACCAGCACGCCCTCTCCCGCTACTTCCAACTGTCAACTCGACTGCGATGTGTCGTGGTCACGCCTGCGCCACAACGGCCAAAGGCCGGGAGTCTGCACCCCCGGCTTGGGCTTGTTTCGTCATTCCCGCGCAGGCGGGAATCCAATGGCTTTGGTTCGGATCGGGTTCGATCAAATCGCACTCTGAAGAACCAACTTGAAGACGCGGATCCCCGCATTCGCAGGGACGACGCATGGAAATGGATCCCCGCTTTCGCGGGGATGACGCGCTGGCAAAGGCGGCTGCGCGAACGCGCAGCCGCGCCAGTGCGTCACTTGATTTCGACGGTTGCTCCGGCGGCTTCGAGATCCTTCTTGAACTTCGCCGCGTCGTCCTTGCTGACCGCTTCCTTGACCACGGCCGGCGCGGATTCGACGAGATCCTTGGCTTCCTTGAGACCGAGACCGGTGATCCCGCGGACCACCTTGATGACCTCGACCTTTTTTTCACCGGTGGCCTGGAGCGAGACCGTGAACTCGGTCTGCTCTTCGGCGGCAGCGGCGCCGCCACCGGCGGCAGGTGCGGCGGCCATCGCCACCGGGGCGGCGGCGGACACGCCGAACTTCTCTTCCATCGCCTTGACCAGTTCCATCACCTCGATGAGGGACTTCTCCGCGATCGCGTCGATGATCTGTTCGTTGCTGAGGGACATGATTGACTCCTGGATAAACGGCTTTCTTGATGCTGGAATGGATTACCGAACTTGCTGGCAGATCAGGCCGCCTTCTGCTTCTCCGCGACCTGTCCCAGCGTGCGCGCGAGCATGTTGGCGGGTTCGGCGAGAGTGCGAACGAGCTGGGTCGCCGGCTGGACCATGAGGCTGAGCAGCATGCCCAACGCCTGGTCACGAGTCGGCAACGACGCCAGCACGTCGACGTGCGAGGCCGGATAGGCCTTGCCACCGATCGCAACCAGCTTCGCCTGCAGCTTGTCGTTGGTCTTCGCGAATTCCTTGACCAGACGACCGGCTGCACCGGGATCTTCGTTCGAGAAGGCATACAGCAACGGACCGGTGAGCGCATCCTTGACGCACTCGTAGTCCGTGCCGGCGACGGCGCGGAACACCAGGGTGTTCTTCGCAACCCTGAGGTAAACCCCACCCTCGCGGGCCTTCTTGCGCAGCTCGGTGAGCTGGGCGACGGTAAGCCCGATGTACTCTGCGGCTACCAGCGAATGCGCCTTGCCGGCCACATCCGCAAGTTCGGCAACGACCTCTTTCTTTTGCGCAAGATTGAGCGCCATTGCTTTCTCCTGGGGATTCGCCCGCGCTCCACGCGGGTGTTTCCTCGAATACCCGAATCCGCAATCCCGCGGATTCGCGACGTCTTGCGACGCCTGGATTGGCGGCCGTTTCAGGAGGATCCTGTAGGGCTACGCCATCTGCGCAGGCTGATCGTGCCGATTAAGGTCGATCGCGGCGGGCGGGATGATCCGTGAAGGAAAACGCTTCCGTGCGTCCCGCGCCGGGCGATGGACCGCCTGCGGTCTTTGACGGCAATCCCCGCACCGGCTGGGTACGGGGCGCCCTCAAATGTCTTGGTTCTGTTCGTGGCACCGCGACGCCATGCGCCGCGGCCGGATTCAGGCGCTCAGGCTCGACGGATCGACGGCTACGCCGACGCCCATCGTGCTCGACACCGAAACCTTCTGCAGGTACTGGCCCTTGGCCGCGGCCGGCTTGGCCTTGACCAGATCGGCGATCAGCGCCTGCAGGTTGTCCTTGAGCGCACCGACTTCGAAGCTCGCCTTGCCGATGCTCGCGTGGATGATGCCGGCCTTGTCGTTGCGGAACTTGACCTGGCCCGCCTTGGCGTTCTTCACCGCGGTGACGACGTCGGCCGTGACCGAACCGTCCTTCGGGTTCGGCATGAGGCCGCGCGGGCCGAGCAACTGGCCGAGCCTGCCGACCACGCGCATCGCATCCGGAGTGGCGATGACGCGACCGTAATTCAAGTCCCCGGCCTGCATCTTCTCGGCCAGGTCCTCCATGCCGACCGCATCCGCACCGGCTGCGCGGGCGGCATCCGCCTTCTCGCCGGGCGGGCAGAACACCGCGACCGACACGGTCTTGCCGGTGCCATGCGGCATCAGTACGGACCCGCGCACACCCTGATCGGACTTCCTCGCATCGATGCCGAGACGCACCGACACATCGATCGACTCGACGAACTTCGCATTCGCGTTGCCCTTGACCAGGGTCAGGGCGTCGTCGATCGCGAAGACCTTGCCCGCGGGAACGGTATCGCGCAGGGCCTTGTGACGCTTTCCTGTATTCGCCATCGGATCAACCCTCCACCGTCAGGCCCATGCTGCGGGCGCTACCTGCAATCGTACGCACCGCTGCATCGAGGTCGGCCGCGGTGAGATCGGGCGATTTCGCCTTTGCGATTTCCTCGAGCTGGGCGCGCGAAACCTTGCCGACCTTGTCGGTGTTCGGTCGCGCCGAACCCGATTGCAGGCCGACCGCCTTCTTCAACAATACGGTCGCGGGCGGGGTCTTGGTGATGAAACTGAAGCTGCGGTCCGAATAGACCGTGATCACGGTCGGGATCGGCAGGCCCGGCTCCAGTTTCTGCGTGGCCGCATTGAACGCCTTGCAGAATTCCATGATGTTGAGGCCACGCTGGCCGAGCGCCGGACCAACCGGCGGCGACGGATTGGCCTGGCCGGCCTTGACCTGCAACTTGATGTAACCGGTGATTTTCTTTGCCATTTCCTGCTTCTCCTCGGGTTCGAACGCTCTGCGGTTATTGAACCGCTTCGGCTCCCCGTTTGCTTTCGTTACGGGAATTGGGAATAGGGAATTGGGAATTGGGAATCGATCAAGCCTAAACGTGTTGGCTCTTCCGATTCCCGATTCTCCATTCCCTATTCCCGGCTCCTCAGGCCTTTTCCACCTGGCCGAATTCCAGTTCGACCGGCGTGGATCGCCCGAAAATCAGCACCGCCACGCGCAGGCGACTCTTCTCGTAGTTGACTTCCTCGACCACGCCGTTGAAGTCGTTGAACGGACCGT
>CAYWZC010000149.1:0-2533 GCA_964462745.1 uncultured Rhodanobacteraceae bacterium
CCGCATGCCCCGTTCTTGCGGCGTCTCAATACCCCGCGTCGAAATCGTGCATCGGCACGTCGCCGCCCTCGGCGAGGCGGATCTTCAGCGCGAGGCCGTCGCGCGAGTCGGCGTTGTTGAGAGCCTCCTCGAGTTCGATGCGGCCTTCCTTGTACAGCGCGTACAACGCCTGGTCGAACGTCTGCATGCCCTCCTGCAGGCTGCGGTCCATCGCTTCCTTGACCTCGTGGATCTGCCCGCGGCGGATCATGTCGCGGATCAGCGGCGTGTTCAGCAGCACCTCGACGGCGGGCTGGCGGCGGCCGTCCTTCGCGACCACGAGGCGCTGGCTGATCACCGCGCGCAGGTTCAGCGACAGGTTCATGAGGATGTTGCGGTGGGCCGACTCGGGGAAGAAGTTGAGGATTCGCTCCAGGGTCTGGTCGGCGTTGTTGGAATGCAGGGTCGCAAGGCACAAATGGCCGGTCTCGGAGAACGCGATCGCGGCCTCCATCGTCTCGGCATCGCGGATTTCGCCGATCATGATGACGTCGGGAGCCTCGCGCATCGCGTTCTTGAGCGCCTCGTGGAAGCTGTGCGTGTCGAGGCCGACTTCGCGCTGGTTGACCACCGACTTCTTGTGCCGGAACAGATATTCGATCGGCTCCTCGACGGTCAGGATGTGGCCGGACGTCGTCGCATTGCGGTGGTCGATCATCGATGCGAGCGTGGTCGACTTGCCCGAACCGGTCGCGCCGACCAGCAGGATCAGGCCGCGCGGTTCCATGACCACGTCCTTGAACAGGATCGGCAGGCGCAATTCCTCGATGGTCGGGATCACGCTCTTGATCGCGCGGATCACCATGCCGACCTCGCCGCGCTGCTTGAACACGTTGATGCGGAAGCGGCCCGCATCCTTCACCGCGATCGCCATGTTGAGCTCGAGATCGCGCTCGAATTGCGGCACCTGGCCCTCGTCCATGAGCGAATACGCGATCTTCTTGACCATGCCGTTGGGCAGGCCGGTATTGCCGAGCGGATAGAGCTTGCCCTCGACCTTGATGTTGACCGGCGCACCGGCGGTCAGGAACATGTCCGACGCGCCCTTCTCGGTCATGAGCTTGAGGAAATAGCCGATATCCATTGCCGCGCCCCTGTCTTGTCGCGCCGCCCTTGCGTGCTGCGACCGTTGCAAAACCTCGCCGACGGTTCCCACAATAGGGCGGGAACACCCCGTCGTCGGCGTGCCGGGAAAAGTTATGACACCAAGCCGCAAAAAAATCCATGTCATGGTCGTGCTTTTTGCGATCGGGCCCGTTTTGGCCCTCTGCCTGGCCGCCTGCGGGCCGACCCGACCGCCGGATGACCGGTTGGCCGCCGCGGCCGAGGCGCTGGATGCGGCCCGCGCCGCGGAAGCACCGGCCTGGGCCGCGACCGAATGGCGCAATGCCGAGCGCGAACTCGCCCACGCGCGAACCGCCAACATGCAGGGCGATTTCGATGGTGCCGCGCGCCTCGCCGCGCGCGCCGAGGTCGACGCGGAACTGGCGGCGGCACGCGCGCGGCTCGCGAAGACCCGCGACGCGGTCGGCACCCTGCAGCGCGAGAACGCGACCCTGCAAGCTGATCTGGCCCGCAGCGACGAGGGGTTCCCGCCATGACCATCGCGTTCCGCAATCGCTCCTGCGGCCTCATCGCGGCACTTGCGCTTCTTGCCGGCTGCGCGAGCGGCGGGGTGCGCGAGTCCGAACGTGCCGATGTGCAGCGTGAACTCGTCGAACTTCAGGCCGACTCGCAAATCGCCGTTCGCGCGCCGGCTGAACTGGCCGCCGCACGGGCGGCAGTCGCGGCGATCGACGAAGCGCGTGGCGCGGAGGCCGCGAACCGCGCCGCCATCGCGCGCCAGCGCATCGAGATCGCGCGTGTCGTCGCCGAGCAGCGCGCGCTGGAGGACGAGCGCGCGAACCTGCAGCAAACCCATGCGAACCTGCTCCTGCAAGCCGCGCGCCGCGACGCGCGCCAGGCGCGGCGGGAACTCGAACGCCAGCGCCTGCAAGCGCAGATCGAAGCCGAGCAGGCCGAGCGGCTCCTGCGCGAAGCCGAGGCGGCGCGCCTCGCGGGCGACCAGGCCGCGGCGGACGCGGCCGCGGCCCGCGCGGTGGCGGCGCAGTCGCGGCGCATCGCGGCTGCGCAGGCGCGCGCTGCCGAGCTGGCCAAGAAGGAAGCCGCGCTCGCCGCGGCGGTCAGCGAGGCGGAAGCCGCGGCCCCCGCAAACGACGCACCCGACCCGGCCGTGCCGTCCGCGGCGGAGGTGTCCCTGACCCTGTCCGATCGCAGTTTCGAGGCCGGCAGCGCAACCCTCGCCGAATCCGGCAGCGAGCGCCTCGCCCGCATCGTCGAGTCGGCGAATGCGGCACCCGATCGGGGTATCGAGGTTCGGGCGCGCGTGGATCGGGCCTCCGACGCGAAGCTCGTGCGACAGCGCGCCGAAAGCGTCCGCGCGGCCCTCGTCGCGGCCGGAATCGCGGCGAACCGCGTGCAGGTCACCGAGGTC
>CAYWZC010000149.1:2633-5543 GCA_964462745.1 uncultured Rhodanobacteraceae bacterium
CTGCGACCCCTTCCCGCAAACAGGAGGCTTGCTGATGTTCGAGCAGAATGCAGATGAAGTCGAAAAGTTGATGCGCAGCGATTCCGAGTTCCGCGTGCTCTACCACCGGCACAAGGAGCTGGACAGCAAGGTGCATGACGCGGAAATCGGCGTGCTGCCGATGGACGACGTGACCTTGCACAATCTCAAGAAGGAAAAGCTGCGCGCCAAGGACAAGCTCACCGAGATGTGGTCACAGCGCGAGGCGGCGACCGCCTGACGCCGCGGCACGCGCGCTCGCGCGATGCCGATTGGGGGCGCACCACGTCGTGGTGCGTCCGGGGGCCGGCTCCCCAATCCTGCCGGACTCCGGGATAATGGCCGGACGCGCAAGGCGCGCCGTCCGGAGTTTCCATGACGATCCACGAAAGTGTACTCGAACTCATCGGCCGCACGCCGATGGTCCGCGCGCGGCGACTCGATGCCGGCCCCTGCGAGCTGTTCCTCAAGCTCGAAAGCGCGAACCCGGGCGGTTCGATCAAGGACCGCATCGGCCTCAAGATGATCGAGGCGGCCGAAAAGTCTGGCAAGCTCCGGCCCGGAGCGACCCTCGTCGAGGGCACGGCGGGCAACACCGGCATCGGCCTTGCGCTCGTCGCGCAACAGAAGGGTTACCGGCTGATCCTCGTCGTACCCGACAAGATGAGCCGCGAGAAGATCTTCAACCTCAAGGCGATGGGTGCCGAGGTCGTGCTGACCCGCTCGGACGTCGCCAAGGGCCATCCCGACTACTACCAGGACATGGCTGCGCGCATCGCCGAGGAAACCCCCGGTGCGTACTTCATCAACCAGTTCGGCAATCCGGACAACCCTGCCGCGCACGAGGAAACCACCGGGCCGGAAATCTTCGAGCAGATGGAGGGTCGAGTCGACGCGATCGTGTTCGGTTGCGGGTCGTCCGGCACGATGACCGGCCTGTCGCGCTACTTTGCGCGCGTGTCGCCGGATACCGAATTCATCCTCGCCGACCCGGTCGGTTCGATCCTCGCTGAATACATCAACGAAGGCACGCTTTCGGACAAATCGGCATCGTGGATGGTCGAGGGCATCGGCGAGGACTTCCTGCCCGCGATCAGCGATTTCTCGCGCGTGGGCAAGGCCTATGCGATCAGCGACAGGGAGAGCTTCCTGACCGCGCGCGAACTGCTGACGAAGGAAGGCATCCTCGGTGGGTCGTCGACCGGCACCCTGCTCGCCGCGGCGCTGCGCTACTGCCGCGAGCAGACCGCGCCCAAGCGCGTCGTGACCCTCGTCTGCGACACCGGCAACAAGTACCTGTCCAAGCTCTACAACGACTACTGGATGGTCGACAACGGCTTCATCGAACGCGAACACCACGGCGACCTGCGCGACCTGATCCTGCGTCCGTATGCGCAGCGCGATACCGTGATCGTCGCGCCAGGCGACCTGTTGATCACCGCCTACAACCGCATGAAGCTCTATGACGTGTCGCAGTTGCCGGTCATGGACGAGGACCGCATCGTCGGCATCCTCGATGAGTCCGACGTGCTCATGCACGTGTACGGCGACGACGAGCGTTTCAAGGATCCGGTATCGACCGCGATGGTCAGCCGCCTGCACGTGCTCGACATGCGCGCGCCGATCGAGGACCTGCTGCCGGTATTCGCGGCCGGCCACGTTGCGATCGTCATGGACGACGCGAAGTTCCTCGGCCTCATCACGCGCATCGACCTGCTGAACTATTTGCGCCGGCGCGTACAATGATTCGATCGCGGAATGTAGCCCGGGTAAGGCCGAAGGCCGCACCCGGGGATCCGAAGCGACCATGCCCAAACCCGGATCCCCGGGCGCGCTCCGCTTGCCCGGGCTACACGGTTAGTCGAACTACCTGCGCCGCGTTCGATGATTCGCTGGCGAAACACATCCTGAAATTTCCCGAACCTCGCTGATCACCATGTCGACCAAGCCCCGCACCACCACCCGCCTCGGCACGCGCGCGATCCACGCCGGCCAGCATCCCGATCCCTCGACCGGTGCGATCATGACGCCGATCTACGCGACCTCGACCTACGTGCAGAAGAGCCCCGGCGTGCACCAGGGCTTCGAGTATTCGCGCACCCACAATCCGACCCGCTTCGCGTTCGAGCGTTGTGTTGCCGACCTGGAAGGCGGCAGCACGGGGTTTGCGTTTGCATCGGGCCTCGCGGCTGCGTCGACCGTGCTCGACCTGCTCGATTCGGGCAGCCACGTCATCGCGATGGACGATCTCTACGGCGGCACGTACCGATTGTTCGAGCGCGTGCGCCGGCGTTCGGCCGGGCTCGACTTCAGCTTCGTCGATCTCAACGACGCAGCCGCATTGAAAGCCGCGCTGCGGCCGAACACGCGCATGATCTGGGCGGAGACGCCGACCAACCCGATGCTGAAGCTCGTCGATCTCGCCAAGGTTCGCGCGTTCGCACGCAGGCACGGGCTGTTGTTCGTGGTCGACAACACGTTCTGTTCGCCGATCCTGCAACGCCCGATCGAACACGGCGCCGACATCGTCGTGCACTCGGCGACCAAGTACCTCAACGGCCATTCGGACATGGTCGGCGGCATCGCGATTGTCGGTGACAATGCCGAACTCGCCGAACGAATGGCGTTCCTGCAGAACTCGGTCGGCGCGGTCGCGGGACCGTTCGACTCGTTCCTCGCGCTGCGCGGCCTCAAGACCCTGCACCTGCGCATGGCCGCGCATTGTGCCAACGCGCTCGAACTCGCGAAATGGCTGGAGAAGCATCCGTCCGTGCAACGCGTGGTCTATCCGGGCCTGAAATCGCACCCGCAGCACACGCTCGCGAAGCGTCAGATGGACGGTTTCGGCGGCATCGTCACGATCGAGGTCAAGGGCGGCCTGCGCAAGGCGCG
>CAYWZC010000150.1:0-5500 GCA_964462745.1 uncultured Rhodanobacteraceae bacterium
TTCGCGCCGATCTCCTGCTGGGCGAGGAACAGCGGAACGAATGCGACGAGGCACAGGATGAAGAACAGGTACACGATCGGCACGAAGCGCTTGCGCGGAAAGCGCGCGACCAGTGCGCCGAACAGCGGGGTCATGACGAGGGTCGCGACGAAGGTCGCGAAATAGAACAGCGGCAACGATTCCGAACCGACCGCGCCGGACAACTGGTCGCGCACCGGCCGCAGCACGTAATACGCGGCGAGCACGCAGAAGAACCACACGAAGGACAATGCCAGCGCGATGCGCTCGTGGTGCTTGACGTCGATCAACACGATGCGATCCGTTGGTTGCGTTGCGGCGCGCGAGCCTAGCATGCGCTGTTGCGCGACGGATTTCAGTCCCGGCGTCCGTCCGGTTCCAGGACGAGGTGATGGGCCGCCGGGCCGGGCAGGAACGGCGTCGGTTTGCCGTTGACCCAGTCGGCGTGGCCGGCGCCGTGGAACGGCGACAACGGGTGGCCGCTCTGGCCGCCGGCGAGCTCGAAGTAGCCGTGTTCCTCGTCGCCCGGCGCGACCGCGAAACGCTCCGATGCGCCGAAATCCGGCCCCTGGACGCGCGGCATGTGGTTGTCGCCCGGCAGCTCGTCCGCGGGCATGTCCAGCCAGCGTGCGAGGAAACCGGGCAGGGCGCGCGACAACGGATGCCGGATGCGAGCCGTGTTGCGTTCACCCCAGGTTCGCGCGGCGATCCCGCCCGGTTGCGCATCGAGGCGTTCGCCGACACGCATCGCGCAGGCCGCGAGCAATGCGTCCCAGTCCGCGTGGCCGGGCGGCAGCAGATGTGCGGGCTTCGCCTCGAGGAGGCGCCACACGGCGTGCTCGGCCTGCGCGAGTCGCGGCATCGCGAAATCAGGATAGGTCCGGCGCACGACCATGGCGAAACCATCGAGTACGGCATCGGTGACTTCCGTGCGCCACGCACGCACGATGCGATAGGCAACCGAATCGGTAGCAGCGCGGAATCCGTCCGTCCCGGCCCTCGCGCGATCCGTGGCGATCGCCGCGGCCAGGGCATTGCGCAGGCCCGATGCAGGCATGTGCGCGAGGGTCCCCTCCAACGCGCTGCGCCAGCGCATGAGGAACAGCGCGCGGTCGTCGAGCTGGATCGCGAGCAGGTCGGCGGGCGTCAGGCGGTCGCGTGCCGCGAGGTCGTCGCGAATCTGGCCCGCGCGCGCGCCGATGTCGTAGCCGCCGTCGCCGAGCAGGGCAAGCTCGGCGCCGCCGACGATGCGCTGGTTCGCGGTCCACAGCCGACCGTCGGGCGGATCCGCAATTACCGGAATGGCTCCGGCATCCAGCCAGCCATCCCAGCCGGAACCACCGCTCCAGTCCGCAGGCAGGCCGGGATCGAAGTCACCGACGCGGCGCGGCAGTTTTCCCGCGATGGTCCATGCGATGCGTCCGGCCGCGTCACCGACCAGGAAGTTCTGCGCCGGCATGCCTGCGCGATGCACGACCGCGAGCGCCGCGCCCACGTCGCGCGCGTGTTCGAGCCCGACGAGGTCGAGATTGACCGCACCGGGTTGTTGCGCGGACCAGGCGAGCGCAAGCGGCGTAGCGTCGATGTCGCTCGCGAGGATCGGCCCCCAGCGCGTTTCCTCGATATCGAGCACGACATCGGCCGCCCCCTTCACCCGGATCGTTTCCGTGTGGTGTTCGATCGGTTGCCAGCCATCGACGGTCCGGTAGCGCGATGGATCGGCCGGATCACGGATCACGCGCACCCAGTCGGCCGCGTCGACGTAGCTGTTGGTGAATCCCCATGCAATGTGCCGATTGCTGCCGACGACCATCGCCGGTGCGCCGGGCAGGGTTGCGCCGTTCACGTCGATGGTTTCGCCCGGATGCTCCGGATCGGGATACACGAAGCGCGCGCGGAACCAGATGCCCGGCACGCGCAGGTCGAGATGCATGTCGTTCGCGACCAGCGCCGCGCCGCCGGCCAGCACGCCGGACACCGCGAAGCTGTTGCTGCCGGGCAGGTATTCATCGCGCCCGGACGCCGCGAGCGCCGTCGCGTCATGCCGGGTCGCGGGATCTTCGGCCGCGACCCCGCGCAGGTCGAGATCCTGCGCCGTCGGAATCGCGGGCCAGACGAGCGCCGGCCCCGACAGCGGCGCGTCCCACGATCCGCCGGATGCGGTGAGGAACCGGTACACCGGATCCGCCAATGTCGCGTGCATCCGCGACAGCGCGAGCTCGCGCGCGTTTTCCTCGTCGTTGAGCGTGAACGACATCGCGTGGATCACGAGCAGCGTGTCTTCCAGCCGCCACGGTTCCGGCACGTTGCGCGTCAAGAGGTACGGGAACGGGCGCACCGCGAGCGCGGCGAGGCCCGCATTGACGCCGTCCCGGTACATCGTGAGCTCGGCGCGTTCGGTCGCGTCCAGGTTCTCCAGGGCATTGATCGACCGCGCGCGCATGCGGTGCGCGCGCGCCTTGCGGTCGATCGGTACCGCGGCGCTGCCGAACAGCTCCGCAAGCTCGCCCGCGGCGCTGCGCCGCATCAGGTCCATCTCGAAAAATCGTTCCTGGGCATGCACATAGCCGAGTGCAAACACCAGATCGCGACGATTCGCGGCATGGATCGTCGCGGTCCCGCGCAGGTCGCGTTCGATCCGCACCGGCGCGGACAGCGCGTTCGCGGCCAACGTGCCATCCAGTTGCGCGAGACTGCCGCGCAGTGCGAGCACGGCGACAAGTACCGTGAGGACCAACAGCGCCAACAAGGTGGTGCCGGTTGCAAGGAGGAGGCGACGCACGACGGATTTCCCCTGGGAAGGTTGCGTATCTTCAACTTCTCGGAACGCGGACGGTCGATCGGGAAAGATCGTGACGCCCGGATTTCTTCCCGCGTTCCGATGGGTTGCGGAGCGCATCTTGAGCGAGCGGCCGCGACAGTTCCAGCGCCGGATCCGGATGACGAATCCACCAATTCTTGAGCGAAGAGGTTGCCATTCAGCGCCGATTACGGTATCCCTTCGCACAGGAACGGATTCTTTGCGGTCGCCCGCGGATCGTGCGGGCAGGTTTCTGCGGTACCCCTTGTTCGTCCATCCGGGTTCGGATTCGTCGTCCTCGCCCGTTGTAGCCATGTTCGCTGGGAGATTCTGAATGTCTCAAACAATACGCAAGATGCCGACGCGGCTTCGGTCGTTCGGCATCGCGGCAGCACTTACCGTGTTCGCCGCCTGGGGTGCTGCCAGCCCCGAAATCGTCTGGAGCGCCGGCACGGAAGCGGGCCAGTTCAACGTGTCGAAGGACGCTCCGGCGCAGGTCGAACCGGCGGTCATCACGGCGTTGGCCGCCAATGAACACCCGGATGTCCTGGTCAGGTTCCGCGGCAATGCGGATCTGTCCCCCGCGTTCAACATCCACGACCGCACCGGCCGTGCGGCGTTCGTGTACGAAGCGCTTACCGATTTCGCCGACGCGGCCCAGTCGCAAGCGCGCGAGGTCCTGCAATCGCAGTTCGGCCTCAGCGAATCCAATCGCGGCTTCACCGTGCTGTGGGCCGCCAACAGCATCGCGATTCCGGGCCTGACCCAGCCGGTCCTGGACGCGGTGCTCGCTTCGGGCAATGTCGAATCGGTGCGCGTGCAGCGCATCATTCCGTTGCCGGTCGAGCCGATCGTCGAGTCCGGCCCCACGCCGGAGGCGATCGAATCCAGCCTCGAGCACATCAACGTCGACGACGCATGGGCGCTCGGTTACAAGGGTGCGGGCGTGGTCGTCGCGAACATCGACACGGGTGCGCGCTACACGCACGACGCGCTGGTCGACAAGTACCGCGGCAACCTCGGCGGCGGCAGTTTCCAACACAATGGAAACTGGTACGACCCGTACAACCACACGTCCGCGCCGCTCGACCAGCACGGTCACGGCACGCACACGATGGGTACCATGGTCGGCGACGACGGCGGCAGCAACCAGGTCGGCGCGGCGCCTGATGCGACGTGGATCGCATGTTCCGGATTCACCGGTCCGGGTGCGGGGGCGACCGATGCCGGTCTGCTCGAGTGCGGCCAGTGGATGATCGCGCCGTACCCGACCAATGGGACAGGCGCGGGCGATCCGAGCCTGCACCCCGACATCATCAACAACTCCTGGGGTGATTGCCAGCAGAGCTACGACAACTGGTACGAAAGCACCATCGACGGCTGGATCGCGGCCGGCATCGTGCCGGTGTTCTCGAACGGCAACAACAGCAATTGCGGTTATCCGAGCAATCCGCCGCTCAACACGGTCGGCAATCCGGGGCGCTCGGGCAAGGTGCTCGGCATCGGCTCGACCGGCAAGACCAATGGTTTGTATGCGCCGCATTCGAACAAGGGCCCGACCGACAACCCGAATCCGGGTGGCGCGACCTATCCGGATGCGCGCGGCTTCGCGGATCTCAAGCCGAACGTCGTGGCGCCGGGCGTGACCATCCGCTCCTCGGTTCCGGGCAGCGACAGTTCGTACGGTTTCAGTTCCGGTACCTCGATGTCCGCACCCGCCGCATCGGGCGTGATCGCACTGATGTGGAGCGCGGGCACCTGCCTGCAAGGCGACTACGCGAACACCGGCACGATCCTCATGGAAACCGCCACGCCGGTCCCGGTCAACACCGGCAGCCCGAGCGACGGTCCGGGCGACGTCCCGAACCAGGCGACCGGCTGGGGCGAAATCGACGCTCTCGCTGCGGTCAACGCGGCGGTCGCGTTCTGCGGCAGTTCGGGCGGCGGCGGTGACACGTTCACGAGCACGGAAGTGGTGGCGGTGCCGGACGACGGCTACGACGGCACGACCGGTTCGATGGCGTGCACGGACATCGACACGAGTTCGATCGACCCGGGCGCTACGGTCACGGGCGTGACGGTGGACACGAATATCACCCACACCTGGATCGGCGATGTCACGACCAAGCTGCTGAGTCCGGACGGCAGCGTGCTGACCCTGCTCAGTCGGCCGGGCTTCGTGGAGCCGGCAGATGACGGCACGGGCTGCTGCGGCGACAGTTCGGAGATGGCGGCGACGAGCCCGCTGACCTTCGATGACGCAGCGGCGAACGATGCGGAATCCATGGGCCTCGGGCTGCCGGGCAGCACCGACGTGGTTTGCCAGGATGACGGCATCTGCGACTTCTTCCCGAACCCGGATGCAGCGGCGACCCCGCCGGCCTCGTTCGCGGATCTGGTCGGCGAGAACGCCTCGGGTACGTGGACGCTGTGCGTCGGCGACTCGGGTGGCGGAGACACGGGTAGCCTGGAAGGCTGGACCCTGCATCTGGAGCACACCGGCGGCGGTGGTGGCGGTGGCGACCCGATCATCGGCGTCGCGCCGGGCACGCTGGACGCCACGCAGGCGACGAACACGACGACGGACCAGACGCTGACCATCAGCAACACCGGTACGGGCGACCTCAACTGGACGATCGACGAGGCGGCGACGGCGATGAATCCGCCGAGCTACAAGACCGC
>CAYWZC010000151.1:0-5488 GCA_964462745.1 uncultured Rhodanobacteraceae bacterium
TCGAACGGTTCCGACAATCCCGGGGCTCGTCGCAAGTTTGGCCTGCGCTCGTAGAGCCGAGCTTGCTCGGCTCGGTGGTGCAGAAGGGCGAGAAGCAGCGGAGCAAGCTCCGCTCTACGGGGTGCGAGTCGAACGGTTCCGACAATCCCGGGGCTCGTCGCAAGCTTGGCCTGCGCTCGTAGAGCCGAGCTTGCTCGGCTCGGGTGGTGCGAAAGAGGAGAAGCAGCGGAGCAAGCTCCGCTCTACGGGAGTACCGAACCGGGCTGCGTCTGCTCGAACGATTTCGACAACTCCGGTATGACGTCCCGGTAATTTCGCCATCTCCCGATCGATCGGGAATGGATTGGCTGACGTGCCTGCCACACACTGGCGGTCGTGATCCCGCCTCCACGATCGGTGGGCTCCGGCGTCGCAGCCGGTTCGGCGTCGATGAATTCCGCGAGACCTTGCAGGGTGCCCGGCGTATCGCCGGCCAGATCCTCGTAACGCAGGAACCGCAGCGACTCGTCCGCATCGGAACGGGCGTCCGCGAGCAGTTGCGCGTGGCCCTCGAAGAACACCGCGATGTCGGACCACGCGTAGGCGTAGCCGGCATCCGGATGCGCGAAATGCTGCATCCAGGTCGACAGCGCGGTGTCGCGCGCATCGCGCAGCATCCAGACGATCCGGGCTTGCGGTAGCAGGGCCCGGATCAGGTGGACGTAGCGAAAATTGAGCGGGTTCTTGTCGACGTAAACACGCGCCGCGGCGTCATCCTGGCGAAGTTGCCGAGTCAGGAAGCGCGCAGCGTCGGTCAGCGCGCGTGGACCGGACGGTGCAGCACCGAGCATCCGCGCCGTTTCCGCCACCCACGGCGTTTCCCCGCGATTGCGCGCACCGAAATGCCGTTCGACGAGGCTCGCCGCGAGCGTGGTGCCGCTGCGCGGCAGGCCGACGATGAACACCGGTCGGAAATCCGGGTCGATGAAGGCGCTTGCCGACCAGCGCAGCTTGCGCAAGCGTTCCACATCGCGTCGCCACGCGTCTGCCGACCACGGGACGCGTGAGCGATAACTCGCATTGGCCGCGTGCAGATGCGCTGCCGCATCGGCGTATCGACCGAGATCGTCGCAGGCCTTGCCGAGCGCGAAGCCGACGGCCTCGCGCGCGGGCAGCGACAGCGATGGTCGCTTCATCGCGGATTCGAGCAGCGCAAACGCGGGGTCGTCGCTACTCGCAAATCGACGCGTGTGCGCAATGCGCAGCCACGCCGCCGCGTCCTCCGGCATTGCCGTCACGGCGGCGGCGAGGTGTTCGAACGCCTCGTCGAAGCGGCCCAGATTGAGCGCGATCGTTCCCGCGATCGAACGCAGCTGCGGGCTTCCGTTGCGTGTCTCCAGTTCCGATTTGCACACGCCGTACGCGTCCTCGAAGCGCTGGCAGCGACGCAGGAAGGCCGCGGCTTCGACCGGTCCGAACGCACCGTGTTCGAGGCCGCGCAGCACGATCTCGGTCGCCGCGCCGGGCCGTGCGTCCCCGGCCAGGAAGTGGGCGAGGGTCGCCGCCGCGGCGCGATGGCCGGGATGGCGTTGCAAAAGTTCGCGCAACGCAGCCTCCGCACCCGCGTCATCGCCCGCCGAGCCGAGCGCGAGCGCCTGCTCGAATGCGGCATCGACCGACGAGTTGGCACCGCGGTTGCGTGGTGACGGCGGAGTCGTCATGCGGACGGCGTGACGAGGACCAACCCGCTACGCATCCGACCACAACCGGAACAGGTTCGCGCGCAGCGAGCCGAGCAGCAGGGTCTGGCGCGGATCGCTGCCGCCAGGCCGCGACAACTCGATTGAATGCGCCTCGTCGGCCTGGACCAGCAGGTCGCGCTTGAACGGGTCCGCGATGTAGCTCTGGATCCAGGTGATCGCGACGATGCGCCTGCCTCGCGTCACCGGTGTGACCTGGTGGATCGTGGTCGACGGGTACAGCACCGCATCACCCGCCGGCAGCTTGAATGCCGCGTTCTGCTGGCCGAGCTGGATCACGAGCTCGCCGCCTTCGTAGCTCGCCGGGTCGCTGAGGAACACGGTGCAGGAAATGTCCGAACGCACCGGCGGCTGGGCCGGGAACAGCGCCTCGTCGACATGCCAGCCGTAGGTCATGCCGGGTTCGTAACGCGATATCGTCGGTCGCGCCATGAGGCGCGGGAACGCGAACGCACGCACGCCCTGATGCCGGAACAGCGCGTCGCGAACCAGCACGCCCGGTTCGCTGCTGTGTGGATCGTTCTGCGCGATCTGCAGGTTGTTCTTGACCTGCGAATGCGGATTCGTGATGCGCCCGTCGACGAAATTCGCCGCCTCGGCGAGGCGCAGCAGATGGGCGACCTCGTCGGGCTTCAGCACGCTTTTGAGGTGATGGATCATGCGGCACCCCGAAAATCGGAATGAGGCACGGATTGGTGATGGAACATTGAAACGTCCGCGCCCGAACAATGCATTTTCGTCACCCCGGCGAAAGCCGGGGTCCAGCTCTTGCGCGTAGGCAAAGGCTGGATTCCGGCGTGCGCCGGAATGACGACGAGGGCGGCTTTCGCCCGAATGACAAACAGGGCGTTACCCCGAGGAACAAAGTGGCATTCTGCGCCCTTCACTCGCCAAGTACCTCGATACAAACCTCGCGACCGAGCAGGCAGCCAGCTCGGACCTGCCAGCGCAACCCGTGGCGATCGGCGAACTCCATGAATGCGCGGAATTCGTGTTCCGCGCTGCTCGGGAAGCCGATGAAGTCGTCGAACACGAGCAGGCTGCCGGAAACCAGCCGCTCGCGTGCCGCTTCGAGCACGGTCTGCGTCGAACGGTACAGATCGCAGTCGATATGCAACAGGCGGATCGGGCCGGTCTCGCGCGCGAGGAACTCCGGCAACGTGCGCTCGAACCAGCCGCGATGCAGGATCACATGGCCCGGCACGTCGGGCATGTGTCCGGCCGTGCTGTAGGAACCGGCGGGTTCGCGCTCGCTCCGCGCCTCGGGCAGGCCCTCGAAACTGTCGAAGCCGTGGATCGTGGCCTGGCCGAGGTGCCGCGCGAGATTGCGGATCGAACGTCCGAAGTACACCCCGCATTCGAGCACCAAGCCGTCCGTGCGACTGATCGCGGCGGCGTGTTCGAGAACGTCGCCCGGCAGGCCGACGAGACGCGCCGTGGGATGCTTCGTAAGCAGCCAGCAGAAGCCGTTCCAGCGTGCGTCGAGGGCGTCGTCGCCGGTGGCGCGCGGGATCGGCGGGACCCCGGACTCGATGCAGTCGAGCGCCGCGGCCCACAGGTCGAGGATCGGCAGCGGTTCGCGCGACATCGCGAGCACTTCGCGCGCGCGCGCGGGGTCGGCGGGATCGAACCGCAGTTGTGCGCCAACCAGGGCCAGCATCGGCGCGACGGAGCCGGATCGCAGGACCGCCTGCAAGTGCGCTTCGGCGCGTTGGCGCTGGCCGAGACCGGTCAGTGCCCGCAGCACGGCGAGATGGACGGCTTCGTCCGTCGGCGCCCGCGCGCTGGCTTCGAGAAACAGCGCGAGCGCGGCGTCATAGTTGCCGGATCGCCACTCGGCACCGCCCAGATCGAGCGTGCGGCGGACGCTCGGCTCGTCGCGATGCGCGTTGCGCATGCCGTCCAGCCAGTCGCGGCGCGCGCGGGCCAGTGCGTCCGGTGTCGCGGGTCGGCTCATGCGCTTGCCGCCTTGCTCTCGGCCTTGTAGGCCTGCATGACCTCGAACGCCGCAGCCAGCGCCGCACGTTCGCCTTCGTCGAGGTACGGATTCCACGCGTCGAAGATCAGCACCACGCGGGTGTGGTCGCTCTGGTTGATCGCCTCGTGCGCGATGGAATCGTCGAACACGAAGCACTTGCCCTCGATCCACGGCCGCGCCTCTTGGCCACAGGCGAGCGCGCCGCAGTCGCGTGGCACGATCAGTGGCAGGTGTACCGTCAGGCGCCCGTTGATGATGCCGGTGTGCGGCGGAATATGCGTGTGCGGACGCAGGATCGAGAACAGGACTTCCGGCGAGCAGCCGGCGAGGCGCACCAGCGGCATCGCCTCGATCGCGGCGCTCGTGACCGGGCATGCCGCGCAATGCGCATCGACGCGCACGCCGCTGTTGTAAAAGTGATACGCGCTCCAGTTCGGCGAGCCGTTGAGTTCGCGCCAGACCGGTTCGCCCGGCGCATCCCGGCCCATGCGCACGTAGGGTTTCAGCTGGTCCTCCTGCTCCAGCACCGCGAGCAGTTCCTCGCGGATCGCGTCGGTGTGGCTCTCGATCTCGCGGAAATACGGGAACTCGGCCGGATCGAACCACGCCTGCGACGGCAGGTCGGGAATCAGCAGCAGGGTCGGTTTCTGCAGCGGATGCGGCCATTCGAGCCGGATCAGGCCGAGATAGCCGGCGATCGCCTGGTCGATGCGGCGCAGGGACTGCGCGCCGAAACGCTCCCGCAACGGCGCCAGCGCGTCGTCGAACGCGGCCTTGCGCACGTTCGCGAGCACGCGCGAGGCATGACCGAGCGCGGCCTTGATCGGCGGTGCGAGCGGCGCGTCGGCACGCAGCAGGTTGGCTTCCCGGAACGCGGCGAGCGCGTCACGGTAGGTGCGCAGCATGTCCGCGCGGCGACCGAGCGCTTCCTCCTGCACACCGCGCTGGAGCAGCGCGGCGACGCGGCGCGGGTCGGCGCGCCAGATCGCGTCGTACAGCGCGCGTGCGGGTTCGTGGTCGCCGGCGGCGGCGAGCGCATTGGCGAGGCGCTGGCGCAGGGCTGCCGAATCCGGATGGTGCTTCAGCCCGCTCTCCGCCTCGCGCTGGGCGCGCGCCGCATCTCCGTCGCGGAGCGCGTGCGCGGAAAGCCAGGCGTGTGCCTGTTCGTCGCCCGGCTCGCGATCGGCGAGCTGCCGCGCCGCCTGTATCGCCGCGTCGCCGTCATTGCGCGCGGTCGCCTCGCGCAGCCGTGCGCGAAGGTCCGCGATCGCGGCATCGCCGGCCGCGTGGCCCGGTTCGGCGGTCACGTTCTGTCAGATGGTGGGTGCATCCCCACATTCTCGCCGATCGGTGTCGGCGCGGCCAGCGGGGCGAAATGCGGCGCGAGCCCATACTCGTTGTTCTCCCCGCAAGCGGGGGAATCTTCCTTCTTTCCTTTTCCCCGCAAGCGGGAGGGAATTTCTTTATTTCCTTCTCCCCGCAAGCGGGGACTCTTCCTTCTTTTCTTCTCCCCGCAAAAGCGGGGAGAAGGTGGCGCGCAGCGCCGGATGAGGGGCCACGGGCGTTGCGATGTTCAAGGTGACGGCCGTGCTCGCGGTCCGGCGGTGCCGGGGGCGAGGCCGCCCGGACGTGCGGTGTCCGAAGCGAAAAGCGCCCCTCATCCGGGTTACGGGCCGCTCCTGCGGCCCGCCCTTCGGGTTGGCTTCGCCGTTCGCTTCGGCATCCTGCCTTCGCAGTCGGCACCTTCTCCCCGCTTGCGGGGAGAAGGAAA
>CAYWZC010000152.1:0-1312 GCA_964462745.1 uncultured Rhodanobacteraceae bacterium
TGGTGCAGTTGCAGGTACTCGATGATGCAGCTCGCCTCGAGCACGGTGCGATCCGCGTCCACCAGCACCGGGAAGCGCTTCATCGGCCAGAGCGCGGCGAGTTCGGCGCCCGCGCCTGGTTCTTCCAGGTTGCGGTAGTCGAACGGCGTTTCGTTTTCGTACAGCGCCACCAGCACCTTCTGGCAGTACGAGGAGAACGGATGGGCGTACAGGCGCGGACGCGAAGGCATGGGCGGCGATTCTCGGGTTGGGCGGCAACGCTACCAGTCCTTCCCACCGCCGTGCCAGCGGTGGCACGATGTTCGTCGTACCGGCCCCGCATCTGGCGGGTCGCCGCAATCGATCGGGAGCACGCCATGAAGATCGTCACCAGTCTCAGTTTCCGCGGCCAGTGCCGCGAGGCGTTCGAGTTCTACGCCAAGGTCCTCGGCGGAAAGATCACCGCCGCGATTCCCTACGGCGAGGGCCCGCCGGACATGCCGGTGGACGAGAAGTACAAGGATTGGCTGATGCACTGCTGGCTCGAGGTCGGCGATCAGGCGCTGATGGGCGCGGACATGGACGAGGCCTGGGCGCCGAACATCGGCAAGCCGAAGAACGGCTTCGACGTGACCCTGCATACCGGCGACATCGACGAGGCGCGCCGCTGGTTCGATGCGCTCAAGGAAGGCGGCAAGGTCGTGATGGATTTCGAGAAGACATTCTGGTCCCCCGGCTTCGGCTCCGTGATCGATCGCTTCGGCGTGCCGTGGATGGTGAACACCAATCCGTGAATGCCGATGTCCCTCACCCGGATCCACAACCTGTCCATCTCGCTCGACGGTTTCGCCACCGGCGAGCCGCAGTCCGTGGAGGCGCCGTTCGGCCACGCCGGCGAGCGGCTCCACGAATGGATGTTCGCCAGCCGGTTCTGGTCGAAGACCACGGGCAGCACGGGTGCCGACCATGCGTTTGCGGCGTGCCACGAGGTCGGGATCGGCGCCGAGATCATGGGCGCCAACAAGTTCGGCCCGCCCGGCTGGCAGGATGATCCGGACTGGAAGGGTTGGTGGGGCGCGAATCCGCCGTTCCACACGCCGGTTTTCGTCCTGACCCACCGGCCGCGGCCGCCGATGGAAATGGAAGGCGGCACGACGTTCCACTTCCTCGCTGCCTCGCCCGCCGAGGCGCTGCAGGTCGCGCGTGAAGCCGCGGGTGGCCGGGACGTGCGAATCGGCGGTGGCGCGACGGTAGTCCGCGATTTCGTCGCCGCGGGACTCGTCGACCACATGCACCTCGTGCAGGTTCCGATCGTGCTCGGCCGCGGGGTGCG
>CAYWZC010000152.1:1412-5393 GCA_964462745.1 uncultured Rhodanobacteraceae bacterium
TCGTCGACCACATGCACCTCGTGCAGGTTCCGATCGTGCTCGGCCGCGGGGTGCGCGTCTGGGATGGCCTGGAGGCGCTCGAACGGGACTACGCCATCGAGGCGGTCTCGACCCCGAGCGGCGTCACCCACCTGACCTTCATGAAGAAGGTCGTCGCATGAGGAAAGGCGGGCGTTGCCTCGGCGTTCCGGCGCGATGATGCCGGTTGTTGATTAGCGAACGTAGCGTGGGCCCCGGGGGGCTGCATCCTGCGCGAACCGGTCGAAGGACGCGGGTGTCACGAGCCGATGCGGGGCCGGTCACCAGGGACCTCGGCATGCGCGGGACAACCTTCGTGTGCTCGCATCGAAAGCAACACACGGGCCCCGGCTTTTTCGCTATAATCCGCGGTCACCCTGCGAAAAGGGTTGACGGCCGGCCCCGCGATCCGAATAATCGCGCGCCTCGCGAGCCGTGAATCGCGACCGCGACACCTGCGCCCGTAGCTCAGTTGGATAGAGTACCAGGCTACGAACTTGGTGGTCGGGAGTTCGAATCTCTCCGGGCGCGCCAACAACGACGAAAGGGCCGGCAAGCCGAACTTGCCGGCCCTTTTGCGTTATGGGATCGGCGTGCGATCCGAACCTCGCGCGTCGGCGGATCGTGGCGGTTCCTGGGTTCGTGGAGCGCAGCTTGCTGCGCTTGGATGCGATGTGGTTTAAGGCAAGCGCAGCGAGATGCGCTCTACGAGCGTAAGGCAAGCGCAGCGAGATGCGCTCTACGAGCGTAAGGCAAGCGCAGCAAGCTGCGCTCTACGGGGGCGGGATGAAGCCCGCGCCGTCCCAGCTATGGTACTTTCTCGCGAGGCCGGTCCTGGAACCTGCCCGGGCTGCCTGGCCTGCCTTCGTTATTGCATAGGGGAATGTCATGTCGAATCTGCTGCGGCTGATGAAGGAACTCGGCGCGGACGCCGCGCTCAGCGATGAGTACGAGAAGGATCCCGAGGCGGTGATCCGGCGCTTCGACTTGAGCGCGGAGGAACGCACGGCATTGCTCGATCTCGACATGGAAGCGATCCAGCGCCTGACCGGCCTCGAGGAAGGTGGGTTCTATGCGACCCACAGCACCGTCAAGGCCTACGATACCTGAGGACCGAAGGCATCGGCGCTGACTGGCGATGAAACGCGTCCGCACCGCGATTTCCGTCGCCTGCCTGCTGCTGCTCGCGGTGTTGTCGCCGTGCGTCTGGTCGGACGCGCCGCCATCGCTGGAAGAGCGGGTCGCGACGATCGAACAGGTCAACCGGACCGCGCCGTGGCGGGAGTCGGCGGACCTGATCGACACGCTCGAGAGGGAACAATCGTCGCTGCCCGCCGACCTCGCGTTCCGCGTGGATCTGGTCCGCGCGCGCAACTTCGCGCTGGCCGGCGACCTCGACGAGGCGATCGCGACGGCGCGCTCCCTGCTCGCGCGCGAGGTGGACCCGGACCTGCGTGTCCGCGCGCTGTCCTTCGCGATCAACGTGACCACCAATGTGGCGGATTATCCCACCGCATTCGCGTACCTCAAGGAAGCGCTGGACCTGCTCGACGAGACCGGCGAATGGCAGGTCCGCGTACTCGGCATGGCGTCGTACCTGTACCTGCGGGTCGGCGAGGAGGCATCGGCGCTGAACTTCGCCGAAAAGGCGCTGGCCGCGGCGCGCGAGACGGGAAGCGCGCGCGATGTCTGTATGGCGCTGGCCGACTACGGAGCCGCGCTCGCGGAAATCGGCCACGCAGCCCAGGCCGAGGACATCGCGCACGAGCAGATCGCGGCCTGTACGCGCGCGGGCGACCCGGTGTTCACCGCCGACGGTTACAAGTGCGTTGGCCTGTCCCTGCTGGCGCAAGAGCTGCCGGCACAGGCGATTCCGTGGCTTTCCGATGCGCGCGAGAAGTTCGCCGCCGCCGGTTTCACCAATGGCCTGCGCGAAACCGACGTGAACCTCGCGGATGCGCTGCTGCATTCCGGCGGCTCGCTGGCGGAGGCGGAATCGCGGGTGCGCGACGCGTTGCCGACGTTCGAGGCGCAGGACAGTTGGGACAACCTCGAACTTGCGCACCGCCTGTTGAGCGAAATCGCGGAGACGCGCGGCCAGCCGGTGGAGGCCCTCGCGCAACTGCGCCGCGCCGATGCCGCGCGCGAGCGCCTCGACCACGACGCGCGCGAGCGGCGCCTCGCGTTCCTGCAGATGCAGTTCGACAGCCAGGCCAAGGCGCGCGAGATCCTCGCCTTGCAGGCCGAGCGCGCGCGCCAGCAAAGCGAGATCGATGCGCGCTCGCGAACCCTGTCGCTGCAAGGCCTGGCCCTGCTCGGCATGCTGCTCACGGCGGGGCTGCTGGTCGTGCTGCTCTGGCGCACGTCGATCCAGCGGCGGCGCTATCGCGAGGCATCCGAGCGGGATGGCCTGACCGGGCTCTACAACCATCCGAGCACGTTGCGTCTCGGTCGCGAGATGCAGCAACGCTGCTACCGGGAACACAAGCCGTTCACGGTCGTGCTTGCCGACATCGATCGCTTCAAGCAGATCAACGACCGGTTCGGACACCCGGCCGGCGATGCGGTGCTCGAGGCGATCGGCGCGCTCCTGCGCGAGGTGTTCCCGGATCGCGCGGTGATCGGCCGCAGCGGGGGCGACGAGTTCACCCTGCTGGTGGAGGCGACGCGCGAACACGCGAAATCCCTGATCGAGGAACTGCGCGGGCGCATCGAGCCGGTGGTCGCCGGCGATACCCGCGTCGAGTATCGCCTGAGCTTCGGGGTTTGCGCGGCGGACGAATCGCAGGCGACGCTGGAGGATGTCGTGCGCAGCGCCGACATGGCCCTGTACGAAGCCAAGCGTGGCGGCCGCGACCGGGTCGCCGAGGTAGGCGAAATCGACGCGAAAGGCCGCGCGAAGCCCGGCCTCGTGGTGGTCGGCAGCGGCATCCAGCTCGGGCGCCACATGAGCGCGCGCTGCCTGTCGGAAATCCGCGCGGCGGACCGCGTGTTCGTGCTTGCCGACCCGGCCGCGCACGCGATGGTCGCCGAACTGCGACCGGACCTCGTCGACCTTCGCGTGCATTACGCGAACGGCAAGGACCGCCGCGAAACCTATCGCGAGATGGACGCCGCGATCATGGCCGAGGTGCTCGCGGGCAAACGCGTATGCGCGGTGTTCTACGGGCATCCGGGCGTATTCGCCGACGTGCCGCACGCGATCATCCGCAAGGCGCGGGAGGCCGGGATCGACGCGCGCATGGAACCCGGCATCTCCGCGGAAGCGTGCCTGTACGCCGACCTCGGCATCGACCCCGGTAGCCACGGCGTGCAGTCGCTGGAGGCGACCCAGTTCCTGGTCGAGGATCGCTCGATCGACAACCGCAGCCTGCTGCTGCTGTGGCAGGTCGCGCTGACCGGCGACACCGATTGCACGCGCTTCCACGCGCTGCCCGCGGAACTCGAAAAGCTCGTCGAACGCCTGCTGAGGGACTACCCGGCGGACCACGAGGTGATCCTGTACGAAGCCGCGCGCCTGCCGATCGAAACCCCGCGCGCCGAGCGCGTGCGACTGCGCGACCTCGCCGCTGCCCATTACGAGGAACACACCACGCTGGTCGTTCCGCCGTGCGGGTTGCGCAACCGGGAACTCGCCGCGCGCCTCGCGTGAGCGGATCGCCGCGGCGGAAGCCAGTCGTAGAGCCGAGCTTGCTCGGCTTCGGGAATCGAAGAGCAGCGGAGCAAGCTTCGCTCCACGGGGCTTTTGTAGAGCCGAGCTTGCTCGGCTTCGGGAATCGAAGAGCAGCGGAGCAAGCTCCGCTCCACGGGGCTTTCGTAGAGCCGAGCTTGCTCGGCTGGGTCTCCGCGCGGCAGCGCCTCGCCGCTGAACGATCGCTCTGCCGCACGGGCTCCCGGCCGCACGCAACTCCTTCCGCGCTTGAGCTTTTCGGCGTCGCGCCCGATGATGGGTGCGGTCGGCGC
>CAYWZC010000153.1:0-5340 GCA_964462745.1 uncultured Rhodanobacteraceae bacterium
CATGCTTTCTCCTTCTCCCCGCAAGCGGGGAGAAGGTGGCGCGCAGCGCCGGATGAGGGGCCACGGGCGTTGCGGTGTTCAAGGCAATGTCAGTGTCGGCGACAGGGTGTGGAAGCGAGGTCGCGCCAACTTGTGGGGTTTGAGGCGAAAAGCACCCCTCATCCGCCTGCGGCACCTTCTCCCCGCGTTGCGGGGAGAAGGAACAGCGCATGGGTCCCTGCGCTCCTTGCAACGACTCAGCCTGAAGCAATTGCTGGCCGGCTCCCGCGATCGCCGAACGCCTTCTATCCGCGTCCCCCGCGCGGTCGAAACTCATCGAGGTTTGCATCGACGCTGTCGAGCATCGGCCCGATCGCCTCGCGCGCCTGGTCGGCCGCGTTCAGGGTCGTGAAGTTGACCTGCTCGCTGCCCGATGACCACAGCACTTCGCCGTTCGCGACCTTGTACGCCTTGACCGCGAGCTGGACCGTGTACAGCGTCGAACTCTGTCCGTAATAGGTCATTTCCTGCGAGCCGACCGGTCGCGCGTGCACGAACACGACCGCATCCGCGCGTCCGCGCAGGGCACCGAGATCGGGCCGGTCGCCGCCGGCGCGACCGCCATCGATGACCCGGAAACCGCGACGCCGCAGCAGGTCGCCGACGGCTTCCTCGGCCGGGCCGGAAATCACGTCGTCGCCGCTCGACACGACCGCGACGGTCGGTACGTGCGGCTTCGGCGTCACCGGCTCGCGCCTGGCGGGCGTGGTTTTCGCGACCACGACCGGCTCTTCGCGGGTGGTCTCCTGCGGTGGTTCGGACACCTGCAGATCGGCGGTCGATGCCTCGTCCGTCGACGTACTCGCGACGTTGGAAGCGGGATCGGCCCCACCCGGATCCGCCTCGGTCGCGACGCCGTTCGAAGCCTCGGCGATCGCGGACGGGTCCTGCACGGAGATACCGGTATCGGATGGCGGAATGCGGTCATCCGCGGGCACGCTCGTCGCGACCGGCGAGGATTCCGCAACCGTGCCGATACCCGGCTGCGTCAGCGCATCCTCGGACGTCGATTCCTCCGATGACGGCGGAGCGGCCTGCTCCTGGACCACGGCCGGCGACCCGCCACCCAGCACCCGGCTCAACGCCGGGATGTGGTCGCGGAACGCATAGGCGCTCGTCGCAACGCCGAGCACGAGGATCGCCGCGATCGCGATCCCCAGCGCGGCGCCGCTGCGCTGCGGCGCCTGCGCCCCCGCGGTCGGTCGATCGAGCACGGAGCGGTGCGCGGAACGCGATGTCGCGGCAGCTTCCGGTGCGTTCGCCGCGGCGGGCGTCCGCATCGAGATCGCTGCGGGCGCCGCGGACGCGTTCACGCCGTGTGCGGCGGACGGGATCGGCGCCGGCCCGGTGATCGGTTGCGACGCGGGCGCGGGCGCCGGCGTCACCTGGCCGATCAGAGTCGCCGCCGCGGTCGACATCTGCGGCTGCAACTGGATCGGCCCGCCCTTCGCGACCAGCGGATGGCGCGCAAGGTCGGCCGCGAGTTCGTGGCAATCCTGGTACCGCTCGTCCGGTGATTTCGCGATCATGCGCGCGAGGATGCGCGCGATTTCCGGATCCGCATCGGCGTTCAGCTCGCGCACGTCCGGGATGTCCGCCTTGACCACCTCGAGCATCAGGCCGAGCGGGGATTCGTCGGTGAACGGCATGCGCCCGGCGAGCATCTCGAACAGCACGATGCCGAGCGAGAAGATGTCCGAACGCCGATCGACCGGCTGGCCGAGGCAGACTTCGGGCGACAGGTAACCCGGCGTGCCGACGAACTCGCCGGTCGAGGTCAACTTCTTGGAGATGTCCTGGCTCGACAGCGCAATACCGAAATCCGCGATCTTTACCATGCCGCGGTTCGAGATCATGAGGTTGCCGGGCTTGATGTCGCGATGCACGACGCCGCGATCATGCGCCGTCGAAAGGCCGAGCGCGGTCTGGTAGATGACCTTGGCCGCCTGCTCGACCGACAGGCTGTGCTCGCGCTTGAGCATCGAGCTCAGCGACTCGCCTTCGACGAACTCCATGACGAAGTACGTGCGGCCCTCGTCCTCGTCGATGTTGTAGATCTGGATGATGTGCGGATCGTTGAGCGAGGCCATGCTGCGCGCCTCGCGCAGGAAGCGCTCCTTGATGCCTTCGTCATGCGCGAGCGCATCGGCCAGCACCTTGATCGCGACGTAGCGATGCAGCGAACCCTCGTAGCCCTTGTAGACCACGCCCATGCCGCCACGCCCGAGTTCGGACACGATGTCGTAATGCCCCAACCGCCTTTTCATGACGCTCTCCGCACAACCCATGCCCCCTGTCGGGGCGACGGGTGAAATCGTAGCACCGACAAGGGGTTCGGAGGCGCGGAACCGCGTCGCGACGGGTACCGTGCAGGGCGCACGCGGGGAGTGTGATGCAGTCGACGTTCGGGCTCCTCCCGGACGAACGACGGGCCGATCGGACAGGCAGCGCCGGAATGCCGTCGAAGCGCCGCCTATTCCCCGAACGCCTCGCGCATGAACTCGGGGCTCGCGAGGGCGGCCTTGTGGGTTTCGGCGTTGTAGTAGCGGGTCGGGAAGCGCTTGGCGGCGGCGCCGCGTTCGCGGAAGTCGGTGAGGTCGGCGCCCTTGCGCGCGATCGTCGAACTCCACCAGCCGGTCGGGTAGCAGGGCTGCGGGAAGCAGAGGGTGCGCACTGCCTGGAAACCGGCCATGCGCATCGCGCTGCGCACCGACTTGATGAGATCGAGGTGGGCGAGCGGCGATTCGCTCTGCTGCACGAGGATGCCGCCGCTGCGCAGCGCCTTGTGGCAGCTCGCGTAGAAATCCGCGTTGAACAGGCCCTCGGCCGGGCCGACCGGGTCGGTCGAATCGACGATCACGACGTCGAGCGTTTCCGGTTCGCAGTCGGCCATCCAGCGGATGCCGTCGACGAACAGGAGTTCGGCGCGCGGGTCGTCGTTGGATGCGCAAAGGTCCGGGAAATATTCCTCGGCGAGACGGGTCACGCGCTCGTCGATCTCGACCTGGATCGCATGCTCGACTTCCTCGTGCTTGAGCACCTCGCGCAAGGTGCCGCAATCGCCGCCGCCGATGACGACGACGCGCTTGGCGCGTGCGTGGGTGAACAGCGCCGGGTGCGCCATCATCTCGTGGTACAGGAAGTTGTCGCGGTCGCTGACCATCATGCAGCCGTCGATGACCATGAGCCGGCCCCAGTCGGTCGTGTCCCAGATCTCGATCGTCTGGTACGGCGTCTTCTCCGCGTGCAGGCGTTGCCGGACACGGAAGCCGATCGAGGAGCCCGAGGCTTCGTGCTGCTCGGTGAACCAGGACGAATCGGCGGCGGGGTCGTTCATGGCTTCTTCTCTGTGGCGGCGTTGGCGAAAGCGCGCGATTGTAGCCGCTCGACCGTGAACCGGCACATGCGCCGTGCCGCGCCGGAGCCTGCACGGCAGAAACGATCGAGGCGAGAAAGTGGCTGCGCGAGGACGGATTTTCGATGATTCGCAGGCCTGTAGTGGTTCTACAGGCCAAGAAGCAGCGGAAATACGAACCGTGCAGACGCTTTTGCAGCCCGGTCGGCTTCTGCCGCGCAGACTCCTAGTTACACTATGCGTTCTCCGCGCCACATCGGCGCGATCGCACGGCCCGATCCATGAGCGACACCTGGAACATCGACGCGGCGCGCCGCACCTGGGCGGTCACGCACTGGGGCGAGGGGTATTTCGATGTCGGCGAGGATGGCCGCGTCATCGTGCGCCCGCGCGGTGCGGGCGGCGCCGGGGTCGCGCTGCCGGCGGTGGTCGATGCCGCGCTCGCCGAAGGCCTGCGCCTGCCGCTGCTGGTGCGCTTCGCCGACATCCTGCGCGACCGTCTCGCGCGCCTGCAAGGCGCGTTCGCGGGCGCGATGGCCGATCTCGACTACGCGGGCGGCTACACCGCGGTGTATCCGATCAAGGTCAACCAGCAGCGCGCGGTCGCGGGCGAACTGACCGAGGCCGGCAGCGCGGGCTTCGGTCTCGAAGCCGGATCGAAGCCGGAACTGCTCGCGGTGCTCGCGCTCGCGCGGCCCGGCGCCATCGTGATCTGCAACGGCTACAAGGATCGCGAATACCTGCGCCTCGCGCTGATCGGCCACAAGCTCGGCCTGCGCGTGTTCATCGTCATCGAGAAACCGTCGGAACTCCGCCACGCGATCGCCGAGGCGCGCGCGCTCGATGTCGAGCCGCTGTTCGGCGTGCGCATGCGCCTGACCAGCCTCGGCGCGGGCAAGTGGCAGAACACCGGCGGCGACAAGTCCAAGTTCGGCCTCACGCCGCGCCAGTTGCTCGGCCTCGTCGAAGACCTGAAGCGCGCCGGCTTGGCGCACACGCTGAAACTGCTGCACTTCTTCATGGGCTCGCAGATTTCCAACGTGCGTGACATCGCGAAGGGCATGCGCGAATCGGTGCGCTATTTCGTCGAGTTGTCCGCGCTCGGCCTGCCGATCGAATACGTCGATGTCGGCGGCGGCCTCGGCGTCGATTACGAGGGCACGCGCTCGCGTTCCGCGTGTTCGATCAACTACGGGCTCGACCAGTACGCTGCGACGATCGTGCAGCCGCTCGCCGAAGCCTGCGCCGAACACGGATTGAAGCCGCCACACGTCATCAGCGAGACCGGCCGCGCGATGACCGCGCACCACGCGGTGCTGGTCACCAACGTCAGCGACATCGAACGCGCGCCCGAGGGTGCGGTCGCCGATGCCACCGACGACGAACCGGCGGTGCTGCGCCACCTGCGCGGCATCCACGCCGACATCGACCAGCGCCCGGTCATCGAGCTGTACCACGAAGCCCAGCACCATCTCGCCGAGGGCCAGACCCTGTACGCGCTCGGCCAGTTGTCGCTGCCCGATCGCGCGCGCCTCGACGACATCCATCACGCGATCATGCAATCCCTGCGCCGACGCCTGAAACCGGAAGAGCGCGCGCACCGCCAGGCACTCGACGAACTCAACGAGAAGCTGGTCGACAAGTATTTCGTGAATTTCTCGATCTTCGAATCGATCCCGGACGCATGGGCGATCGACCAGGTGTTCCCGGTGATGCCGATCGCGGGGCTCGACCGTGCGCCGGACCGGCGCGGCGTGATCGCGGACCTCACCTGCGACTCGGACGGCCGAATCGATCTCTACGTCGATGCCGAAGGCGTCGACACCAGCCTGCCGCTGCACGCGCCGACGCCGGGGGAATCGTACCGGCTCGGCATCTTCCTCGTCGGCGCCTACCAGGAAGCGCTCGGCGACATCCACAACCTGTTCGGCGACACCGACGCGGTC
>CAYWZC010000154.1:0-5326 GCA_964462745.1 uncultured Rhodanobacteraceae bacterium
AACTCGTTCACTTGATCGAACTCGTCCACTTGATCGCACCCGTCCACGTGATCGCACTCGTCCACTTGATCGCACCCGTCCACGTGATCGCTCTCGTTCATGCGCTCTTCTCCTCGCCGCGTTCGCGGGCGGTTTCCAAGACCAGGCGGGCGACGCGTTCGACGCGTTCGCGGGCCGGTTCGGCGAGCAGGTTTCGTACCTTTTGTTCCACTTCGGCGATGTCGAGTTGCGCGCGGTCGGCGAGGCTCGCGGCGAGTGCGTGGCCGACGCTGTCGAACACGAGGCCGTACGCGATCGCGTGCACGACGCCGCCGCCGAGCGTGCCGAGGCCCGGGAACGCCTTCAGCGCATTGCCGGCGATCGACAGCACGATCGCCGTGGTGTTGCGCACGGTCAGGCCGAGCCGCGAAACCAGCGCGTCGATGTCGATCTCGCGCACCGGAACCTCGTGGATGCGCGCAAGTTCGCGGACCAGCGCCGTGCCGAGCGCGCCCTGGATCAGGATGTCGCTGCCCGGCATCACCGCGGCCATCGCGCCGACCACCGCGCGGCGCGTGTACTTCGCCACCACGCGCTCCGATTCCGCCGCCGCGGTCGCGCGTGCGAGCGCGTCGCTGCGCCGGTTGACCTCGGACAGCACGGCCGCCTCGCGCGCGGCTTCGAGCCCGGCCGCGCCGTGGGCGGTCAGGGTCACGAGCGCGGTGCGCAATGTCGCGATGTCCGGCATGCGCTCACGCTCGACCTTCTCGCGACGCCCGTCGGCGGCGATGCGCTCGAAGCTTTCCGTGCCGCCCGCGCTGATCGCGAGGACCGCATCGATGCGCCGCCCCCACTGCGCGGCGAGGCGCGCGAGCAGCGCGTCGCGTTCGGCATCGGAATACAGATCCGCCTTGTTGAGCGCGAGCACGACGGGTTTGCCGAACCCGGCCAGCCATTCGAGTTCCTCGTGCTGCGCGCGGGTCAGGTCCGCGGCGCACACGTAGATCACCACATGCGCGCGCAACGCCTCGTCGCGCGCGAGCTGTTCGCGCACCGCGCCGTCGATCTCGCGGCTGCCGGGCACATCGGCCAGGACCAGTTCGCGGACGTCGTCGAGCCGGCCGCGATAATGCGCGACGCTGCGCGTGGTGCCGCCGCGCACGTCGGTGTCGGGCGCCGCATCCGGCGCGAGCGCGCGGATCAGGCTCGACTTGCCGGTCGAGACTTCGCCGAACACCGCCGCGTACACCTCTTCCGTCGCGCGGCGCCGGTCGAGTTCCCGCAGTTCGGCTTCCAGCGCCGCGGTTTCCGCCTCGCGTTCGCGCAGGCGTTCGAGGCGCGCATCGACGGCTTCGCGAGTCGGCATTTCGCGCGGGCGGGCCGGCGGCTGCGGCGTGCCGCGCACGAAGCGCCACGCGAACCACGCGATGCCGGCCAACACCAGCGCGCAGGCCGCGATCAGCGGTGCGCGCAACCACAGCGGCAGTTCCGCCACCCGCGCGTAGAGTTCTAGGATGCCGTTCAGGGTCGTCACCAACAGGCCGACCAGCAGCGCCACGCCGATCACGACGAGGCCGACGAACAACAGGCGCAGGGGCAGGCGGGCGCGCGGCATGCGCCGATTCTAGCGGGTTGGACGGCAGGCCGGCGTCGGGCTTCGTTCCTCGCGGGCTACGCAGCGTCTGGGGAAGATCCGGCATCGCGCGGCATCGCGTGCGCGGTGTCGTTTCGTCGCGCGATCGTCGAAGCCGCGCCTCCCTTCCGAAGATCGACGGTCCGACGCGTCGTGTCGATCAAGCAATCCCGAATCCCCTACCATATCCACCCCGCCACACCGGAGAGCCCTCATGAACCTGCGCTGGATTTCCGCCGCGTTGTTGTGCCTGTCCATCGCGCCGGTACAGGCCGCGATGGTCGTCGATCCCGTCTCGTGGTCGATCGGCGACACGGAGTTCGCGGGACGCCTCGTGTACGACGATGCATCGGATGCCAAACGCCCCGGATTGCTCATGGTGCCGAACTGGTACGGCGTCAACGATGCCGCGGTGACCAAGGCCAAGGGCATCGCGGGCGATCGCTATGTGATCCTGCTCGCGGACATGTACGGCAAGGCCGTGCGCCCGGCCGACGACACGGCGGCGCAAGCCGCGGTCAAGCCGCTGTACGCCGATCGCGCGCTCATGCGCACGCGCATCAACGCCGCGCTCGATGCGTTCCGCGCCCACGCGGACGACGCGCCGCTCGACACCGACCGCCTCGCGGCGATCGGCTTCTGCTTCGGCGGATCGGCGGTGCTCGACCTCGCGCGCAGCGGCGCGGACATCGATGCGGTCGTGTCGTTCCACGGCGGCCTCGCCACCGACGATCCCGCGCTCGCGAAGAACATCGAGGCGAACGTGCTGGTGATGAACGGCGCCGACGACCGCGGCACGATGCCCGACGCGCCCGCGTTCCAGGACGAAATGCGCGGCGCCGACGTGCCGTGGCAATTCGTCGTGTTCGGCGGCGCCGTGCATTGCTTCACCGAAGTCGGCGAAAACTCGCAAGGCTGCCGCTACGACGCCGCCATCAGCAAACGCGCCTACCGGCTCATGCACGACTGGCTCGACGACGCATTCGCGGACTAACCCGAACCTCGTAGAGCCGAGCTTGCTCGGCTGGGGCTCGAAAGCGACTGACGCCCCGAAAGCGGAGCAAGCTCCGCTCTACGGACACACACCTCACTCGTAGAGCCGAGCTTGCTCGGCTGATCCCCAAGCAGAGCGATCGTGCACAAGGTGCACGCTACACTACGGCGGGACAATCTTCGCCAGGCCATCCCGAAGGTCAGGCAGATCCTTGCGCAATGTTTCCCACACAACATCCAGATCAATATCGAAGTAGCCATGCGCAAGACGGTTGCGCATTCCGCGCATGCTGCCCCACGGTATATGCGAATGTTGCTGCGCGAATTCCGGGTACTTCTCGGCCATTCGGGTCGCGGCCTCACCGATCACGAGGATGTTCATGATTACCGCCTGCTGAGTTCTACGGTCATCAAGATAAGGTCGCCTTGTCCATACCATCGACGTAACCCAGAGCCAGATCGATGGCTTCGACCATGTGATCCATGTAGTCAAGATGACGAAACCCGGCTGCGCGATTCATAGCGGGATCGCTTCACCGATCACCTTGTCGCGAAAACGAGGTGGCAAATCGCCCGGTGTCAATACGTCCACGGCGATACCCAGGGAATGTTCGAGCGTGAATTGAATCGCGCCGATATCCAGCAGGGTAGCGCCGGGCAACGGATCGACAAGAAGATCCAGATCGCTGTCTTCGGTATCTGCGTCGTGCAGGACGGAGCCAAACACACGCGGATTGGCGGCGCGGTTCGCCGCCACGACGCGATGAATCTCCTCGCGATTCGAGCGGACAACGTCGGACGGTTTCATGGGGCGTATCTCATGATTTGCGACAGCAAAGCATAAGGCAAATCAAGCCGGCATACCCAAATGCCTGGAATCTTGCGTAGGACCGACCCAGGCCGACACGAAACCCGCAGCATTGGCGGACGATCTTGCAACACCTGTCCCCACGTCGGGCTTGAGCCCGACCTACACACTTTGCCTCCCCCACCACCAAGCCGAGCAAGCTCGGCTCTACAAAACCCTCGCGATCCCGTAGAGCGGAGCTTGCTCCGCTGCCCTTGCTCTTCCGCACCATCAAGCCGACCTGCGATTGCCGTGCCGGAATCGCGAAATCCAACCGCGGGATGGATTGCAAGTACGGATCCCGGGTGCGCTGCGCTTACCCGGGCTACTCTGCTGCCCCCGCTCTTTCGCACCCCAAGCCGAGCAAGCTCGGCTCTACGACACACCGCTCACCCGTAGAGCCGAGCTTGCTCGACTGGGGCCCGAAAGCGACTGACGCCCCGAAAGCGGAGCAAGCTCCGCTCTACGCGCACGGTTGGCGCAACCCCGCGTGCCAACCGCGACGGCCTTGCCCCGAACCCCGCGACACCGGCCGCCGCAACCGTTACCCTGTCGCGGGGCCACGAATACCATTCCACATGATCAGCATCATCCTTCCCGCCCGGAACGAAGCCGCCGCGCTGCGCAACCTGCTGCCGCGGCTGAAATCCGCGCAACCGGATGCGGAAATCCTCATCGTGGACGACGGCTCCACCGACGACACCGCCGCGCTGTGCCGCGAACACGGCGTCACCTGCCTGTCCTCGCCCTACTCCATGGGCAACGGCGCCGCGATCAAGCGCGGCGCGCGCGCGGCGCATGGCGACATCCTGGTATTCATGGACGCCGACGGCCAGCACGATCCGGCCGACATCGCGCGCCTCGTTGCGAAACTCGATGCAGGCTACGACATGGTCGTCGGCGCGCGCGACTGGAGCAGCCAGGCCGGCGTCGGTCGCGGCCTCGCCAACGCGTTCTACAACTGGTTCGCGAGCCAGATCACCGGCCACCGCATCGCCGACCTCACCTCCGGCTTCCGCGCCGTGCGCGCCGACCGGTTCCACGAATTCCTGCACCTGCTGCCGAACGGCTTCTCCTATCCGACGACCAGCACGATGGCATTTTTCCGCAGCGCCTACGGCGTCCGCTACGAACCGATCGTCGCCGCCGAACGCGTCGGCACCAGCCACATCAAACCCGTGCGCGACGGCCTGCGCTTCCTGCTCATCATCTTCAAGATCGCGACCCTGTACTCGCCGCTCAAGCTGTTCGTGCCGACCAGCGCGCTGTTCTTCGTGCTCGGCCTCGCGAATTACGCTTACACCTACGTGACCCTGCACCGCTTCACCAACATGAGCACGCTGCTGTTCAGCGCCGCCGTCATCGTGTTCCTGATCGGGTTGATCTCGGAGCAGATCACGGCGTTGATGTACCGGCCCCACGCATAGCGTGCGAAACAGGTCGCGGAGGTCACCGCAATCCGCAATACTCCGCGCTGGGCTTCGCGAACCCAGCCCAACCACAAAGCCGCAAACCGGTAGGAGCAGGCTTCAGCCGCGATGCCCTTGCCCTTGGCTCACCGACACCAGAAGCATCACAGCTGAAGCTTGTTCCTACAAAAATTAGGTCCGGCAGCTGGGCTGGGCGCAGCGAAGCCCAACCAAAAAGCCGTAAACCGGTAGGAGCCGGCTTCAGCCGCGATGCCTTGCCGTTGGCTCACCGACGCCAAAAAAACCCAGCGGAAGCTTGTTCCCAAAAAGAGGCACCCGGTACCCAACGGCTTTCCAGACACCCGAACGAAGTATATACTTCTCGTATCCACTCGATTTCGGATCTGCCGTGACCACCGCAAAAGTCTTCCAATCAGGCAACAGCCAGGCGGTCCGCCTGCCGAA
>CAYWZC010000155.1:0-5130 GCA_964462745.1 uncultured Rhodanobacteraceae bacterium
CGCCCTCGGCGATGTCGAGGTTGATGTTGCGCAGCACCCAGGTGCGCCCGCCCGCGAGCGGCCACGATTTTTCGACGTTTTCGAGATGGATCATGGAGGTGCCTCTGGTTTGTGTGGGGTGATGTCTTCGGGCGTAGCGTCGATTGGGACCTCGATGCGGTCCGTTCATTCGTCGCGCAGCGCGATGAGCGGATCGGTGGCCGCGGCGCGGCGTGCGGGTAGCCAGCAGGCGAACAAGCCGACGCTGCCGAGGACACCGAGAACCGCTACCAGCGTGGAAAGATCGAACGGCCCCGTACGGTACAGCTTGTCCGCAAGCAGTCGCGCGAAGATCCCGGCGAGTGGCAGGCCGATTACGACGCCGACACCGATCAGCCGCAAACCCTGACCGAGTACTTCGCGCAGGATGGTGGACGTATTCGCACCAAGCGCCATGCGAACGCCAAACTCCGACACGCGCAGGCGGACCGCATAGGCGAGCACGGCGTACAGCCCGATCGTCGCGAGCAGCAACGCGGTTAAGCCGAGCAGGCCGAGCAGCGCGTTGAGGCGCGTACGCTCGCGCAGCGTGTCGGCGATGCGCTGGCTCATCGATACGACGGCTCCGATGGAACCATCGGGTGCAAGCTCGGCAGCGAGCGACTTGAGGGGCGCCGCGAGTGCGGAGGGGTCGATGCTCGTACGCAGCACCAGGGCAGCATGATCCGGTGCAGGGTTCGGTCGATACATCGAAACACGATCCGCGACCTCGTCGAGCGCGCGCTGCTTGAGCGTTGGCACGACGCCGACGATGTTCAGTTCGGGACCGCTGCCGATCGTGACGTGGCGTCCAATTGGATCGACATCGGCAAAATGACGCTTCACGAACAGCTGATCGACGATCACGACTGGCGCGCGTGCGCGCACCTCCTCGGCCGTGAATGCGCGACCACGCACCATGGCGACGCCGAGAGTGGAGAAATAGTCGTCGTCGACCTGTTGGCTGTAACCGGCCAGTCGAAGCGTGACGTTCTCCGGACCGGGCAGCCTGTAGTTTGAAGTGCTGGCGTTGCCGCCAAACGGCACCATGTTACCGAGCGCGGCGTCGGCCACGCCGGGAAGTGCCCGGACACGTTCCACCAGCGTAGCCAGCCGAACGCGGCGCAATGCCGTACTCGCGTTCCACGGGGCAATATCGTTCACGTTCGCATAAAGCAGGTTGTCACGAGCGAAACCGATGTCCTCGGTGAGCAGGTTGTGCGAGCTGCGGAGCAACACGCCGATGCCGAACAGCAACGCGACGGTCAAAGCGAGCTGCGTGACGACCAGGACCTTACGCACCACCTGCGCAGCGCCGCTCGAAGTATGGCGCGCGCTGCCGCTGCGAATTCTCTCGTGCAGGTTACCGCGTTGTGCAGAAAGGCCTGCGATCGTGAGTATCGCGCAAAGTACCGCCGCCAGCACCGCGACCAGCGCGAGCGTCGGCGCGTCGATACCGATCTCCTGCGGAGTCCCCCGCGGTAGAAAGTCGAAGTGCCGCAGCAACGCCAAACCGAACGGTAGCAACGCGAATCCGAGTAATGCACCGACAGCGCTCAAAGTCGCCGCCTCGAGCGCTACCGCACGTGTGCGGTGCCAACGATTCGCACCCAGCGCGACCAACAATGCCGATTCATGCTGACGCGCCAACGCTCGCGCCAGAAACAGGTTTACGACATTTGCAGCGGTCAGCAACCACACCATTACCGATGCAAGCAGCATCAGCACCAACGCGTCTTGTCGCTCTCCGATCCAGATCGAACGCAGCGGCTTGACCTCGATACGAAAGTTGCCATCCTTTCCGAAGGATTCGGCGAGTTCCGGAATGGAACGAGCCAATCCGTTCATTTCAGCCGATGAAGCAGAAGGGTTCGTACCGGCACGGATACGGGCGATCGCCCGCAGGCCGTCAAAGCTGCCCGCGTTCGACACCGCGCGTTCTTCCTTGCTGAAGCCGAGCGGCAACCACGCACGGATGTCGCGCGAGGGAAAAGCGAATCCGCGCGGCATGACCCCGGCAATTCGCCAATCCTCGTCGCCAAGTCGGATGCGGCGCCCGATGACGTCACTTGCCCCCGCATGACGTTGTTGCCATTCGTCCCACGAGATCACCAACTGATGGGCTGCTGCTTGCGCGGCATCTTCGTCTGCAAGCACCCGCCCCAGCGCCGGCTGTGCGCCGAGCAATCCGAACAGGGCGGGTTCTACACGGGCGATCTGCAGCGAGCCCGCGCGTTGTCGGTCGTCGTCGCCCAATAGCCGTTCGTCGATGCGATACGAGGCTATTCCGTCCAGCGTCTGTGCATACTGCGTCACCCTGTCGAGCAACGGTACCGACAGGCCGATGTCGTGCTGTACACCTGCCATGCGCGTCCCTATCGCCACCAGGTGTTCCGCGCGCGGATAAGGTAGCGGCTTGTGAATCAGTCCGTACGTCACACTCGCCATGCATGCCAAAGCTCCGAAGGCGAGGCCCAGCAGCAACACGATGGTCAGGCTGAAACCGGGCGATCGTCGCAGCCCACGCAGCATGTGATGGATACCGAATGAGCTCATGGCAAAGGCGGATCACACGACAGCGGATGGAGCACACGCAATTGGCGATGCGGGAATTGGACAATTTTCATTGAAAATCTCATTCGTCGCGCAACGCGATGAGCGGATCGGTGGCCGCGGCGCGGCGTGCGGGCAGCCAGCAGGCGAACAGCGCGACCGTGCCGACCAGCAGCGCGCTCGCGATCCAGCTCGCCGGATCGGCGAACGACACGCCGAACAGGCGGTCGGCGAGCAGGCGTGCGAGGCCGAGCCCGGCGCCGAGCCCGAGCACGATGCCGCATGCGACCAGCGCGCCGCCCTGGCGCAGGACCAGGTTGCGGACCCGCGCAGGCGTCGCACCGAGCGCCATGCGCACGCCGAGTTCGCCGCTGCGACGCCGGATCGCGAAACCCAGCACCGCGGCGAGGCCGATCGCGGCAAGCGCGAGCGTCATCGTGGCGAACACGCTGATTGTTTCGAGCAGGCCACGACGTGCGGCAAAGCTCGCCTCGACGCGCTGTTCGAGCGGCTGGTTGAACGCGATCAGCGCATCGGGGATCTGCTCCTGCACGAGACGACGCATGGGTTCGACCAACGACGCGGGGTCGCCTTTGCTGCGCACGAGCAGGATGAACGCCGGGCTCGGAATGCCGGACGCACGGTAGACCGTCGGCATGTCGTCGTGCTCCTCGAGCGAAACGGTCTTCACCGATCGCACGACGCCGACGATCGGGCTCTCGAGGTAGTCCTCGCTGTCGGGCGCCCTGCGGTCGATGCCGATACTCGCCGTCAGCGGATCGCGTCCTTGCAGGTAGCGCCGAACGTACAACTCGTCGACAACGACCGCCGTGCCCGCGCCATCTCGGGCATCACCGCCATCGAACAGGCGACCGCGCAGGAGGGGGATGCCAAGCGTCGCGAAATAGCCGGAAGAAACCGTACGTGAGCGCAGTTGCTGCGGTTCATCCTGCCCGGGAACATGCGAGACGACGAACGCCTCTCCCCCACTGAACGGGGAAATGTCGGCAGTCGCCACATGCTGGGCACCCGGGAGCGCGGCAGTACGCGCCCGCAGATTGTCGATGGTTGCCTTCAGCTCGCCGTCGTCGCGTGGATCGTACCCCGGTTGCCGCCGTGCAGGCGTGCCGAGGTCAATGCCCACCATGAGCACACCCTCGGCGTCGAATCCCCGATCGACGTCGAGTACGTTGACCGCGCTGCGCATGAGCAAGATCGCACTGCCGAGCAACGCCGTGGTCAACACGACCTGCGCGACCAGCAACGCCGGTCGCAGGCGGCCGAGACCCGCCGCGCTACCTCGCGCGGCAAGCGTGGCACGGCCACGCGAAAGGCGAACGGCAAACAGCGCCGTCGCCAGTGTCACCGTGGCGATGAATGCGCCGCAGCCGAGCATCGCCGGACTGAAGCCGATCTGCGCCGGCATGGATTCCGGCATCAATCGGCGCAGCGCGAGCAGGTGCATGCCGGGCACGGCGAGCGCAAGCCCGACGACGACTCCCACGCCAACGGGCAACGCGATGTCGCGCACGGCCTGTGCCGCGATCGCTCGCTCATCCGCACCGAGTGCACGACGGATGTCGAACTCGCGGCGGCGGCCGAGCAAGCGGTCGAGTTGCAGGTTGACGAGGTTCGCACCGACCACGAGCAGCAGGATCAGGGCCGCGAGTTGCAGCATCGCCAACGGCTGCACATGCCGTGCGAAGAAATGATTGCGCCACGGTTCCGCGTGCGGCTGCGCTCCCATGCCGTCGATGAACATCGACGCCATCGGACCGAGTGCCTTGCCCCCGTCGAAAACGCGTTCGAGGGAGACGCGCGCCTGCACGGGTGTCACGCCATCTTCGAGGCGAGCGATGACATCGAGTTCACCGATGCCGTCGACGGCAGACCTCCGCGTCGGTGGCACGAACGGTCGCCACGCATCCGTCTGCGTGTCCGGAAACGCGAAACCACGTGGCATCACTCCGATGATCGTGTCGGTGCGCTCGCCAAAACGCACCGTACGGCCAACGATCCCGGGGTCGGCATGGAATCGGTGTCGCCACAGATCGTCGGAAATCACCAGCACGCGATCCGTGCCATCGTGTGTGTCGGCATTCGCGATGCCGCGGCCGAGTGCAGGTGCAACGCCGAGCACGGCATCCAGGTCCGGGGTCACCAGCGTGATGCGCCAAGGTCGGCCTTCGCTGTCGCTGTGCGTGCGGTTGGTGTCGACGAAACCGGCGACGCCCCGGAACGTCCTCGTGTCGCGCGCGAGTTCCTCGCGGTACAGCTCGCTGAGTCCACTTTCGTTATCGATCCTGGTCAGCTTCAGTTGCAGGCGGACCAGACTGTCGTCCGCTGCATACGGCAACGACCTCCAACGCAGCGTGTCGATCGCGCCGAACACGGTCGCGTTGATCGCCGTCACCGCAGCGACGAGCACGAACATCGTCAAAGCAAATCCCGGTGAGCGCGTATGGCGGCGAAAGCCTTGCAAAAGGTTCATGCGTCTTCCTCGTTCATTCGTCGCGCAGCGCGACCATCGGGTCGACGCGCAACGCGCGGCGCGCGGGT
>CAYWZC010000156.1:0-5113 GCA_964462745.1 uncultured Rhodanobacteraceae bacterium
CAGCGGTTCCTAGAGCGGTTCCTACGACCGGTTCCTACAGGCGGTTCCTGCGGCGATCCTGCGGCCGGTTCCTGCTGGGCCGGGGACGCCGTCACGGTGGAGTGACGACGGTGTGGTCGGCGGTCTTGCGTGAGCCGGTCAGGGTTTCGCCGGTGCTGACGTACCAGACGTTCTCGGCGATGTTGGTCGCGTGGTCGCCGATGCGCTCGATGTTCTTGGCCATGAACAGGAGGTGCGTGCACGAGCTGATGCTGCGCGGGTCCTCCATCATGTAGGTCAGCAGTTCTCGGAACAGGCTGGTATAGGCCTCGTCGAGCTTGACGTCGTCCTTCCAGACTTCGTGCGCGTGCTCGGCGTCGCCGTCGCGGTACGCCTGGATGACCTTGCGCACCGATGCGGCCGCGAGGTCGGACAGGCGGGCGAGGCCGCGGGCCGGTGGAACCGGTGCGACCATCGACAGCGGGATCGCGCGCTTGGCGACGTTGGTTGCGTAGTCGCCGATGCGTTCGATGTCGGATGCGATGCGCAGCGCGGCGAACACCTCGCGCAGGTCGCGCGCCATCGGCGCGCGCAACGCGAGCAGGCGCACGACATCGTGGCTGATTTCGTCTTCCATGAGGTCGATCGCGTCGTCGTTGTCCACCACGCGCATCGCGGCGCGCTCGTCGCGACGCTCGACCACGTCGATCGCGGCTTCGAGCTGGAGTACGGCCAACTCGCCCATGCGCGCGATCTCGCCGGTCAGGCGCGAGAGTTCCTGGTCGTAGCTCTTGATGATGTGTTCGGGGCTCATGTTCGTGCTTCCTGTCTCGCGTTGTCTCGTTCCCCTGTCCCGGACGGAGAGGGGCCGCTCTCGTTCACCCGAACCTTCCGGTGATGTAGTCCTCGGTCTGCCGCTTGTCCGGCTTGGTGAAGATCTTCTCGGTATCGCCGAACTCGACCAGCTCGCCGAGATACATGAACACGGTATGGTCCGAAACGCGCGCGGCCTGCTGCATGTTGTGGGTCACGATGACGATCGTGTAGTCGCGCTTGAGTTCCTCGATGAGCTGCTCGATGCGCCCCGTCGCGATCGGGTCGAGCGCCGACGTCGGCTCGTCGAGCAGCAGCACGTCGGGCTTCAACGCGATGCCACGCGCGATGCACAAACGTTGCTGCTGGCCTCCGGACAGGCCCAGGGCGCTCTGTTTCAACTTGTCCTTGACTTCATCCCACAACGCCGCGCTGCGCAGCGCCTGTTCGACGCGGTCGTCCAGGTCGACGCGCGACAGGTCCTCGTGATGACGGATACCCCACGCGACATTCTCGTGGATCGTCATCGGGAACGGCACCGGCTTCTGGAACACCATGCCGATCTTGCTGCGCAGGCGGTTCAGCGAATAGCGCGGATCGAGGATGTTCTCGCCGTCGAGCAGCACTTCGCCGCTCGCACGCAGGCCCGGGTAGATCGCATAGATGCGGTTGAAGATGCGCAGCAGGGTCGACTTGCCGCAGCCCGATGGCCCGATGATCGCGGTGACCTGGCGGTTCGGGATGTCCATGTCGATCGACTTGAGCGCATGGAAATCCGCATAGAAGAAGTCCAGTCCGCGCACCGTGATGCGTGGTTTGTCGACAGCCGGCACGGCATCGATGGGCAAGGCAGCGCTAGTCATGGTTCATCTTCCGGGGAGCGAACAGCAATCGCGCGAGCAGGCTGAGACCGAGCACGAACAGCGTGATCAGCAGCGCGCCGGCCCACGCGATCGCATGCAGGGCCGGATTGGGATCGTTGGTGTACTGGTAGATCGCGGTCGGCACGCTGGCCATCTTGTCGAGCGGCCCGTAGGCCATGAAGTTGTTGCCGAACGCGGTGAACAGCAGCGGCGCGGTTTCCCCCGCGAGACGCGCGAGCGCGAGCAGCACGCCGGTCAGGATGCCGGAACCGGCCGCGCGCAGGAGTACCTGCACGGTCAGCTTCCATTGCGGGATGCCGAGCGACAGCGCCGCCTCGCGCAACGTGGACGGAACCAGTTGCAGCATCTCGTCGGTCGTACGCACGATCACCGGAAGTCCGATCAGGGCCAGTGCGACCGCGCCCGCGAACGCCGAGAACGACGTGCTTCCGCCGCTCAGGTGCGTCATAGGCAGCACCACGATCACGTACACGAACAAGCCCATGACGATCGACGGCGCGGACAGCAGGATGTCGTTGAGGAAGCGGATCGTCTCGCCGAGGCGGCTGCGGCGCGCGTACTCGGCGAGCCACGCGCCGGCCATGACCCCGACCGGCGCGCACATCGCGATCGCCATGAGGTCGATGATCACGCTGCCGACGATCGCATTCGCGAGACCGCCCTGGTCGGCATAGGCGGTGATCTTCGTGAACAGCGGCATGCCGATCGCGCTGATGCCGCGGGTGACCGTGACCCACAGGATCCAGGCGAGGAACACGAGGCCGAACCCGGTCGCGAGACTGCCGAGGACCAGCGCAACGGCATTGCGCGCGTAGCGACGCCGGTAGATGGATGCCGCTGCGCTCACCGGTTGCCCTCCCTGCGCTCCAGCCGGCGCAGCATGAGCCGCGCGACCAGCAACACGATGAAGGTCACCACGAACAGCAGGAAGCCGAGCGCGATCAGGGCCGAACGATGCGTGCCGACCGCTTCGTTGAACTCGTTCGCGATCGACGAGGAAATCGAGGTGCCCGGCATCAGCAGCGATGCGCTGATGTCGTAGGAATTGCCGAGCACGAAGGTCACCGCCATGGTTTCGCCGAGGGCCCGACCGAGGCCGAGGAACACGCCGCCGATAACCGCCGAGCGCGTGTACGGCAGGACGATGTCCCAGACCACTTCCCAGGTCGTCGAGCCGAGCGCGAATGCCGATTCCTTGAGTCGCGCGGGGACGGTCCGGAACACCTCGCGCATGACCGAGGAAATGAACGGGATGATCATGATCGCGAGCACGATGCCCGCGGTCAGGATGCCAAGGCCCAGCGGCGGACCGTCGAACAGCGGACCGACCAGCGGCAGCGGTCCGAGGGTTTCACTGAGCCACGGGTCGACGTGTTCGGCCATGAACGGCACGAACACGAACAGGCCCCACATGCCGTAGATGATCGACGGGATGCCGGCCAGCATCTCGATCGCGGTCGCGACCGGGCCGCGCAGCCAGGCCGGCGCGATCTCGGTCAGGAACAGCGCGATGCCGAAGCTGATCGGCACCGCGATCAGGATCGCGATGAGCGAGGTGACGAGGGTGCCGAAGATCGGCGCAAGCGCACCGTAATGGTTCTCGACCGGATTCCACTCGGCACTGGTCAGGAATTGCAAGCCATTGCCGAACAGCACTTCCCGCCCGCCCCACAACGTGGACAACGCCGCGCCGAGCAGCGCCGCGAGCACCAGCAACGCGCACGCCATGAGCGCACGCCGGAACCAGCGATCGTTGCGCGCGTCGATGCGGCTGCGGCGTTCACCGGGGTCGGCGATCGAGATGGCTTGTGCGGTTGCGGTTGGCATGGGTTCCGTTGCTGACCATCGAACGGCAAATGCATCGTGACTGACGCCCCTCCCGCGTTTATGGGAGAAGCTTCAGCCTCGATGCCAAGCAGAATATCGAAGCCGGAAGCATCACGGCTGAAGCCGGTTCCTGCGCCCGAGCACGCCGAGGAGCGAGCTTCCGTTGCAATGCGTTACCTCTTATTACAGCCGTGTAGCCCGGGTAAGCGAAGCGCACCCGGGGGGGGCTCCATCCCCGGCGTCATTATGCCGCCCCCCGGGTGCGGCCTTCGGCCTTACCCGGGCTACATGTCCTTGCCCATGCACGGCCACGGGAGCGAGCTTCCGTTGCGATGCGTTACTTCTTGTTGCAACCGTGCAGCCCGGGTGAGCGAAGCGCAACCGGGGGCTCCATCCCCGGCGTCATTACGCCGCCCCCGGGGTGCGCTTCGGCCTTGCCCGGACCACGTGTCCTTGCCCTGGCGCCGCGACGGGAGCGAGCTTCCGTCGCGATTCGTTACTTCTCTTTACAGCTTGAACTCGGCGCTCCAGTACGCCTCGATCTGCTCGACCAGGCTTTCCGGCAACGGCACGTAATCGAGCGACTCGGCCTGCGCCTGGCCGTTTTCCAGCGCCCACTTGAAGAACTCGAACACGACTTTCGCGTTCTCCGCGTTCTTCGGCTGCTTGTACAGGATCGCCCACACTGTCGCGGTGATCGGCCACGCGTTCTCGCCGGGCGCATCGGTCATGATCAGGTTGAAGTTCTTCGCACCGGCCCAGTCCGCACTCGCCGCGGCGGTCTGGAAACTCGCGCCGTTCGGCTGGACCGTCTTGCCGGCCGCATTCTTCAACAGCGCGTAGCCGATGTCGTTCTTCAGCGCATAGGCGTATTCGACGTAGCCGATCGAGTTCCTGATCTGCTTGACGTAGGCCGCGACGCCCTCGTTGCCCTTGCCGCCGACACCGACCGGCCACTTGACCGCGGTGCCTTCGCCGACGGAATCCTTCCATTCCGGGCTGACCTTGGACAGGTAGTTGGTGAAGTTGAACGACGTGCCCGATCCATCCGAGCGATGCACGACGGTGATCTTCGCATCGGGCAGCGCGAGGTCGCCGTTCAGCGCCCCGATGGCCGGATCGTTCCAGTGCGTGACCTTGCCGAGGAAGATGTTCGCAAGCACGTTGCCATCCAGCACCAGCGCGCCGGGTTCGATGCCTTCGACGTTGAACACCGGCACGATGCCGCCGATGACGAGCGGGAACTGGCCGAGTCCGTGCTGGTCGAGTTCCTGCCCGGACAGCGGCTTGTCGGATGCGCCGAAGTCGACGGTGCCGGCCTTGATCTGGGCAATGCCGCCGCCCGAGCCGATCGACTGGTAATTCACGTGGTGGCCGGTCGCCTCGGCGAAACTCGCCGACCAGTTCGACAGCACCGGATAAACGAAGCTCGAACCGGCCCCGGTGACGTCGGTCGCACCGGCCGCCATGCTGAACAGGGACGCCGCGGCCATCGCGGCGATACGCGTCGGGAGGAATCTGGACATGCTGTGCTCCTTGGAGGATCGGGAATCAGGGTGAATCTTCCGGACCCTTTTTAGGCGAGCCATGTTGCAATTGAATGCGATGAA